>CAYPVL010000010.1:0-51285 GCA_964414165.1 uncultured Cognatiyoonia sp.
CACGCAGGCCATGGTATTGGCAGTGAACTGACCACCGCAGGCACCGGCAGAGGGGCAAGCCACGCGTTCAAGTACGGCCAGTTCTTCGTCTGACATATTGCCCGCTTGGTGCTGGCCCACGGCTTCGAACACGTCTTGCACGGTCACATCCTTGCCGCCCAAGCGGCCCGGCAGGATCGACCCGCCATAGATGAAGACAGACGGCGTGTTCAGACGTACCATCGCCATCATCATACCCGGGAGGGATTTATCGCAGCCTGCAAGGCCGACGATGGCATCATAGCAATGCCCGCGCATCGTCAGCTCAACCGTATCCGCAATCGCTTCACGCGACGCGAGGGAGGATCGCATCCCTTCATGCCCCATCGCGATCCCGTCGGTGACGGTGATGGTGGTGAATTCACGGGGTGTGCCCATACCCTTCTTCACACCAAGCTTGACCGCTTGGGCCTGCCGGTTCAGCGAGATGTTGCAAGGTGCGGCTTCATTCCAACAGGTCGCAACTCCAACCCATGGCTGGTCAATCGCAACCTCATCCAGACCCATCGCATAAAAGTAAGACCGGTGCGGCGCGCGGGATGGGCCTTCGGTCACGTGGCGGCTGGGTAGGTTGGTCTTGTCGGTCTTGCCTTTAAGCATGGTGCGATCCCCTGAAAATCTGTTGCAAGCGGTCTAAATTGCGCAACCCTCAGACACAAGACGGAACTGATGGCCTTGCACGCATGCGTGACACATGCCAGCAAAGCGACATGCACTTTCGGACCCCGAATTTCGAAGCTTTCATCGCCCCAGCCCGGCCCGGCGCGGCCATTTGGCGGCTGCTTTTGGGCATCCTTTTGATTGTCGTGATCTATTTTGCGGGCATGTTCGGGCTTGGCGCAGCAATCGCCCTAAGTGATCCTGCAAACGCCGACCGGGCCATCTTTGCTTTGATGGAAGGGAACACGCGCTTTGCCCTTTCCATGATCCTTCTGAGCTTTCTTGTGATCATTTTCGGGGTTTTTCTTGCGACTGTGCTTTTGCACCGACGCAATCCGCTGACATTGTTTGGGCCAATGCGTCCGATGATCCGGCATTTCCTGATTGCGTTGGCCGTCTTCTTTGCTTTGCAGGCTGTGATTTACGGGGCTTGGGCTTATTTCTATGATGGAACGGTGCAGCGCCCGCTATCATCGGTGCTGGCCTTCCTGCCCATTGCTGCCGTGCTTGTGCTGATCCAGACCGGAGCCGAGGAAATCCTGTTCCGTGGCTATCTGATGCAGCAACTGGGTGCGCGCTTTCAAAGCTGGATCATCTGGTTCGCGCTGCCGCCCGTGGCGTTTGGTTTGCTGCATTATAACCCGGACATGATGGGTGATCTGACGTGGTATGCGATCATCGCGATCACACTCACGGGTATCTTGTGGACGGATCTGACCCGCCGCACGGGTAACATTGGTGCTGCATGGGGCTGGCATTTTGCCAATAACTTTATGCTGATGAATTTCCTGGGCAACGCGGGCGAACTGAACGGATTTGTCTGGATGACCACACCTTATGAAGTGTCCGAACTGCCACCATCGCTATTCCTGATTGATATGTGCATCGCCATCGGCACTTGGGCGATCTTGCGACGCTTGCTGCGCAAAGATTGCAATTCCGCTGCCACCGACATATTTGCCTAAAACAAACCACCAAGGGCTGTTTCGCATGAACTGGATCACCAACTACGTCCGCCCCACTATCAACTCTCTTTTCTCGCGCCGTGAGTTGCCCGAGAACCTGTGGACCAAATGCGATGCTTGCGGCACGATGCTGTTTCATCGCGAGTTGTCGGACAATTTGAACGTCTGCACAAGCTGCGACCACCACATGCCCATCAGTGCCCGCGATCGGCTGAGGTGCCTTTTTGACGGTGGCATTTTTGTTGAGGTCGCAGTGCCCGAGCCTGTGGCCGATCCGCTCCATTTCAAGGATCAGAAGAAATACACTGACCGCATCAAGGAAGCCCGCAAGAAAACGGGCGAGAAAGACGCGATGCTTGTGGCCGAGGGTGAGATTGGGCGCACCGGGATCGTCGCCTGCGTACAGGACTTTTCCTTCATGGGCGGCTCAATGTCGATGTATGTCGGCAATGCCATTATTGCCGCCGCCGAACGCGCGATTGAACTTAAGCGCCCGCTGGTGCTGTTTTCGGCTGCCGGTGGCGCGCGGATGCAAGAGGGCATCCTTGGCCTGATGCAAATGCCCCGCACGACCATTGCTGTGCAAATGCTGAAAGAAGCCGGGCTGCCCTATATCGTCGTTCTGACCCACCCGACCACGGGCGGCGTCACCGCATCCTATGCGATGCTGGGCGATGTGCAGATTGCGGAACCTAACGCGCTGATCGGCTTTGCCGGGGCCCGCGTGATCGAACAGACGATTGGGGAACAACTGCCCGAAGGTTTTCAGCGCGCCGAATACCTGCTGGATCATGGGATGCTTGACCGTGTGACCAAGCGCACAGACCTGAAAGACGAACTTGTCACCATCGTGCGCATGCTGATGAAGCAGCCCCCGCCCGTCAAAGGCGATCTGCCATCACCAAGCCTAGAAGATGCGGCCCCGGCTGAGGACGCAAAAGCTTGATCGTCGTCGCCGCGCTGATTGGCGTGGTTGGCGGCGCTGGGCTGATCTGGATAATGTACCGCGCCGGGATGCTGGCCGAGCGTTCGGGGGCCGCTATTCTGCTGGCCGCGATTGCGCTGTTTTATCCGGTCTTTGCTGCGGCCGAAGCGGATTGGCTTTCATTCGCTTTGCATTTTGCGATCTTTGCAGGCTTTGCCTTCCTTGCCCTCCGCGCCTTTCATAAGGGTATGCTCCTGCTTGCCGGTGGCCTGATCGCCCATGGAATCTTCGACATATTCGCAGGCTCAATCGCCCACCCCGGCCCCGAATGGTGGCCTGCTTTCTGCGCAGGCGTTGATATTGCCGCTGGTGTTGCGGTCATCCGCTTGATCCAAACCGGAAAGGTCCCGGAATGAACTCTGATGCAATCCTTGCCCGGATGATGGCGCTGCATCCCAAGGTCATCGACCTGACCCTTAATCGGGTGTGGTCCCTGCTCGACAAAATGGGCAACCCGCAAGACCGCTTGCCCCCTGTGATCCATATCGCCGGGACCAACGGCAAAGGATCGACCCAAGCGATGATCCGCGCGGGGCTTGAGGGGGCGGGGGCGAAAGTGCACGCTTATACCTCGCCCCACTTGGCGCGCTTTCATGAACGCATCCGCCTTGCAGGAACGCTGATCACTGAGGATGCGCTGACGGATGTGCTGGATCGGTGCTACGTCGCCAATGGCCCAGACCCGATCACTTATTTTGAGATCACGACCGTTGCGGGCCTTGTCGCTTTTGCCGAAACCCCCGCCGATTATACCTTGCTTGAGGTCGGGCTTGGTGGGCGCTTGGATGCGACGAATGTTGTGAAGCCCGCGCTGACGGTGATCACCCCCGTCGATATGGATCACCAAGGGTTCCTTGGGGATACGCTGGCCAAGATCGCCTTTGAAAAGGCCGGGATCATCAAGCGCGGCGTGCCTTGTGTGGTGGGCCCACAGCATGAAGAAGCGATGGATGTGATCGAAGCGCAGGCCCTGAAACTGGGCGCGCCGCTTCTTGCGCACGGTCAGCATTGGCATGTGAGCGCGGAACGCGAACGGTTGATTTATCAGGATGAAACAGGACTGCTGGATTTGCCCCTGCCCGTCCTGCCGGGGCCGCATCAGGTGATGAACGCAGGCGCAGCTTTGGCCACTTTGCGCCATCTGGGCAAGGATGAAGCCGCGTGCGAAGCCGCGGTAACCAAACCCACATGGCCCGCCCGGATGGAAAAGCTGACCGAGGGCGCGCTGGTTACCCGCGCCCGCCCGGCAGAACTTTGGCTGGATGGCGGGCACAATCCCGCAGCAGGGCGGGCGATTGCACAGACTTTGAAGGGCTTGCCCGAACGTCCGACGCATCTGATCTGCGGCATGCTGAACACGAAAGATGTGGCAGGATATATGGCACCTCTGGCCGCCGTCGCTGAAAGCTTGACTGCTGTATCCATCCCCGATGAACAGAATACGCTTCGCGCCGAAGAGACAGCCAAAGCCGCTGCCTTGGTCGGAATGGCTGCAACCACAGCTGCAAGCGTTGAAGACGCGATTGATGCAATCACGACAAAGGATGCCAACGCACGTATTTTGATCTGCGGTTCACTTTATCTGGCAGGCCACGTCATGCGCAGCAATGAGGTGTCACTTGCCTAAAGCCGCCATCCTTGCCTGTTTGTGCGCGACATTTGGCCATGCCGCCCATGCGGCCAGCTTCAACTTTTGCTGGCTGGGCGCGGGTGGCTATACGATGACGGGCACGATTGTGTTTCCTGATACGCTGATGGATCGCGCCTATATTACCGAGGACGACGTGACCGCCTTTAAAATCACAGGTTATCTGAACGGTGCACCCGTGGGCAGTTGGAATATGGAAGAGGCCGGACCAGAAACCACTTGGCATCTCCGCTTTGCCCCCAAAATTTTGACCTTTCCGACCGGCGGCAATTTCGGAACGCTCCGCTCGCAAGGATGGAATGCGAATGGGGCGGTGAGTGATTGCGGCACGCCCGGTTTTGGATTTAACGCAGCAAACGGCGCGCAGGATGTGTGCGTCAACGGCACTTTTGTACGCGACAGCAGTATTGATCGGAACACGCCCTTCATCGCCACCACAGCACCCGTCACCGCCGACTGTCGCCAGTCAACGCCGCTTTCAAAACGCTAGTTTGCGAATCAGGTGCTTGACTGCGAATCAGTGCCGACCTAGGGTCAGCCCAACGGGGGGCGACGCGCCTTTTCCAATAGTCTTGGCAGGGCGAGGGGGCAGGCTTTGGGCCTGTCTCTTTGTTTTTTAGAGGTGCCTTTTAGACGCAAAAATAGCTTCTCGGCATCCGAAGTCTAAATACCCCAATCCGCTGCCTGCATTTCGCGCAGACGACTGGCCGTGCGTTCAAATTCAAACGTGCCTTCCCCTTCAAGGTAAAGCATTTCAGGCGGGGCAGCTGCGCTGCAAATCAGCTGCACCTTTGCCTCGTACAGTGCATCGATGAGTGTCACAAAGCGCTTGGCCTCATTAAAGTTGTCCCGCCCAAGTGCGGGAATTCTTTCAAGGATCAGCACGCGCACCGCTTCGGCAAGCGCCAGATAATCCGCGGCCCCCAGCGGTTTGCCGCACAGATCAAAAAACGCAGCCCGCGCAACGCCGTTGTGGAACGCAGGCAAAACCACCTCGCGCCCTTTTACGCGCAAGGTCAACGGCTCGGATTGCCCTTGGCTGAGTTCTTTCCATACAGCGTTGATCGCAGCCCGCGAATCCTCGGATATCGGGGTGAAATAGCGATCTGCTCCAGCCAGCCGCCCCTGCCGATAGTCCTGAGCCGCAGCCAATTCATGGATCACCAAGCGGTCTTTTATCAGGGCGATGAAGGGCAGGAACAAATCTCTGTTCAGCCCGTCTTTATAAAGATCATCCGGGGGCCGGTTTGAAGTTGTGATGATTACCACCCCAGCGGCAAACAACGCCTCGAACAGGCGCCCTACGATCATCGCATCAGTGATGTCGGTGATCTGCATTTCGTCAAAGGCGAGCAGGCGGATATCCGACACCAGCTTGGCCGCAACAGGCGCGATGGCGTCATCCACGTTGCGCTTGCGCGCTTGGGTCATTTCCGCGTGCACCCATTGCATGAAGGCGTGAAAGTGCCAGCGTTGCTTGGGCACATCGATCTGCGCATAGGCCAGATCCATCAGCATCGACTTGCCGCGCCCGACCCCGCCCCACATGTAAAGCCCTTGGATCGGCGGCGGGGCTTTCTGGAAAAACCCAGTTTTCACTGGCGTCTCAAGCCCGGCTTTCACCCGGTCCAATTGTGCCATCACACCCAGCTGCGCGGCGTCTTCGGTCAGGGTTCCGGCAGCAACGGCGGCCCGATATACATCTTCAATCGTCATGATCCCACTTGTCGCGCCAAGCCGCGCCTTGTCAATCCAATTGGCGCGCGGCACTGTCAGCCCATGAGCGAAAACAAAGCCCTTATGTCGCCTGTGTTGATCGCGGGCTGTATCATCATCATGACGGGCTTTGCGATCCGGGCGTCGTTCGGGGTGTTTCAGATCCCGATTGCCGAAGAATTCGGCTGGATGCGCGCTGACTTCAGCCTTGCGATTGCGATCCAGAACCTTGCTTGGGGGATTGGACAACCGATATTCGGGGCGATTGCCGAGAAGATCGGCGAGCGCAAAGCCATCATTATCGGCGCGCTGTGCTATGCTGCTGGGCTGTTGCTGTCATCGGGGGCGACCACGCCGCTGGCCCACCAATTCTACGAAGTGCTTGTGGGCTTTGGGATTGCGGGCACCGGCTTTGGTGTGATTTTGGCCGTCGTGGGGCGTGCTGCGTCAGATGACAACCGGTCGATGGCTTTGGCGATTGCGACGGCTGCGGGGTCTGCCGGGCAAGTTTTTGGCGCGCCATTGGCCGAATATCTGCTGGGCTTCATGACGTGGCAGATGGTGTTTGTGACCTTCGCGGGCATGATCCTTGCGGTACTTGTCACTTTGCCAATGATCCGCAGCGACACTGTCGCCACAAAGGCCGAACTTGAAGAAAGCATGGGCACGATCCTGATCCGTGCCTTCAAGGACCCGTCCTATACGCTGATCTTTTTGGGCTTCTTTTCCTGCGGCTATCAGCTGGCCTTCATCACTGCCCACTTCCCCGCTTTCGTGGCCGAGGTTTGCGGGCCGATTTCATCCAATGGCGTCCTTTCTGCGATGGGGATCACAGCGACCAGCGCCTTGGGGGCCGTTGCGATTTCGCTGATCGGGCTTGCCAACATCGGGGGCACACTGCTGGCCGGTTGGGCGGGCAAGCATTATTCCAAAAAGTACCTGCTGGCCGGGATTTATATTGGGCGCACAATTGTGGCGACCGCCTTTATCCTGACGCCAATGACCCCCGGCACGGTGATCTTGTTCTCGGTGGCGATGGGGTCCCTTTGGCTGGCGACAGTGCCCCTGACCTCGGGGCTTGTCGCGCATCTTTATGGGCTGCGCTATATGGGCACGCTTTACGGGATCGTCTTCTTTTCGCACCAGCTTGGATCATTCATGGGCGTGTGGCTGGGCGGCAAACTTTACGACATCTACGGCACCTATACTGCGGTTTGGTGGGTCGGGATTGGCGTTGGGCTGTTCAGCGCGATTGTGCATCTGCCGATCAACGAAAGGCGCAGCGCGCAAGCAACCTAGCGTTCAATCGTGATGTCCCGCAGCTTTTCAAGAACGGCTATCGTATGCGTGTAGGGTAACCCGTGCCCCGCCTCGGGAATGGTTTCCTGCCGCGCGTTCCGGTTCCACTGCGCCAGTCTGCCAAGCGCCGAAATTGGGATGACGTCATCCCGTTCTGCCCAGATCGCAACCGTTGGAACATCGGCCCGGCTTAGGGCCTGATGTTCGTCCTTTTGGATCACATCCAGCATGCCGCGGCGGCTGGACAGCACCGCTTTGACAAAGCCGCGCCGCCTGACTTGCGTCAATTGCGCGGCAAGCATGCCCGGAACCTCACTTTGTTCGTTTTTCGCGCGCAGCGCCCTGGTCATCCGCATACCACCCACGAGGGTATGGACCAGATCACCAATCACGGGCGTTTTACGGCAAAAGCGGGAAAAGCTACTTTCGCGCATTTCAATTCCGCTGGGTGCGAGCAAAATCAGTTGTTTGACCATGTGGATATTGCGGGCGGCAAAGGCAGTCGCAATTGCGCCGCCCATCGAATAGCCAACCAAGGTCACATCCTCGGTGATCCCCTGATCTTCCAGCAGATCAGAAAGCTGTTGCAAAAAGAAAGCCTGATCCTGCGCGCCCTCAGGCGCATCCGACAGGCCCCGCCCATAAAGGTCATAGGTCAGCACCCGAAAACCCATACTGCCCAACCCGCCAGCCATCCATTGATAAACGATGCTGGGCGTCGTCAGCCCGTGAATAGCCACAAGCACCGGCCCCCGCGCCGAGCCGTGCCATTGATAATAGGTTTGCCCTTGTGAGAGCTGCGCACATTGGCCCGGTGCGGCTTTGCGTTCGGCATCAGTGACTGGCTTGCCGCCGCGATCAAAAAGCACATAGGCGATTCCCAAGGCGGCAATCAGCCCGATAAGAATATAAAGAAATGTCATCTAGGCGTTCTCCCACACCACTGGAAACCAATCTTCGCGCAAGCGATCACCCGGCATCATCCCATGCCCCGGAAACGGAGGCGAAGTGCGCCCCGGGCGCTGTACAAACCGCGCATCATCCCCGACCCAGCGCAGTGACAGCGCACGCCGCCGCGTCTGGCTTGCGTTGCCCCGCGCCCCGTGGGCAGTGCGGTAATCAAACAAAACCGCATCCCCCGGCTCCATCGCCCATTCCAGAACCTCTGCATCATCGGGGTCGGGTACGGGCATCCATTCGGTGTCGCCTGCGTAAAAGTCACTGTCATCGGCCCAGCTGACAGGGCGCACCATCTTATCCCATTTGTGCGAACCCGCGATGAAGCGCAGCGAGGCTTCGCGCACCGGATCAAGCGGGATCCAGATGCTGACGGTCTGGCTGCCTTCCACGAAGTAATAAGGCGCGTCCTGATGCCATGGCGTCGGCTTTGGCGTGCCCGGTTCTTTGACCAGTACATGATCATGAAAGAACTGCGCGGTGCGGCTTTGCATCGCTATAGCTGCCAGTTCTGCCGCAGGGCTATTACGCACCAGATCTTCAAACGGGGCGATCCGCGTCCAGTTGCAATAATCATCAAAGAACCGCCCTTGGGTCACCGCATTCTCGGACGCATATTCGCCGGGTTCCGCGATATTTTGGGCGATCCCTTCGGCCATCACATCGACCCAATCCGCAAAGACGCCACGCACGACGACAGCGCCGTCGCGCTGAAAGGCTTTGATTTCGTCTGTTGTCATCATCTGCTTTGCCATGCGTCTAGAATATAGCGACTGGTCATCAAATCCAGATGCGCGCCACCGCCGTTCTTAAACAGTGTAATTTCGGCATCATTTTGACGCTGGAACTGATCAAGGTCGTAATAATCGGCGATGATATCGGCCTTCGTAATCACGCCTTCTGCAATCGGGGTCTTCAACTCTCCGATATGTCCGGCGGTCGTGTGCAGGTTGTCCACGAAGATGCGTGACCGGGTCAGAGCTGTGTCATCAGCTTCGCGCATGTCCGGGCGGTAGGCCCCAATCAGATCAATGTGTTGGCCAGGTTGCAGCCAGTCGCCTTTGATCAGCGGATCGGTCGACATGGTGGCAGAGGTGACAATATCAGCGGCTTTGACTGCGGCCTCTAAGTCTTGGGCGATGGCCACATCGGGGCAATCCTTCTGAAACGCCTTTGCCCCAACGGGCGAGCGGTTCCAAACCCTGAATTGTGCATCCGGGAAGGCGGCCCCGTAAGCTGCGCGCAAAGACCGCCCCACCGTGCCTGCCCCCACGATCAG
Source organism: uncultured Cognatiyoonia sp. (assembly GCA_964414165.1). GTDB lineage: Bacteria > Pseudomonadota > Alphaproteobacteria > Rhodobacterales > Rhodobacteraceae > Cognatiyoonia. Next base: position 9,549 of record CAYPVL010000010.1, read on the forward strand.
AATGTTGCGCGCCTCAGGGCGGGCAAGGCTGCGTGCGGCCAACAGGCTATCACCTGCGGTTTTCCACTTGGTCACCAGATGAAAATCAAGGATCGCTTCCAACGTCCCGTCCTCATCCGAAAACAGATTCACCGCCCCGCCGATCATCGGCTTGCCCGCAGCCCGGTTTCCCGGAAATACCGTCGCGCATTTGACCGCGACTCCCATGCCTTTGATCCACGCAGACCGGTTCAGCAAGGTGTTGTCATCGCGGTAAAGAAACACATCCTCTACCTTGGCTTTGGGGGCTTTGTGCCCTGCCGCCAAGGCATCAGTCAGCGCCAGCCAATCCAGATTGGCCTCGCCTTCGGCAAAGGGGATCATCACGGTCATTGCGCAGCCTCGGGGGTCAAAAGCCCCTCTTGCACCAAACGCTCTGCGAACCCGGCAGGTCTGTCGAACAAATGCGTCTGCCAGCCACGGCTGGCAGCGGTATCAAGGTTTTCTTGCCGGTCATCAGTGAAGAGCAATGTGGCGGGATCCAACCCGCAGTCTTCTTCGACCATCTCATAGATACGTGGTTCCGGTTTCACCTGCCCCATATGCCCCGAAATATAGCGGCGATCAAAGTTCTTGAGGAACGGATAAATCGGCTCTGCAATGGCGAAGGTTTGGATGCCAAAGTTGGACAAAGCGAACACGGGCACCGATGCTGCGCGCAATGCACCCAATAAACGCACAGAGTGTTCAATTGCGGGCTTGGCCATTTCCAACCAGTCATCATGCCACATGCGAATCTCATCCGCCCACGCGGGGGTGGCATCAGCGGTCGCATAGATCACTTCGCGAAAGTTCTCGCCCCGGTCCACCCGGTCATTCATCGCGTGCAAATCAAGGGTAGCGAACATCGCACGGCGGCGGTCCTCTCCGATGACGCGGTCGTAGTAGCGTTCGGGTTGCCATTCAATCAGCACATTGCCGATGTCGAAAATCACTGCATTAATCATGTGTTTACCCTAGCGGCAACGCGCTGCTCGCGCCAGAGCGTGAAAAGCCCTGCCCCAATGATCAAAGCCGCCCCCAAAAGTGTGCGCACATCGGGGTATTCGTCAAACAGCAAAATCCCAAAAACAATCGCGATGGGCATGCCAAGGTATTCAAATGGTGCCACAAACCCAGCCTCAGCGACGCGGTAGGCCTGAGAGATGAAATAGCCACCAAAGGCGACGCCAATTCCAAGGATCAGAAAGAACGGATAATCAGCCTGCGCGGGCCAGCTCCACGCGCGCAGCAGGAACCGCAGGGATGGGTCGTCTTGGTCCCCGAACCGCCCGTCCCCGATCAGAAGGCCAATGAGAAGACAGACAATGATGAACATCACTTGGATGTAAAACGCCATTGTCGCCGCGCTTTCCGTGCCGCCCATCTTGCGGGTCAGGATATGGATCAGGGCGTAGAAGACCGCGGCAAGGATCGGGAGGAGCGATGCAACCTGAAACGCCTCCGACCCTGGTTTCGCCACCAAAAGCACGCCCAGAAACCCGACAATCACCGCAGCCCAGCGCCAAGGGCCGACATATTCCTTAAGGAAAAAGACCGAGAATACCGTGATCATCAGCGGTGCGATAAAGAAGACGGCCACCGCATCTGCCAGCTTCAACGCCGCAAGCCCAGCAAAGAACGTCATATTCGCCATCACAACGCACATCCCGCGCAGTATGTGCAGCCGCAGCTTTTGCGTCCGCCAAATGCGCCGCCCGACGGTCAATGGCGCGATGAGCGCCAGCACGAATACAAGCCCAAGTGCCGAGCGGATCAGCACGACCTGATGCAAGGCGTAGCCATCGCTGAGGAACTTGATCGTCGTGTCATTGATCGCAAAGCAAAGGACCGACAGCACTGCACACAACCCGCCAAGCATGTTCGGCGACAGGCTGCGTACCCAATTCATCCCGCAGCGGCCTTGCGGACCATGCGTTCTAAGCCGTCCAGGAACCGCGCACGGTCAGCCTTTGAGAACGGCTTGCCGCCACCTTGCCGGAACGGGTCTGCGGCACGCATGTCTGTCATTAAGTCGCGCGTGGCCAGCACGTTCCCGATATTGGCTTGTGTCAGTGCCTCGCCATTGTGCTTGATGACAAGCGCGCCGTTTTCGATGCATTTGGCTGCCAGCGGAATATCCCCCGTCACGACCACATCGCCCTTGGTCGCGCGATCGGCGATCCACATGTCAGCGACGTCAGGGCCATCGGGCACGACGACCATTTCCATAAATGGATTGGGCGACGGGCGGATGCCACCGTTGCTTACGATAAACATCTTTAGCTTATGGCGCGTGCCAACGCGTTCAACCTCGGCCTTGACCGGACAGGCATCCGCGTCGACGTATATCATGCGTAAAGCGCCTCGGCATGGAAGGCCACGTGATCCTCCATAAAGGTCGCGATGAAGAAATAGGAATGATCGTACCCTTTTTGCAAGCGCAACTGCCCTTCTTGCCGTTTTGCGGCGAAAGCGGCGGCAAAGGCCTCTGTCCCCAGCAGGTCACCAAACTGGTCATCCGTCCCGGTATCAATCAGCACAGGCCCGTCAAACCCGGCCCCCTCCATCAACATGGTCGCATCATGCGGGCCCCAGTTCGCCTCATCCCCCCAGTAGGCCGCGAATTGCTTGCGGCCCCAGTCGGAATTCGTCGGGTTGCAGATCGGCGCAAAAGCCGAAACAGATTTGAAGCGCCCCGGCAAAGCCATCGCCATCGTCAACGCGCCATGTCCGCCCATGGAGTGGCCGGTGATCGCCTGCCGCTCCATATCAATGGCGAAGTTCTCGCCGACCAAGCCAGGAAGTTCCTCGGCCACATAGCTCCACATTTTGAAGTGATCGGACCAAGGCTTTTCGGTTGCATCAATGTAGAACCCGGCACCCTGCCCCAGATCATAGGCCTCATCATCCGCCACGCCTTCGCCGCGCGGCGATGTGTCGGGGAAGATCAGCGCGATGCCTTGTTCTGTGGCCCAGGCCTGCGCCCCGGCTTTGATCATTGCGTTTTCGTGGGTGCAGGTCAGCCCGGATAGAAACCAAAGAACAGGCACAGGGCCAAAGGCAGCCTCTTCTGGCAGGAACACCGCGAAAGTCATATCGCAATTGCAGACCTTTGAGGCGTGTTTGTAGACGCCCTGCGTGCCCCCAAAGCACTTGTTTTCCGAGATTGTTTCCATCGCGCAGCCCTCCGTTTCTTCAAGGGCTACCGCAAGGCTAAAGCGTTGTCACCCATGCGATGACGCCAGACAAGGTCAACACGCTGATAGCCGTCGAAATCAGGATCGAGGCCGACACGCGCGCAGGTGCGACACAGTAGTGCTGGGCAAGGATATAGACGTTTCCCGCAACCGGCAAAGCCGCAGCGGCGATCATAACGCCCGCCGCATAAGGATCGATGTCAAAGACAAGCAGCGCGAAGATGGCGACGGCGACAGGGTGCAACGCAAGTTTGCAGAACGACAGCCAACCTGCGACACTGATCCGCTCGGCTGATTTTGTGGCCAGAGATGCACCAATGGCGAACAATGCCCCCGGTGTGGCAGCCCCGCCCAGAAGTGTCAGAAATTCATTAACCGGGCCGGGTATCGGCAGCGCAAAGGCCGAGACAAGCAGCCCAAGGCAGATTGAGACGATCATCGGGTTTTTCAGCAGACCCAGCCCAACGGTTTTCAACACCCCAAGCCGCATCCGCCCATCGCGGGACCCTGTGATCAAGATCACGATCAGGCTACCAAAGACGATCAGATCGACGGCTAAAACCATCATCACAGGCCCGGCAGCATCTTCGCCCAAAAGCAAAACAAGCATCGGAATACCAAGGAAGCCGACATTGCCGATCACTGCGCATTGTGCCTCGACGGCGGCTTCGGCGATGGACAATTTGCGCAGCATCGCAACGATCGTGGCAAGGATATAGACAACTGCTGATCCGGCAAGATAAGCAAAGACGAAAGGCCAATCGAGGATCTCACCCAGCGACAGGTTCGCCGAAAAGCGGAACAGCATCGCTGACAGAGCGAAATAGAAAACAAATTTGGTCAGGTAAGCCGTCGCTTCTGGTGTGAAAAACTGCCTGCGCCCTGCCAGATACCCAACCCCGATCAGGGCAAAGAATGGCAGGGTCTGAAGGAAGATTTCAAGCAATTAGTCAAACGCCCCCGTCACCCGCCCAAGCAGCATAAACGCGCGGGCAGTGCGGGTTTCGGACAGCGCGATTAAGTCTTCATCGCTTGCCTCTGGTTCGAACACGACCAGCATATTGTCGAATTTGCGCAGGAAGTGATGGGCTGAGTCCCGGAAGATCGTATCTTCCCGCATCCGTCCCGCCGTAAGCGCAAGCGAAGACCGATCCCGCACGCCCCCAAGGGCGGCCATCGTCCGCCCCCGTTCGCCGCGCGCGAAACGCCGCCAGATTTCGGGGCGGGCGCGGTCGGGGCGCAAATCGTCCATATAAATACCGTCTTGGGACAAGAGCGTCAGCATGTCTTGGCTGGCCTGCACCAATTGGCGTGCATTGCGATCCTTCAGCGCGCGGCGCAAGGCCGCGAAACCTGCAGTGTCTTGATCCGTATCCGGGAAATTCAAGGCGCGGATCAAATCGGGGCGCGGCAAAGGCGGCGTCATATCTTCGGCACTTGTGCCCAGCGCCAAGGCAGGCTGATCATCAGCGGGGGCCTGGGCCACAGGACGCACAGGCGTTGCCGCTTCGCGCTTGGTCTGGAAGGTGACGGAAACTGGCGCTTGCGTCTCTTTGGCGATTTCTTCCAGCTTTTCAGCAACGCCGGGGTTTTCCTTTATACTGGCGGGCTGTTGGGCTTGGGCCGCGCGATCCTGCAGGTAAGTTTCACGGATGCCATCAATCGCGACTTGCAGGCGCTGGGATTCCTCACGCATCACGCGGGCAGAGCGGGACGCGGCAGCCGCCACATAAATGATCGCCACAGGCAAGAAGATCGCCATGACGATCAGGACAATCCGCAGGCTGTCAAAGGGCATATCCGGGTTCGTCTGAGGCGGAACCATCAGAAAGAACAGGCCAACACCGGCCATCCACAAGACAGCCACGATGACGGCCACGACCTCGGTCGTGCTGACGCCAGTGTCATTGACGATGATCGGCTTAAAGCGACCCTGTGCCATGAAGCGTTCCGATTATTTGTAAGTGATCGACAGGATTTCGTAGGATCGTACACCGCCGGGCGTGCGTACCTCAACACTGTCGCCTTCTTCTTTGCCAATCAATGCCCGCGCAATGGGCGATTTGATGTTCAGACGGCCCTGTTCGATATCGGCCTCATATTCGCCAACGATCTGATAGGTCTTTTCTTCGTCCGTTTCTTCATCGGCCAATTCAACTGTCGCCCCGAACTTGATTGACCCGGAAAGTTTCGCGGGATCAATGACATCGGCCAAAGAAATAGCCCCTTCAAGTTCCTTCACGCGACCTTCGATGAAGGACTGCTTTTCCTTGGCAGAGTGATATTCAGCGTTTTCGGAGAGATCCCCGTGTTCGCGCGCTTCGGCAATCGCGCGGATAATCGCCGGGCGTTCTACTGATTTCAAATGTTTCAGCTCTGCGTTCAGCTTGTCAAAGCCCGCCTGCGTCAAAGGTATCTTTTCCATCGTCGCCCCCTTCCTTGGGGTAAATCACTTCAATCGGTCGTTCTTAGCCTATGTGGGCAAGTCAAAGTCAAGTGCAAGCCGCGATTTGCTATCACATGATTGCGCTATCACGTCGCGTTGTCATTGCTCCGTTTAACCCTTTGCGATAACCACGCAAAGACGCATTTTCCGGGGTCCGCCCCGTCCGAGAAGAAGGAAGCAGACAATGGCCGATATTGAACGCGAAGAGATGGACGTAGATGTTGTGATCGTGGGCGCCGGCCCTGCTGGCCTGTCCGCCGCGATCCGCCTGAAACAACTTGATGAAGATCTGAATGTCGTTGTCCTTGAAAAAGGGTCCGAAGTTGGCGCGCATATCCTGTCAGGCGCTGTTCTTGATCCATCCGGCCTTGATCGCCTGATGCCTGACTGGAAGGCCAAGGGTGCCCCGATCACTGTGCCTGTAAAGTCCGACAACTTCTATATGCTGGGCGAAGCTGGCGCTTTGCGTATTCCGAACTTCGTTCTGCCGCCACTGATGAACAACCACGGCAACTTTATTGTCTCTATGGGCAATGTCTGCCGCTGGATGGCCGAACAGGCCGAGGCGATGGGCGTCGAAATCTTCCCCGGCATGGCCTGTTCCGAACTGGTTTATGGCGACAATGGCGAACTTAAGGGCGTGATCGCAGGCGAGTTTGGCAAAAACGCCGACGGCACCCCCGGTCCGTCCTATGAACCCGGCATGATCCTGAACGGCAAATATGTGATGCTGTCCGAAGGGGTGCGTGGGTCGCTCTCTAAAGAAGTCATTGCCAAGTATAATCTGTCCGAAAACTGCGATGTTCCAAAGTTTGGTATCGGCATGAAGGAAATCTGGGAAGTTGACCCAGACAAGCACAACGAAGGCGAAGTGACCCACACGCTGGGCTGGCCCCTTGGGTTCAAAAACGGCGGCGGTTCATTCATCTACCATCTTGATAATAATCAGGTTTACGTCGGCTATATCGTCGATCTGAACTACAAGAACCCACATCTGTTTCCTTACATGGAATTCCAGAAGTTCAAGCATCACCCCAAGGTGGCCGAGCTTTTGAAAGGCGGTAAGCGTGTTGCTTACGGCGCGCGCGCGGTGACCAAGGGCGGCTATCAGTCGATCCCAGAGGTTGCTTTCCCCGGCGGCGTTCTGCTGGGTTGCTCCGCAGGCCTTGTGAACCTGCCGCGCATCAAGGGGAACCACAACGCGATGCATTCAGGCATTGAAGCCGCCGAGGCCGCACATACGGCAATCAGTGCAGGCCGCGCTGGCGATACGCTGACGGCCTACAACGACAATCTGAAATCAGGTGTTGTCGGCCAGGATCTGAAGAAAGTGCGCAATGTCGCGCCGCTGAATGCGAAATTCGGACCGCTGGGTGGCATGGCGATCGGTGGTTTCGATATGTGGTGGCAAACCTTGTTCGGCGGATCGCTTTTGGGGACCGTGAAGCACGGCAAGACGGATGCTGAAAGCACAGAACCCGCATCCAAGCACAAGCCAATCGACTACCCAAAGCCCGATGGCGTCTTGTCCTTTGATCGCCTCACGAACGTGGCCTTCAGCTTTACCAACCACGAAGAAAGCCAGCCCGCACACCTGCACCTGAAAGACCCAAGCGTGCCGGTTTCGGTGAACCTGCCGACCTATGCAGGCCCCTCTGCCCGCTACTGCCCCGCAGGCGTTTATGAATTTGTCGAGGAAGAAGGCAAAGACACCCGCTTCCAGATCAACTTTCAGAACTGCGTGCACTGCAAAACCTGCGATATCAAAGACCCCAGCCAGAATATCAACTGGACGGTGCCGCAAGGGGGCGACGGGCCAAACTATCCGAACATGTAAAGCGAGGCGGCACCCTTTTCATTTCGCGAGAAATTGCCGCATCACGCGGGCTTTGTTTGCCTTCCTCGCCGGGCCTCCCTAACGTGAGACCGGGAAGCGATAAGGATGTGATACGTGCCAAGCCAAACACTTAAAGCTGTACTGCTTGCAACGGCCGCGCTTTGCGCCGCCCCCGCCTTTGGGCAGGATAACGCCGGGGCCTACCTTGCCGGGCGACAGGCTGCGGCAAGTAATGATTTTGCTGTCGTTGAAACTTATTTCCGCGAGGCTTTGCAGGACGATACCAAAAACCCGTTCCTGCTTGAGACCCTGCTTGCCTCGCAAGTGAACCTTGCGGATTTTGATGCTGCCGCCGGAACGGCCCGCCGGATCAATGACGCGGGGCTTGGCAGTCAGGTATCGCATCTTGTCCTGACAAGCGTTTATGCGAAAGCCGACGACTGGACGGGCCTGTTAGAGGCCTTCGAAAGCGGTGAATCCGTCAGCCCCCTTGTGGATGGGTTGGCCCAAGCATGGGCCGCGCTTGGCCGGGGCGAAATGTCTGCAGCGATTGAAAGCTTTGATACGGTCATCGAAACAGAAGGCATGTCAGCCTACGGGGCCTATCACAAGGCGCTGGCGCTTGCTTCAGTTGGGGATTTCGAAGGGGCCGAGGTGATCTTTTCATCCCCCCCACGCGGCGGTGCCTTCAGCGCACGCGCAGCCTTTGCCCACGCCAAAGTCCTGAGCCAGCTTGAGCGGAATGACGATGCATTGCAAATGCTGTCAACGGTTTTTGGTGACTCGCAAGATCCAACGCTGTCGGCGCTGCGTGCGCAACTGACCGCAGACGAGATGATCGCCTATGATGAGGTGACCAATGCCCAAGAAGGGATCGGCGAAGTTGCGTTCATGATCGCAGGCCTTTTGCGCGGCGAAACGCCTGATGCCTATACATTGCTTTATGCGCGGGTTGCAGAATACCTGGACCCGAACAACACCAACGCGATTCTCACGTCTGCTGAACTGCTTGAACGGCTGGGTCGCTACGAATTAGCCGATGCCGCGTTTGCGCGTGTCAGCCCAAATGATCCCGCCTTTCCATTGGCTGAACTGGGGCGTGTGGATGTGCTACTTCGGGCAGAGCGGGTTGAGGCCGCGATTGAGGTTGCCCAAGGCCTTGCCCGCAGTCACCCCGACCTGCCCAATGTCCATAGCAAACTGGGTGACGTGCTGCGCCGCAACGATCGCTACGCGGAAGCGGTGCCAGCCTATGATGCCGCCCTTGATCTGTATGGGCAGGATGATCCAAGCCGCTGGCTTGTCTATTTCACCCGCGCGATTTCGCATCATCAACTTGATCAATGGCCCGCTGCCGAGGCTGACTTTCGCGCAGCCCTTGATCTGAATCCCGATCAGGCGCAGGTGCTCAATTACCTTGGCTATTCATTGGTTGAACGTGGTGAAAAGCTAGACGAAGCCCTTGAAATGATCGAAACCGCCGTCGCTGCCGAGCCCGAAAATGGCGCTATCGTAGACAGCTTGGGCTGGGTCTATTTCCAACTGGGCCGCTTTGAAGATGCGGTTGATCCGATGGAAAAAGCCGCCGCCTTAGAGGCCACAGACCCGATCATCAACGACCATTTGGGTGATGTCTATTGGGCCGTTGGCCGCGAGATTGAGGCGAATTTCCAATGGAACCGCGCTTTATCCTTTGATCCAGATGAAGAACTTGCCGCGCGGATCCGCCTTAAGCTTGAACTGGGGTTGGATGCCGTCCTTGAACAGGAAGGCGCAGACCCAATCCGCGTGGCAGATGACGACGGCTAGCGCTGCAGCCCCGGCCAAGGTCAATCTGACCTTGCATGTGACGGGGCAACGCGACGACGGGTATCACCTTCTGGATAGTCTTGTGGTTTTTGCCGATGTGGCTGACCAACTTTCAGCGATCTTAGCCCCTGACTTGCGCCTGACCGTGACCGGCCCCTTCGCACAAGGTGTCCCGGTGGATGACAGCAACCTTGTACTGCGCGCAGCCAACGCGTTGCGTGTTGTGCGCAACGTGCAAACAGGTGCCCATATCTCCCTTGAAAAGCACCTTCCCAATCAAGCCGGGATCGGTGGCGGGTCGGCTGATGCTGCTGCTGCGCTGCGCCTGCTGGCTGAACTTTGGAACGTCCCACCCTTGCCTGCCGCAGCCCCCGAAGTCGTTGCCCTTGGCGCTGACGTCCCCGTCTGTATGCGCACGCCCGCCCCCACCCGGATGAGCGGGATTGGCGAAGTTCTTAGCCCTGTGTCCAAGCTTCCTACTTGCGCATTGGTTCTGGTCAAACCACAGACCACCGTGCCAACGGGTGCCGTGTTTCAGGGCCTTGCCAGCAAGACAAACCCCCGTATGGAAATCCTGCCTGACGGGCTTGATTTCGCAGGTTTCGTAGACTGGCTGAACAGCCAAAGGAATGATCTGCTGCCCCCTGCCCGGCTTGTGGCCCCCGACATTGACACGGCACTGAACAAGCTACAAGCGATGCCTGCGATCAAAGCGGTGGGCATGTCAGGATCAGGCGCGACGTGCTTTGGGCTGGTGGCCAATATGGCCGATGCGCGGCAAGTGGCACGCGCGATCCAAGTGTCGGAAATGGCGTGGTGGGTAGCCCCGGCTGCGGTGCTTTCATAATGGATGCAACCGTCCCGGACGCAACAGCGCCTAGACCACCCGCGCGACGACGTAGTCAGCAAGATCAATCAGCATTTCTTTGATCTCATGTTCTGGCAATACCTCAAGCGACGCTTTCGCTTTATCCGCCCAATCAAGCGCATCTTGCCGGGTCGCCTCCAATGTGCCGTGCTTGCTGATTAAGCCAAGAGCAGTGTCAAGATCACCCGCATCCTGACGCCCCTTTGCAATCGTGCGCTCCCAGAATGCGCGTTCCTCGGCATCTGCAGCAGCAACCGCACGGATCACGGGCAAGGTTAGCTTGCGTTCGCGGAAGTCATCGCCAATGTTCTTGCCGGTCGCGGCGGTCCCGCCGTAATCAAGCAAATCATCGACAATCTGGAAGGAAATCCCCAACGCATCACCATAATCGAACAACGCCTGCACCTGCGCATCTGGCATGTCGGCGATCACGCCGCCCACTTCCATCGCGGCACTGAACAAAGCAGCCGTTTTGCCGCGCACGACTTTGAGATAAATCTCTTCGGTGGTGGCCAGATCAGCTGCGGCTGTGAGCTGCAGTACCTCGCCTTCGGCAATGGTTGCAGCGGCGTTGGACAGAATACGCAACACCTGCAGATTGCCCGTCTCGGTCATCAGTTGGAACGACCGCGCAAACAGGTAGTCACCCACCAGCACGCTGGATTGATTGTCCCACAGCAGGTTTGCCGTCGGACGCCCACGCCGTTTGTCGCTTTCATCAACCACGTCATCATGCAGCAACGTCGCAGTGTGAATGAATTCAACCGTCGCCGCCAAATGCACATGATAAGGGCCGCCATAGCCACACATCTTTGCCGCCGCGAGTGTCAGCATCGGACGCAGGCGCTTGCCGCCCGCTTCGACCAGATGGGCCGTCACTTCTGGAATGCGCGGGGCATGTTCGGATGCCATCCGTTCGCGGATCATATCATTCACCAGCCTCAGATCATCGGACAGCGCGGCCGCAAGCCGTTCGTGGGGTTTGGTCGCGGCAAGATCAAGGCTCATCAGAAGGTCCCGACAGGTTGAATGGACAAAGACGCGCCCACGTCTTACGTCAAAGAAATGAAAGAGCTATTGCGCACCAATGACCCAACGATCATCGCCCTCGCCAGCGCCCTTCTGGACAGCGAGGGTATAACCTTCTTTGAGTTTGACGTAAACATGAGCGTCCTCGAAGGCAGCATAGGCATAATGCCGCGCCGCTTGATGGTTGCGGACCGGGATTTGTTCATGGCCGAGGCGGTGATGCGCGACGCCGAGATTGACCTTGGCCGATGATCTAACACATGACGCCTTCCTTGGGGGTCGCGTTCATATTTGGCAACCTGCCAAGGGGTATCGGGCCGGAACGGACCCGGTGATGCTGGCAGCAAGCATTGCTGCAAAGCCGGGCCAAACCCTGCTGGAACTGGGGTGCGGTGTGGGCACTGCGGCGCTGTGTCTGCATACCCGCGTACCCGGTTTAACACTGGTCGGGGTCGAAGTGCAGCAGGACTATGCCGCACTTGCGGAACGCAACGTCACTGAGGCCGGGGCAGATATGCGCATCGTTCATGCAGACCTGCGCGCCCTGCCCGGCGACATTCGTCAAATGCGCTTTGATCATGTGATGATGAACCCGCCCTATTTTGATCGCACCAAAGGGCACCCATCAGACCACACCCAGCGGGACATTGCGCTAGGAGGGGATACACCATTGGCGGATTGGCTGGATATCGGCATCAAGCGTGTTGGGCCAAAGGGATATCTGACGATCATCCAAAAGATCGACCGAATGCCCGAAGTTCTTGCAGCGCTGGAAGGGCGGCTAGGCAGTTTGATTGTGCGCGGAATCGCCCCGCGGCCTGACGCACCCGCAAACCTGTTTTTGCTGCAAGCCCGGCAGGAAGGGCGTGCGCCCTTTGCCCTATGTCCGCCACTCATCATGCACGGACCCGACGGCTATAGCCCAAAGGTTGAGGCGGTTTTGCGCGATGGCGCAGCATTAAGCATGAGGCGTTAACGTATTGGCAACTTTTTAGGCAGATGCTCAATCTCGCGCAGATTTGCTGCCCTGCGGCGTGACACAAAGCACAATCTGTGGTGCATTAGACGAATAACACACATAGGAGGACTATCATGAGCTTGAGTTCACGTTTGCAGGAACTGAAGAAGAAACATGCGAATCTATCTACCTCTGTTGAAGAACTCCAACGCAGCCCCGCGACTGATGACCTTGAAATCGCACGACTTAAAAAACAAAAACTGATGCTGAAAGAAGAAATCTCGCGGCTAAGCGCTTAGCCCTCTCACCCGTTGGTACTGGCCAATGGGCCAGTGCCACACCACGTCCTTCAGGCAATATCCGCCGCCGCAACCAGTTCGCGCCCATCGCGAAATTTGCCAGAGCGGCCAATCTCTTCCAAAACCCAATCATGAAACGCTGCGATCTTTGGTCGTGTCTCATTCCCTTTTGGGCAAACAAAACGGAACTTTGGTTCGACCACAATCCCAAGGGCGAAAGGTGCGACAAGCCGCCCGGCTTCGATCGCGCGCGCAGCCAGTGACACGCGCCCCAGCACAACGCCCGCGCCCGACATCGCCGCATCAAGCGCATGGTCGGCTTGCGAAAAGCGCACGCCATGGGATGTGTCCACATCGACACCCGCCTTTTCCGCCCACATCTCCCAATCCCCGAAACGGGGGAAGTTCATCATGGAATCATCGTGGATCAGTGTTGCATCCACCAGATCAGCCGGTGTTTTGATCTCTTGCGCCATGGCCGGGGCCATCATCGGCGTTACCCATTCTTCAATCAAAGGTTCAGAGTAAAGCGCCGGGTCCGCCTTGGCCCCAAAGCGGATGGCGACATCTACCTCATCGCGATCAAAATCCGCAAAGCGCAGGCCAGCGACAAAGCGCAGTTCGATATCCGGGTGGGCTTGGGCAAAATCATACATGCGGGGGGCAAGCCATTTGGCGGTGAACGCCGGACCAGCCGTCACTGTCAAAACGCCACTATCCTGCATTCGGCGCACATCACGCCAAGTTTTTATTAACTTTTCGAATGCATCCGATGTACCGGGCGCAAGGGCACGCCCTGTTTCGGTCAATTCAACAGCGCGGTTAAGGCGGCGGAACAGGGGTTGACCCAATTCTGCCTCTAATGACTTGATTTGATATGATAAAGCAGCGGGTGTGACGAATAATTCCGCTGCTGCCTTGGCAAAAGACATATGCCGCGCAACCGCTTCAAAGGCGCGCAGGGACGTTAGAGAAGGCAGACGATCAGGCATTTTCAGTTAAATACAGCTTAACTGAAGTTCGCACAAGTCTCGTTTGTCGGGGGCGCACGCAGCGCCCATATTAGGTCCAACAGACAGCAAAACTCTCCGAAAGGACCATAGCGATGTATGAACCAACCACAGACCCCCGCACCCGTTACATGATGAACAAAGCCCATTCTGAGCGCGCAAAAGCACTGCGTGCTGTTTGGGACTGGATCAAAGGAACAAAGTAATCGCTCCGGCCTGACTTTGCGCTGGCCGAACGTATAAGGGCCGCGGCTTGCTAGCCGCGGCCCTTTTTCTTTGCCGTGTCGCAGATCTTAGACGAAGAACTGCGCACCGTTGGCGGAAATTGTTGATCCGTTGATGAAACCAGAATCATCGGCAGCCAGGAAAGACACGCATTTTGCAATCTCTTCAGGCTCACCCAGACGCCCTGCGGGGATGCCCGCAACGATCTTTTCGCGCACGCCTTCATGGATCGCCATGACCATTTCGGTTGCGATGTAGCCGGGACAAACCGCGTTCGCGGTGATGCCCGCACGCGCGCCTTCTTGCGCAAGGGATTTCACGATGCCCAGATCACCGGCTTTGGTCGCTGCATAGTTCACCTGCGCGAACTGCCCTTTCTGACCGTTGATCGAGGAAATCACGATCACACGCCCAAACTTGCGTTCACGCATGCCGGGCCAGACCGGGTGCACGGTGTTGAACACACCGGTCAGGTTCGTGTCGATCACCTGATGCCACTGTTCAGGCGTCATTTTGTGAAAAGGCGCATCCCGGGTGATCCCTGCGTTGGCAACAACCACGTCAATCGGGCCAAGGTCAGCTTCGACCTGCGCGATGCCCGCTTTTGAACTTTCGTAATCCGCAACATCCCACTTGTAGGTTTTGATGCCTGTGGCCTCGGTAAATTTGGCCGCAGCCTCATCGTTGCCTGCATATGTTGCAGCGACGGTCATGCCGTCCGCTTGCAGCTTCTTCGAAATCGCTTCACCAATGCCACGGCTTCCGCCGGTTACAAGTGCCACACGTCCCATCGTCTACTCTCCAGATATCAATATGTTCAAAAGGGGTTCAGCGATACCGCTGGGGGATCACTTTGATTTAGATCAGTCACGCTCAACACAAAGCGCCACGCCCATGCCGCCACCGATGCAAAGGGTCGCAAGGCCTTTCTTGGCATCGCGCCGCACCATTTAGAACAACAATGTGTTCAGCACGCGGCAGCCGGAGGCACCGATCGGGTGACCAATCGCGATTGCGCCGCCGTTGACGTTCACAATCGCCGGGTCCCATCCCATGTCCTTGTTCACAGCGCAGGCTTGGGCGGCAAAGGCTTCGTTGGCCTCAACAAGATCAAGGTCAGCGACCGTCCAGCCTGCTTTGTCCAAAGCTTTGCGTGACGCATAGATCGGACCAACCCCCATGACCGATGGGTCAAGGCCAGCAGTTGCATAGGATGCGATGCGCGCCAATGGCTTGATCCCACGCTTTTCAGCATTGTCCGCCGACATCAGCAACGTCGCCGCCGCCCCGTCGTTCAGGCCAGAGGCGTTGGCGGCGGTCACCGTCCCGTCCTTGGTAAAGGCGGGGCGCATTTTTGCCATGGCTTCGATGTTTGCGCCGTGGCGGATGTATTCATCTTTATCGACAACAATGTCACCTTTGCGGGTCTTGACGGTGAAGGCGACGATTTCGTCATCAAACTTGCCGGCCTTCTGTGCGGCTTCGGCCTTGTTCTGGGAAGCAACCGCAAATTCATCCTGCGCATCGCGGCTGATCTGCCATTTTTCTGCGACGTTTTCAGCGGTTTGACCCATGTGGTAGTTGTTGAACGCATCCCACAGACCATCTTTGATCATGGTGTCGGTGTACTTCATATCACCCATCTTCGTGCCCGCGCGCAGGTGCGCAGCATGGGGGGAGAGTGTCATATTTTCCTGACCACCCGCAGCCACGATATCGGCATCGCCAAGCATGATGTGCTGGGCCCCAAGCGCGACAGCGCGCAGACCAGAACCACAAACCTGGTTAATGCCCCATGCGGCCCCTTCAATCGGCAGGCCCGCGTTCACATGGGCCTGGCGTGCCGGGTTTTGGCCTTGCGCGGCGGTCAGCACCTGACCCAAAATTGTCTCGCTCACCTCACCTTTATCGATGCCTGCGCGGGCGACGACCTCTTCAAGGACAGCGGCCCCCAGATCGTGGGCAGGCGTATTGGCGAATGATCCGCCGAAGCTGCCAACAGCAGTCCGGGCAGCAGAAGCGATAACAACATTGGTCATGAGACAGAGTCCTCCAGATGGGGTTCAAGTCACGCCAGGCGGAGGTCAACAAAAACATAGGCAACAATGCCCCCACTGGCAGTGTTGACTTAGATGTAGGGCGTCGTTGCCGTGGGGGCAATCCGTTTCAGAGCCGCGCATCGCGGCTATGCAGAAAACGCATGGATTTGTGTGTTTTTCAGATTTTAAATTTTGGGATGCCGAAGTGATACCCCTGCAAACAATCTGCGCCGATGGTCGCCAGATAGGCCGCATCGGCCGCGTTTTCCACGCCATCGGCAACGGTAAACATCTCAAATTGTTTGGCGACGGTGATCAGCGCTTCGGCCAGAATTTGGTTATCTGGGTCTTCGGCGATATTGCGCACGAATGATTTGTCGATCTTCACCAGATCGAAGAAGAAATCCTTGAGATGGCGAAACGCGGTCATCCCCGCCCCGAACCCATCCAGCGCGAAAGCAACGCCGCGCGGTTGCATTTCCTCCATGAATTGCGCGACAATCTCGTGCAGTTGCATGACTGATGTTTCCGACATTTCAAAGATCAGCCGATCGCCCAATGCCCCGCGTTCTTGCAGCGCCGCATCCAGCACACGCCGCCAGCGCCTATCCCCAAGTGAGCGGGCCGAGACGTTGATTGACAGCCGCCTTGCCGGGTTATGCCGCAACACTTTGAAAGCAAGTTCCAAAGACGCGACATCAATCTGCCGCCCCAGATCCGTTTCTTCAATCACGGGCATGAAATGCGCTGCCGGGATGACCCGCCCTGCATCATCCGTCACCCGGATCAGCCCTTCGTGGAAAGCAATCACGGAATGGTCGTTTGTCACCACCACTGGCTGAAAAGCGAGTTGCGCCCGCCCCGCCGCCAATGCGTCGCGCACCAAAGACAGCACATCCGCATCGCGGCTGGCCATGGCAAAATAAAGTGGGTCAAGAAGGGGCTGTTCAGCCGCCACATCCTTTGCCACGCTTAACCGATCTGATCGCACAAGTTTGTTCATGTCGCACAATCTGCACCGCCTGATCTTAACGCGACATGAAAACCCATTCACGAAAAGGGAAGCAATTTATGAAAACCCGTTGCAGCTGGGCTGGCCCCGACCAGATTTACCTTGATTATCACGACACCGATTGGGGCGTGCCCGAATGGGATAGCCGCGCGTTATGGGAAAAGCTGATCCTTGATGGGTTTCAGGCCGGGCTGTCATGGATCACGATCCTGAAAAAGCGCGAGAACTTTCGCGAAGCGTTCGCAGGCTTTGACCCGAATGTCCTCGCCACATGGGGCGAGGATGAGGTCGAAACCCTCCTCCAAAACGCAGGCATCATCCGCCATCGCGGCAAGATCGAAGCCACCATCGCCAACGCCCGTGCCTGGCAGGTCATCGAACAGCGCGAGGGCTTTGATCGTTTCCTGTGGAACTATGTGGGGGGCAAACCGCTCCAACCCAACCGCGCGACGATGGGCGATGTGCCCGCGGAAACGGACCTGTCCAAGCAGATCTCAAAGGACCTCAAGAAAGCCGGATTTAAGTTCTGTGGCCCGACCATCGTCTATGCCTTCATGCAGGCGGTCGGCATGGTCAATGATCATATTGTGGAATGTCATTGCCACGCGCCCTGCAAAGCGCTTGGCGCAAAATCCGGCCTTACCAGCGCTTAAGCGCGTCCTCATCTGCGTCCTTCGCCGCGACCCATTCGCCCCCCTTGCCCGTCACTTCTTTTTTCCAGAACGGCGCGCGAGATTTGAGGTAGTCCATCAGGAAATCCGCCGCCGCAAACGCATCGGCGCGGTGGGCTGACGCGGTCGCAACCATCATGATCGGGTCTTCAGGGCGCAAAGCGCCATAGCGATGGATCACCAAGGTATCAAGCAGCGTCCAGCGCTGCGCGGCTTCAGCAACGATCCCTTCAATCGCTTTGGCCGTCATGCCCGGATAATGCTCAATCTCCATGTGATCCAAGCCACCGGCGACATCACGCACGATACCTGTGAAACTGACCACCGCACCGGCCCCGAAAACGCCAGCGGAAAAGCGGTTCAACTCAGCCCCTGCATCAAAGGCCTCTGCCTGTACGCGAACGGTCATCCGCCGGTCATCGGTGGAAAGAACGCCACTTCGCGCACACCAGCAAGGGGCGCGTCAAAGTCGGTAAGTTCCTGATCAATCGCAACACGCAACGCGCTGATGTCTTCAAAGGCCAAAGCATAACGCTCTTCCCGGGCGCGCAGTTCGGCGACAAGGTCAGACACCGTCGCGGCATCCGTGTCCACAGTCTCTTGTGGGATACCGATCCGTTCGCGCACCCATGCAAAATACATCACGTTCATCATGTATCCTCGCGCAGGTAGGGCTTGGACTTTTGAAAATAATCCCAGCCCGTGATCAAAGTGAGAATAGCCGCAATCCACAGCACAATGATCCCGCCCCAATAGCTGATGTCCCAACCTGCAAGTTTCCAGCGCAGGCCAAATTCATCCGGTAATTCACCGGCAAGAACCTGATCAATAATCTCTTGATCCATGCCAAGGGATTGCATGCCAAAGTAATGCTCAAACGCGCCCTTGGCGAACAGCAGCGATATGGCAACCATCTGCACGGTGGTCTTCCACTTGGCTAGATTGGTGACCTTTAAAAGCCCGGCGGTTTCCCCCAAGAATTCGCGCAAACCAGACACGAACACCTCACGGAAAACAATCAAAGTGGCTGGCAACAATATCCAACCGTTCATCCCTGAAAAGCCCGTGATAATCAGCAACGCAATCACCACCATCGCCTTATCCGCAATTGGATCAAGCATCGCGCCCAGCTTGCTTTCCTGCTTCCAGGCACGGGCAAGGTAGCCATCAACAAAATCCGTAATGGCCGCACCGACGAACAACACAAGCGCGAACCAATCCGCCCAAGGTCGGGTGAAATAAAGAAACATCACCGCAAGGCCGGGGGCAGCCAGAAGGCGCAGAATCGTCAGAAGATTTGGCAGGTTCAATGTCATGCCTTAGTCCTACAGCGCGTCATAGACAGACGCCATCCCCTTCGGATCACGAAACCGCCGACAGAACATGCGCGCTGTATGCCTGTTTCTTTTGAATACAAATATGGCCGCCGGAGGCGCCGACAGATGCCAAAAGCGCCGTCGCCTAGCCATTCTCATGAAAGTAGTCAAAGATCGTCTGCGCCATATTATCCGACACCCCCTCAACCGCCTTCAAATCCGCAAGGTTCGCCCGCGCAACCGCCTTGGCCGACCCGAAATGCGCCAGCAGTGCCCGTTTGCGCGTTGCCCCGACGCCGGGCACATCGTCCAAGGGCGTCGCCCCGATGGCTTTGGACCGTTTCGCCCGGTGCGTGCCAATCGCAAAGCGGTGAACTTCATCACGCATACGCTGGATAAAATAAAGCACGGGATCATTGTGCCGCAAAGCCATCACCGGTTTGCCGGTACGGTAAAATTCTTCCTTACCCGCATCGCGATCAATACCTTTGGCGACACCGATCATCGGCACATCGCCGACGCCCAGTTCTTCCATAATCTCGCGCACCGCGCTGACCTGCCCGGCCCCGCCGTCAATCAGCAGCAGACTGGGCCAAGTGCCTTCCTTGCGATCCGGGTCTTCCTTGAGCAGACGCTTAAAACGCCGGGTCAAAACCTCTTTCATCATGCCAAAATCATCGCCGGGGGTCAGGTCATCGCCGCGGATGTTGAATTTGCGATATTGGCTTTTCTCATAGCCATCAGGCCCCGCAACAATCATCGCGCCCACTGCATGGGCCCCCTGAATGTGAGAGTTATCATAAACCTCGATCCGGGTCGGGACCTCTGGCAGATCAAAGGCGTCTTTGAGGCCTTTCAGCAGGCGGCTTTGGGTCGCTGTCTCGGACATCTTGCGGGCCAAACTTTCGCGCGCATTTCGCATGGCACCTTTCACAAGCTCTGCCTTCTCGCCGCGCTGGGGCACCAGCACCTCGACCTTATGCCCCGCCTTCTCGGCCAAGGCGGCTGTCATCAGATCATGATCATCCAGTCCGTGGGACAGGATCACCGAACGCGGCGGTTCGCGGTTGGTGTAGAACTGGCCAACAAAGGCCTCCATCACTTCTGACGGGTCTTCATCCCCACTGATACGCGGGTAATAGTCGTGGTTGCCCCAGTTCTGATTGGCGCGGATAAAGAAGACCTGCACACAAGCCTGCCCGCCATCGATATGCAGGGCAATCACATCACCCTCTTTCACCGTCTCGGGGTTGATGCCTTGCGCGGACTGCACTTGCGTCAGCGCCTTGATACGGTCGCGCAGAGCGGCGGCACGTTCGAACTCCATCTCTGCACTCGCGGCATTCATCTGGGCGGCAAGCGCCTCTTGAATGCCCTTGGTGCGGCCAGACAAAAACTTTTCAGCATCCGCGACCGAAAGCGCATAATCCGACTCACTGATATGGCCCACGCAAGGGGCCGAGCAGCGCTTGATCTGATATTGCAGGCAAGGGCGGCTGCGGGTTTCGAAATCGCTGTCGGAACAATTGCGCAGCAGAAAGATGCGCTGGAGTTGGTTCAGGGTGCGATTGACGGCACCAGCCGAAGCGAAAGGACCATAATATTTGCCCGCCTCCTTCTTCGCCCCGCGATGCTTTTTGATCTGCGGAAAGGCGTGGGTGCGGGACACAAGGATATTCGGGAACGATTTGTCATCACGCAGCAGCACGTTATAGCGCGGTTTCAGCTGCTTGATCAGGTTCTGTTCCAGCAGCAGCGCCTCGGTCTCAGTCTGCGTGGTCAGGAACATCATCGACGCCGTTTCCGAAATCATCCGGGTAATGCGGGGCGAATGATTGCCGGGGCGGGAATAGTTACTGACCCGGTTCTTGAGATTGCGGGCCTTGCCGACATAAAGCACCCGGCTTTCGCTATCCAGCATCCGATACACACCCGGAGAACTATCAAGCGTGCGCAGATAGCTTTGGATACAGTCATATCCACGCAAGGGTTGGGTCTGATCTGACGGCGTTGTCACGGGATGCGGTCTGCTTTCGCGATTCTCTGGTTGCTCTGCACGATAGCGCAAGCCCGGCAAGAGGAAAGGCATCCACGATATCTGTGGATAACTATGTGGGCAATCCTTGGAGGACGCGAATTTTTCGTTGTTTTTGAGATCATTCCTTGGTTTGCCTATTTTTTAGGCACATATTTAACTACTTGAAAATATTGGTATAAATTTTCTCTTCACATCAAGTAATTGATAACATTAAGGTTTTGTAAACATTTTGTGATCGCATTATGTCAGAGGTGCACAACTTACCAGTTGATCACTCGACCCCCAGCACATCGGGGGTTTCCCAAGCCAGATGCTGCCCCCCGTCAACCGCCAACATTTGCCCCGTCACAGCCGGTGAATCGAGCAAATACCCAAGGGCTGCCGTGATATCAGAGGGATGCGCACCGCGCCCTAATATTGTTGCGCCGCGCTGGCGCTGAAATTGGCCCGCCGATTGCGCGGCACCCTGCAAAGTTGGCCCCGGTCCAATCCCGTTCACCCGGATCGCCGGGGCAAGGGCCTGCGCCATGGTTTGGGTCATCGCCCAAAGCCCCATTTTGGCGATGGTGTAGCTTGCAAAATCCGGGGTCAGCTTACGCACGCGTTGGTCAATCATGTTGACGATCAGACCAGCCGCTAGCGGCTCTCCGTCTGTGTCGGGGGTCAGCCCTTGGGCCGCCATGGCTTGCGTCAGCACAAACGGTGCGCGCAGGTTGCTTTCCATGTGCCGGTCCCAGCTTGCGCGGGTCGCGCTGGCAACATCATCATGTTCAAAGATCGAGGCATTGTTGATCAGACAGGTAATCGGCCCACCCATGGCTTTGGCCGCTGCCGGCAGCAACGCTTGTACCTGATCTTCGTCCAAAAGGTCTGCCCGCAGGGCCAGACTGCGCCCACCGATATTGGCGGCAACGTCTTCGGCCCCATCCTTTGAGGATGCGTAATGCACCGCTACATCATATCCACGCTGCCCCAGATAAAGCGCCATGGCCCGCCCAAGCCGCGCACCGCCCCCTGTCACCAAGGCACGGGTCATACCAGGACAATCACCAGATAGGCCACATAGGCAGCCGACAAAACGACGCCCCAGAACCGGGTGATATCGACCTTCATGAACACAAACGGGATCAGGACCAGCGAGGATGCAATCATGATCCACAGATCAAAGCGCAGTAGGCTTGGATCAACCGGGATTGTTCCCACAAGGCTTGCGACCCCCATGATACCCAGCACGTTAAACATGTTGGACCCGATGACATTGCCCAAAGCCACATCCGCCTGACGGCGCAAGGCGGCCATAACTGTGGTCGCAAGTTCAGGCAAAGACGTGCCAATCGCGACCAGCGTCAGCCCAATGACGGTTTCACTGATCCCAAAGCTGCGGGCAATGTTTGTGGACCCCTTCACCAGCAATTCAGCGCCAAGTGGCAGGCCCACAAGGCCCAGCACAAGGAACATAATGATCTTGGGCCAGCTAATGCCCGGATCGGCACCTTCAACCTCTTCCAGATCAATGTTGGCTTTGCGGTGTTTGTTCGCCTCGACAAAGGCCCAAGTCAGCATCGCGGCCAGGGCGGCCAGCAGGATCAGGCCCGACATCCAGTTCAACACGCCCATAAAGCATAGCACCATGAACAGGACCGATGCTGCGATCATCTGAAGATAACTTTTGCGGGTATCGCATTCGCTGGTGTGCATCGTGGCCAGCAAGGCAGGTACGCCCAGCACCAAAAGCACATTCGCTGTGTTCGACCCAACCACATTGCCCAGCGCAAGGCCCGGCACACCATCAAGGATCGCGCTGACCGAGATCAGCAATTCAGGGGCAGAGGTGCCAAAGGCTACGATGGTCAGCGACACAATCAACGCAGGCACGCCAAGGCGCAGCGACAGATTCACAGCACCACGGACCAGCGCATCACCAGCGAAAAGCAGGATGATCAGCCCAAGAACCGTATAGCCCCAATCCAAAATCACGCTTTGCCCTTCCTACACCGACACGGGCCTTTGCCCATCTTATAGCGCCCGCACCGCTTACATTTAGCTGCGGCAAGTTTTGCCTGTCCGGGAAACGTGAATTTCCCGATGATGGCAAGCACCGCCATGAATAGTAGAAAGAAAGTGAGGATTTTGATCAACACAGGCTAAAGGCCATACCGGGCGAAGGCCGCCCGATCCTCAAGCGCGCCCAGCGCGTCAGTGGCCATATTGGCCCCAAAGCGTTGCAGGATCGACTTGCGCTGCCCGAACTTGCGAAAGCGGACCTTGTCGCCGAACTTGGCTTTCATATGCGGAACAAGGTGATCCATCCCATCCACCAGACCCTGATCAATGGCCTTTTGGCCGATGAAGATCTCGCCCGTGAACAGGTCAGGATTGTCAGCCAGCTTATCAGCGCGGCGCGATTTCACGTAGCCGATGAAAATTTCATGCAGGTCTTCCAGCCAGCCTTTGAGGCGCTTCACGTCCGCTGCATTCTCTTTCTTGAACGGATCCAGCATAGATTTGGATTTCCCGGCTGTGTAAACGCGCCGTTCGACCCCGATCTTGTCAATCGCATCGTTCAACCCGAAACCGGCCGAGATGACCCCGATTGAACCGACAAGCGACGCTTGGTCGATGTAAATCTCATCCGCCGCACAGGCAAGCCAGTAGCCACCAGACGCGGCCACATCCTCAACAAAAGCAACGACGGGAACTTCTTTTTCTTTTGACAGCCGTTCAATGCGCGCCGCAATCAATGACGACTGCACGGGCGATCCACCGGGGCAGTTGATTTGCATCGCAACGGCGGCGGGTTTGCCCTTGGTAAAGGCCTTCTCAAGAACGCCAGCAAGGCCGACATCATCCATGCCATTGCTGGAATTGCTGATTGCCCCCTGCAGGCGCACGATGTTTACCAGCGGTTCAGATTTCATAAACGGGATGAGGTGTTTCATGGCGTTGATCTAGGCCTCATGCAGGGCACCGACAAGGTGCGTCACTGGCGAATACGCCAGCCGGTGCGGAATATCCACCAGATGACCCCAAGACAGACCAGCGTAAACAGGGAAATCGCAGTGAGTGAAATCATAATCGGCACATCAGCGGTGCCAAAGAACGACCAGCGAAAGCCCGAAATCAGGTAGACGACCGGATTAAACAGCGTGATCGTCTGCCAGACAGGCGGCAGCATTGAGATCGAATAGAAGCTGCCCCCAAGAAAGACGAGCGGGGTAATGACCAGCAAAGGGATCAGTTGAAGTTGCTCAAAGTTGCCCGCCCATATGCCGATGATGAAGCCAAGCAGCGCAAAGCTAAGGCAGGTCAGGAACAAAAACGCAAACATCGCAAGCGGATGGGCGATTGCGATATCCACAAAGAAGAAGGACGTGATCAGAATGATCAGCCCAATCACCATTGCCTTGGTTGCCGCCGCGCCAACATAGCCGATTGTAATTTCAAGGAAATTCACAGGGGCCGACAACAATTCATAGATCGTTCCGATGAACTTCGGAAAATAGATCCCGAAAGACGCGTTCGATGTCGCCTGTGTCATGACGGTTAGCATGATCAAGCCCGGCACGATAAAGGCCCCATAGCTGACCCCGTCCACCTCTTGCATCCGGCTGCCGATGGCGGTGCCGAAGACGACAAAGTAAAGGCAGGTCGACAGGACCGGCGACACCAGCGACTGCGTGATCGTGCGAAAGAATCGCGCCATTTCAAAACGGTAAATGGCCCCGACAGCTGTAAAGTTCATGGCGTTTCCTTCACGAGGTCAACAAAAATCTGCTCAAGACTGCTTTGCTGTGTTTCCATATCAGCCATCTGCAAACCCGCCTTTTGCAAATCGTTCAAAAGCGTGGTGATCCCCGTCCGCGTGCCTTTCGCATCATAAACATAGATCAAGGCGTGCCCCTCATCCGCGAGCGCCAGACCATAGTTGGCCAGCGTATCTGGGACGGTATCAAGGCGCGTGGTCAGTTCGATCTTCAACTGCTTCTTGCCCATCTGCGCCATAAGGTCAGCCTTGTTCTGGACAAGCAGGATTTCGCCCTTCGCGATCACACCAACGCGGTCTGCAATCGCCTCGGCCTCTTCAATGTAGTGGGTCGTCAGAATGATCGTGACGCCCTGTTCTTTCAGGCGCGCTACAACCTCCCACATGTCTTTGCGCAGCTCGACATCCACGCCTGCAGTAGGTTCATCAAGGAACAGAACACGCGGTTCATGGGCAAGGGCCTTGGCGATCAAAACCCGGCGCTTCATCCCCCCCGAAAGGGTCATGATTTTCTGGTCTTTCTTGTCGAAAAGCGACAAGTCTTTCAATATCTGGTCGATTAACGCATCATTCTTGGACTTTCCGAACAAGCCCCGTGAGAATTGAACAGTGCGTTTGACGGTTTCAAAGGGTTCAAGATTGATCTCTTGCGGGACAAGGCCGATCAGGCTTCGGGCTGCCCGGAACTGGGTCTGGGTGTCAAATCCACCTACCGAAATCGACCCAGAGGTCGCCACAGTAATCCCGCAAATCGTTGAAATAAGTGTCGTCTTGCCTGCACCATTGGGACCAAGAAGCGCGAGGATCTCGCCTTCTTCGATCTCAAGGTTGACGGATTTCAACGCCTCAAAACCGCCCGCATAGGCTTTGCGCAGATCACGTACAGAAACAATTGACGACATGACACCCCCGGACCGTTTCGCGTGACCCTAAGGCGGAGTATGGCAAAGGGAAAGAGGGGCAGTCACAGTCTGAGGCGGAGGTGGCCATATAATCGCGGCTGCGCCTTAGCGGAATACGCCAGTAACGCCTGAATTGCTGTTGAATGTCCGGGATGCAGGCGCTGCGGGTGCGGCAGGGGCCGCTTGACGACGGGGGGCCGCAGGGGCCGCGGCTTGTTGACGGCGTGGGGCTGGCGCTGCTGTGGTCGCAGGCCGGGGTGCGGCGGCAACCACAACCGGCGGGCAGGTCACATCATCACGCAGCAGCATCTTATGAAAGGACGCCAACGTCGGCGCAAGATTTTCAGGTGTTTCGCCAATTTCAGCGTAATAACGGCGCAAGGCAGCCTCTGATCCGCCACCCCAGCGGCCATCAATCCCAAGGGTATAGCAGTTCATCCGCGTCAGCTCTGACTGGATCGCAAAGGCCAATGTAGCAGGGGCTGGGTCAAAAGCGCCCGCTTCGATCAGTTGCGAAAAAAGCGCAGGATCTTCATTGCGCATCGCGCGGCGCGCTTCCAAATTCGAATAGTCAAATTCAGCGCCAGTCAAGGTGCCACCATCTTCGGGGGCTGTTTCAAAGCTTGCGTCCTGCGCGATCAATCCAACAATAATCGATGGCGACGGCAAGCCCCCAACGCCCGGAACCGCACGGTTCGCATTGCTTTGCGCTGCAGTGGCAGCAATTACCGAAATCCCGTCATCGACTGGCGCAATTACGCCGCGCGGCTGCACGCTTGCGCCATTACTGCGCACAGGTCTGACGGGCGCACTTAGCACAATCGTATCTTCAACAACGCGCTGCACGGGCGCAAAGGACAGCATATCAAGATCATGCGCGCTGCGATCCACAACAATGCCCGCCTGCGCCCAAAGCGCCATCATCTGCGCCTGCGCATCGTCGGGCAGGCTATCAAGTAAGGCATAATCATCGGCTGTCAGCCGCATATCACTTGCAGGCGGGCGCAAAACCGGTGGGGCAGACATTGTCGATGTGGTCCAGACGGGCGTGGCTGTGTCATCCTCGGCCTCAAACGCCAAATCAAGCGAGAGGCCCGGCACGCTTAGGCCATCCAGCAACTGGGCAGCAACTGAACCAACGGGTGCGCCACAAGAAGTGCCCGGCGGCACGGCGGCTGCAACAAATGTGTTTTCCGCCAATTCCTCTGGCAAGGTCCATGCGCTTTCGCCCAGCGCCACGTCGGTACGGCAGACGTCTAGGAATACTGCGGTCGCGGCAAATCCCGTGCGGGCAAGCGTGTTTGACAGTGCGGGCGGCAACGCAGCCCCTGCATAATAGACAACCAGATCATCACCGTCTGCGGCACGAACAGCCGCCTGTAACACCTCTGCCTTTGGGTTTTCAAAGCGGCGAACATTGTAGCCAAGCCCAAGCAGACCTTCGGACACCGCCAAGGCATCATCCCGTAAATCGCGGCTGGCAGGATCAGCGCCAAGGTCAAAACTGCTGACAACAATCGCCTGTTTCGCAATATCGGCCTGCGCATAGGATAAAGAAGGCCAGCAAAGCGCGCTTGCGACCAGCAATCCATGAATATTGATTAAGCAGCGACTCATCTAAACCAATTTCTACAAGTTACGATTAACATATAGTTAAAATGTGGCAATATTTCTACGGTGTTAGAGTGAAAAACAGCATTCATCGCTCGATTCATGAAACCTACGAAAGGCGTAGCCGTGAAGGCATCACGAAACCCCCTGAAAATTCTCGGCCAATGCCACGAACCACGTGCATCCCCCCAATAACCGCCTGTTGACAGCTCAGCCACGTTTCTGCCCAATTGCAGAACGGATTTGATGCTATGCAAATCGTAACGATTGCAGGTTTGGGAAGGAATGAGTGATGAAAATAGTTGGAAAATACGCAGCACTGGTGGCGGCGATGATGATCAGCACAGCCGCCCAAGCGCAAGACGCCGCCGAATTTTCGCTTGAACTGAACAACGCCGCAGACACATCCAACGGCGATTGCCGCCTGACCTTTGTGGCCGCAAACCGTTTGGGCACCGCCCTAAGCGATGTCGCCTACGAGGTTGCCGTTTTTGATGCAAACGGGATTGTATCACGCATCCTTGTGCTGGAACTGGGGGCCCTTACTGATGGTAAGACCAAAGTGCTGCAATTCGATCTGGTCGGGCAACCCTGCGCCAATACATCGCGCATGATCGTCAATGCCGTTGCCGCTTGCACCCAAGACGACGGGACAGTTTTGGCTGACCTTTGCCTTTCAGGCCTTGCTGCCGCGTCGCGGGGTGCTATCCAGTTCGGTATCTAGTTAGAATTACGTGTCGCATTAGGACAATAATCCAATGAATGCCCCAGATATTTCAGCACTTAGCGTGCCAACCATTGTCGTTTTCGCAGCCCTTGCTTTGCTGTCCGTCATGGCAATTACCGTCGCATTCCTGAAGATCTTTCAGTTCGCACGCCTTGGCGTTGGCAAATCCCGCGCGGCACAGACGGTGCTGGAAAAATGGCTGAACCATGAAACCGCTGACGCGATGCAAACCACGGGTCTGGGACGTTCGGTGCTCACGCGCGTTCTACATTCCGTCTTCTCGGCCATCCAAGCGCGCCCGGATGAACCTGCTTTCGCAGAAGAACTGGGGCGGCAAACCGCCATGCAGGAAATCGGGGCAATGACCCATAGGCTACGCGTGCTGGATGTGGTTGTGCAAGCTGCCCCGATGCTGGGCCTTTTGGGCACCGTGATCGGGATGATTGATGCTTTCAGCACACTTGCTTCTGCCGATGGGATTGTGGATCAGGCCCTGCTAGCAGGGGGGATCTGGACGGCGTTGACAACAACTGCCGCAGGCCTTGCGATCGCGCTTGTGACTTATTTTGTGGCGACTTGGCTTGAAGGCCGGGTCGAACAGGAACGCCAGTCAATCGAGGCCGCCATGTCTGCGGCCATCCATGGCCGGATTGATACCGCCGCACAGCAAAGCTAGCCATGTTAGAGCGGGCGGATAATCTGATCCTGCCGCGTCCCGCCCCCAAGCGGGGGCGTTTTGCGATGACGCCTTTGGCGGATGCGATGTTCCAGCTTCTGATCTTCTTCATGTTGTCTTCAAGCCTTGCGCCCTATTCGCTGCTGACAATCCGCAGCGGACCAGAGCCACAGCAGGCAGGCGATGCGCAATCCGCCAATGCGCCCGATCCCGACAGCGCAATCATCGGCGCAAACACCGCCCTTTGGACACTAGAACCGGGGCGGGTTACCATTGGCGGGCAAACTTTTGCATACGCAGCCCTGCCCGATCTGGCCCTCGCTCTGGCGGCAAATGGCGACGCCGAAGTCATCGTGATCCTGCGGCAAGAGGCCCGTGTGCAGGACCTTGCCACCGTGATGGAGGCCCTCACGGCAGCGGGCATTTCTGCGGTGCAAATCATTCAGGGGTCAAGCTGATCATGCGCACCCTGCCCCGCCCCACCCAAAAGGTCAGCCTTGATTTCTCGCTTGCGATTGTGAACATCGTACTGCTGCTGATCCTGTTCTTTCTGGCCACCGGGCAACTTATGAACCCGCCCGCCAAAGATATTGTGCTTGCGGAAACCTCGGAACTGCCCCTTGAACAACTGCCCACCCCGATCCTTGTCGTGTCAACAGACGGCGGATGGCAGTTGGACGGTGCGCCTGTCGCCCCCGACCTTTTGGGAACAGCTGTGGCGGACCTGCCCCAACCGGTTGTGTTGCATGTCATGATCAACCGGGATGCACCAGCAACCGCGCTTATGGATGTTCTTGCGCATCCTGATCTTGCAGATACCGAAATGCGCCTTGTTACGTTGCGCGGATTAGGGCGCACTCCATGATCGGGCACATCCACCGCACGCGCGCCAGCGATTGGGGCAAGGCAGCCAGCGCTTCGGCCATGTTTCATGTGGCCGCCGCTGTGATGATCTTCGATTTTGTGGGGGACCTGACCGGACGCGCGCCCCTTGCACTGGATACACCGCCGATCCTTGTGACAAGCATCGTTCTTGGCAGTGACACCGTCACCAGCGCCACAGATGAGGGCGAAGGGGATACAACGCTGGCCGATGCAGGTGATGCAAACGCAGTCGCACCGATCGTGCCCGAAACACTCGCACCCATTGTGCCAGAGACCGCGGGCGACAGTCCCGATATGACGCCCGAAACGCTCACCCCTCTCAGCCCTGAAGGCAGCAGCCCCGTCGCACCCAGTATTTTGCGCCCCCAAGACGGGATCGCAACCGTCACCGGAGAAGGCACAAGCCCCGTCACCCCCGACCGGGTCGGGGCCGTCCAAGCAACACCTTTGGTCAGCACTGGGACACCCACGATCCGCCCGGCGTCCCCCGGGTCTGGCGGCGATGAGGTGGCAGGACAGATGACTGAACTGGTGCGCCGCATCCGGGCGCAACTTAGTGACCCTTGCCTCCTTGCGATCCCACAGCAATTGGCAAATGGTGGGGCAGAGCTTGTGATGTTGGGCAATACAGATACGGGCATGCGGGCATTCGCAGATACGGTGCTGGAAGGCATCTCCCCGCGACCAACCGAACGCTCGATCCTTGTGGATAACCGGCAATGCGAGGCGCTGAACTATGTTCGCCAAAGCGAAGCATACCCGGCCTTCCGCCTGACGATCAGCCTTGATTCACAAACGATTGCCAGCGGGGAAAGCATCTCTGGGGCCATCGGCAACGTCGGTGGCCGCTATGTGACGCTGGTTTTGGTGGATGATGATGGGGTCGTACAGGAATTGGGCGACTATTTGTCGTTTCAGGGTGGGTTTGCGCGCTTTGACGTGCCACTGCGCCGGGCAGGCGTTGTGCGCGACACCAGCCAAGTGCTGATCGCTTTCGGCAGCACCGCGCGGCCCCAAACAGTTGATACACAAAACGGGCAACTGGCAGAGACTTATTTTGAGGCATTGCGCACAGAACTTGGCCCGAATACGCCCATGGTCATGGTGCCATTCTTCGTGCGCTAAGGTGACAGTGAAAATACACCGATACTGGCACCGGCACGCGGATCAGCCCGGCCTGCAATCTCGGCCTCGATCAACGGCAGAAGGGTGGCGGCAGGCGTGCCGTCCGTCGCCGCTGCGGCTGCGGCTGCGATCAACGGCTCATTACTTGCAATCGCGATCAAAAGCTGCGGACTTGGATCAGCCCCATCCTCGGCCTCAAGTCCAAAGCTGAAGGTCACACTGCCATCAGCCTGTTCGGTCAAACGATCCGTCAGATTGTAAACGCCACCCGCGGCCGAGACGAGCGCGAGCCAAACCGTGCGGCCACGCCTGTCACTGACGCGTCCGGCAATCGCGCCTCCGCTGGTCATTTCGGTATTATCCAACGTCAATACCGGCGGTACCGCCCCTGTGCGCCGCAAGCTATCGGCCAGACCAAGGGCTGTGCATTGTTGTTCTGTTACAGCCTGCGCCAGCATCGTCGGACGGGTACCAAAGGCGGCATCATAGGCATCAAGCAAGCCGTCAAAGACGTTGATATCTGTGGCAAGCGCATTGATCGTGCCGCTGTTTGGACCTGCCGAAAGACGCGTTGCATAGACGCAAAGGGGGGCTGAACGGGCTGTCAAAAACCCTTCACGGGTGGATACATCCGGCCCGGTTTCATCCGTGCTACTGGATTGGTCCAGCACTTCGGCACCACTGGCAACTGGCACGCCCTCTGGCCCTAGCAGGCCCGCGTTCCACGCATAGACCCCACCGCC
The DNA here is from genome assembly GCA_964414165.1 of uncultured Cognatiyoonia sp. Lineage (GTDB taxonomy): Bacteria > Pseudomonadota > Alphaproteobacteria > Rhodobacterales > Rhodobacteraceae > Cognatiyoonia. The sequence continues at coordinate 40,756 of CAYPVL010000010.1, forward strand.
TGCGAGGGCGGCCAAAACGAGCACCCCCAATCCAGCGCGGCTTTTACGGGGGGCATCAGGTATGGCTTGCGGGGCCATTGTCGTGGAACCCGCGCCAAACGTCGTTGGATTGATCGACCGACCCGGAGGTTCCCTTAGCCCCGGAACTGGCATCGCAGCAGGGCGCATCGTCGTGCGCTGCGCCTGACTGGTCCCACCCGGTGCGGGGCGTGGATTTTCAAGTAAGGCAATCACGTCAGACATGCGCGCCGGACGATTGGCGGGATCAGGCTGCAGCAGATGGGTCAGGATTGCGCGAATTTCAGGATCAATTCCGCTAAGGTCAGGAACAGACTGACGGGCATTCACAGCTTCTACGACCGTTGTGCCCATATCCAAAGGCTCTGCGCGGGCCACGGCGGCAATCAGCAAACCAAGGCCGTAAATATCGGTGTGCGGACCGACTTCGCCGCCAAAATCACCCAGTTGTTCGGGCGAGATATACTTGAACTTGCCCGCCAACTGCCCATGCAACGTGGTTTCAACACTGCGTGCACTTTTGGCGATCCCAAAGTCGATCAGAACAGCGTCTTCAATGGCACCGCCACGCAGGATCACATTGTCGGGGGATAAATCACGGTGAACAACGTCCATCTGGTGGGCGCGGTCCAGACCATTGGCCAAACGCCTGATCAGTGCTTTGCATTTTTCCGGGGCCAGTGGCCCTTTTTCATACATTTCATCGGCAAGGGATACGCCTTCGACGAACTCCATGATCAGGCAAAACCGATCAAGGTTCGCATCCTTCACAAAGTTATAATAGCGCACAATTGCCGAATCCGAGAGCTGGCAAAGCACCTTGGCCTCGCGCATGAACAAGGCCGCGACCTTTTCGTCCTTGGCGAGGGAATTCAGCACGATCTTGATCGCGACGACGTCGCCGGTAAAGGCATTCTCACCCCGGAACACTTCGCCCATGCCACCAGCGCTGATCAGTTCCTTGATCTCATAATTGTTGTTGATCATCGTGCCCGGTGGGATCGGGGTCTCATCACTGGCGGCAGACATATCTGTCGAATCGGGGTGTGCAGCAGGCACATCATCATCTTTGGGCAAAATGATTGTCGCAGGCTGTTCCACCCGCTTTTTGGGGGCTGTGTCCTTTGGGCTGTCGTCCTGATCGGCTGCCATTAGTCCGCCTCAGCCGCATCGACACTTTGGGGGGCGAAATGCACAACGACCGTGGTGACGTTGTCTTTTGCACCCTTTTCCAAGGTCATCGCGATCAGGTCCGAACATGCTTTTTCGGGCGATCCGGCGGCAAGCAACGCCTGCAACACATCCCCATCAGAACTATGTTCGGTTAGCCCGTCCGAGCAGAGCAGGAACATATCACCCGGCTCAAGGCGCCCCGTTACGACATCGCACTGTGGTTCATCCGAAACACCAATTGCACGGGTGATGACATTTCGGCGGGGCCAGGATGCGGCCTGTTCTTGGTTCATCAAACCTGCATCAATCAGGTCATTCACTTCGGTGTGGTCCTTGGTTTGCTGGGTCAGCACACCGTCGCGCAAAAGGTAAATGCGGCTGTCACCAGACCAAACGCAAAGATAATTACTCTCAAAGGTCAGCAAACCAACAAGCGTTGCGCCGACCGTATCAGCATCCATCGCGGCTGCATGGTCCTGCAGGCGGGTATGGGCGCGGGCAAGGCGCTTCATAAAGCGGGCTTGTAGATCCTCAATCGAATCCGCAGCATCTATCCGGGCCAATTCTTCGGTAATGGTCTGACTGGCGAAATCACCGGCGTCATGGCCACCCATGCCATCAGCAACCACCCAGACGCCCGACTGCGGATCAGCTAGAAAGCTGTCCTCATTATGATCGCGCACATGGCCTGTGTTCGTCGCACCAGCAGTGGTGATCGTGAAAAGATCGGTCCGCACTGTCATTGTATCAACTTTGCAAAAGAGCGATCACTTGGATGCACGTGCTGCGGCTGTGCGAACAACAGCCCCCTCCATGCAACTTTGTGAAACCAAGACATCGCAACCCAACCTCTTCTATGACACGTGTAAACCGCAGCTAAACGCAAGACTGCGGGCTGCAGGACCAAGGGTCAAGTTGCACCGTTCCATTTCAGCGCAATATTGCGATTGATCCAGCATCAGGACCCTCTCTGTGAAAAGATATGGCCAAGGTTGCATGAAAATCGGGACAACATGATGGCGAAAAGGGGTACAATCGCGGGAATCTCTGTCATCGCGCCGTGGCTTGCGCCTTTTGGCTGCAAGGGGCAGAAACAGGGCAACACCGCAGGAAAGGTGACATAATGGAACTGAATGCGGACTTCACGAAACGCGTTGTTATTCATTCACAGCAGCTTGACTGGGTTGCGTCCCCCATGCCCGGTGTTGCGCGGCGCATGCTTGACCGGCTTGGGGCCGAAGTGGCACGGGCGACAACAATCGTGCGCTATGCGCCGGGCAGTGCCTTTTCAGAACATACGCATACGGGCGGGGAAGAATTCATCGTGCTTGACGGGGTCTTTCAAGATGAACATGGGGATTATCCGGCCGGAACCTACGTGCGCAATCCGCCAACATCGGCGCATACGCCGCGCTCTGACCTTGGGTGTACGATCTTTGTGAAGCTCTGGCAGTTTGACCCGGATGACCGGACCCAGTTCCGCAAATCCATGGACGATGCGCTGGGCGCGGCGGTCAACGGGGTGGCAAGCGCAGTCCTGCACAAGGACGCGCAAGAAACGGTGCGCTATTGCAAGATTGAAGCAGGGGCGACGTTTGTCCTGAAAGACGCCGGAGGTTTAGAGCTGTTGGTTTTGTCCGGCACACTTGCGCAGAACGATGAAACGCTGCGTGCCGGATCATGGATGCGCCTGCCTCAAGGCGATCACCTAAGCGCGAAAGCGGGCGCGGATGGCGCGACTGTCTGGATCAAAACCGGCCACTTGCCCTATGCAAGACCACCCGTTGTTGATGTGAAAGCGGGATAGTACTTGCCATGCCGTCCTGAAAAGACCGGACGCTATTCCAGACCCGGCTCATCCAAAAGATGCCTGCCGGCACGATCCTCAACCTCGATCACCCAAAGATCGGTATCAAAGCTGCGTTGACGCGCGACCGAGGCTTCAACATCTGCATCCACCCCCTCAACCAAAACCATCCACTTGCGTTCGCCGGTCATCACATCGAATGAACGCTGATAACAACGGGCCTGCCCATCAAGGGTGTTCAGCTTGATCAAAACAGCACCCGCCGTAGGATCGCCCTTGGCGACAACGAAGGCGGGGATTTCCAGCAAACTTAGACGTTTGAGGTACGCGGAAACCCAGATTTCCGCAGTCAGCCTCACGAATTTCCGTCCTTAAAGTTCAGGCCCATTTCGTCATAACGCTCTGATTCCTCAAGCCAGTTCGGGCGGACCTTGACCTGCAAGAAAAGATGAACCTTGCGGCCCAGAAATTCCTCAAGTTCAGCGCGGGCCGCCTGTCCGACGGCTTTGATCGTCTCGCCTTTATTGCCCAGCACAATGCCCTTGTGCCCATCACGCATGACGTAGACCAATTGGTCGATTTTGCAGGACCCATCCTTGCGCTCTTCCCAATTCTCGGTCTCAACGGTAAGCTGGTAGGGCAATTCCTGATGCAAGCGCAGGGTCAGCTTTTCGCGGGTCATTTCGGCGGCGATCATGCGCATGGGCAGGTCGGACAGCTGGTCTTCGGGGTAGAGCCACGGGCCGGCAGGGACAGCGCTGGCAAGCCAAGTGCGCAGCGTATCACAGCCATGCCCTTTTTCGGCGGAAATCATAAAGGTTTCCTCAAATGCGTAGGCTGCGTTCATCTCTTTTGTGAGGGCCAGCAGGCGTTCGGTTTTCACCCGATCAATCTTGTTGATGGCCAAAGCAACGCGCCGCTCGCCCATATCACCAAGCCCATCCAGAATGGCTTTCACACCTTCGGTCACACCGCGATGGGCTTCGATCATCAACACGACCACATCGGCATCCGCAGCGCCGCCCCAAGCGGCAGCAACCATCGCGCGATCTAAGCGGCGGCGCGGTTGAAATAGGCCGGGGGTGTCGACGAAGACCAGCTGGCTACCACCCTCCATCGCCACGCCACGAATGCGGGCACGGGTGGTTTGGACCTTGTGGGTGACGATGGACACTTTCGCGCCCACCATGCGGTTCAGAAGGGTCGACTTGCCCGCATTGGGTTCGCCGATCAGGGCGACAAAGCCTGCGCGTGTTTCGCTCATGAAGATACCTTTTCCAGCAGGGCTTTGGCCGCTGCCTGTTCTGCGTGGCGCTTTGATCCAGCGGTGGCGCGTTCAGCCTGCCCGGATTCAAGACGCACCTCAATCGTGAAGACGGGTTGATGATCAGGGCCTTTGCGGCCCACCTCGATATAGGCCGGGGGCTGTTCCCCGCGGGCTTGGGCCCATTCCTGCAATGATGTCTTTGGATCACGGGCATCTTCAGCGACATTGCCAATGCGATCCCCCCAAAGGCGGATGACCGCCTTGCGCGCAATCTCAAAGCCACCGTCAAGATAGATGGCCGCAATGACGGCCTCCATCGCGTCGGCAAGCAAAGCCTCTTTGCGCCGCCCCCCCGATTTCATCTCGGACCGGCCAAGTTTGAGGACCTTGCCAAGATCAATCGCACGGGCGACATCGGCGCAAGCCTCACGCCGGACCAAAGCGTTGTAACGCGGGGCAAGTAGGCCTTCGGGGGCAAATGGATCAGCCTGCAAAAGCGCCTCGGCCATCACTAAGCCCAGAACGCGGTCGCCCAGAAACTCAAGCCGTTGATTATCATCGCGATTGGCCGAGGTGATTGATGCATGGGTGACGGCACGCACCAGCAAATCAGGCTTGGCAAAGACATGACCCAAACGGGTTTGAAAATCAGAAAGGTCGGTCGATAGCTTCATTCGATCGCTTTAAAGAAGCGGTCGCCGCGCCATGTCCAGAAGGCCAGCATGGACCGGCCCGCTGATGAGAACATCACCCGATCCGCGCGGCCAACGATATCAGCGCGGGGGACAAAGCCGACACCTTGGGCCAGTTGGGCCACACGGCTATCAGTGGAATTGTCGCGGTTGTCGCCCATGAAAAAGAAATGATCCGCCGGAACCGTGTAGACGCCTGTGTTGTCTGACTGCTGCGTCCCGATATTCAGAACAGAATGGCGGACGCCATTTGGCAGGATCTCATAGCTGCGTTCTTTCGCACAATCAGCGCCGGTGCCAACAGCGCCATTGGAACAGCGGGGCAAAGCACCTTGGGGGCCTTGGCGTTCCATTGTTTCGATGAACAGGCCGCCATCTTCGGTCGCAAGTTCAACGTCATTGATCCAAAGCTTGCCGTTTTTCATCTGAATGCGATCACCCGGTGCTCCGATCAGGCGCTTGATAAAATCGCGGCCCGTGACGGGGTGGCGGAAAACAACGACATCGCCAACCTCTGGATCAGAGCCAAGAAACCGCTCGCCCCCGTCGCCCTTAAAGACACCGCAAAAGTCATCGGCCCCGATATCCACGCCCAATGCGGGGATACGGATCGACGGGCAGGACGCGTAGGAATAGCCATAAGCCATCTTGTTGACGAACAGGAAATCCCCGATCAGCAACGTGTCCTTCATCGACCCTGAAGGAATCCAGAAGGGCTGGAAAAAGACGGTCCGAAAGATGCCTGCGATCAGCAACGCATAGACGACCGTTTTGACGGTCTCGACGATGGATGCCGTGAAGCCAGTTTTCTCAGCCATACCTACCCTTTCGGCTTTGGTTGCAGGGCTTCATGGGCGCATGGGACAGGTCTGTCAAGCAACAGGTCGTCGCGCCATGCGCGAATTCAGCGGATCGGGCGGGCTTCGATCAAAACGAAGGCCTGCGCCCAAGGGTGATCATCGGTCAGGGTGACGTGGATTATGGCCTCATGCCCCTCTGGGGTCATCTCATCCAGACGGGTCTTGGCCCAGCCCGTAACCTCCATCACGGGTTGGCCAGTGCGCAGATTGCTGACAGCCATATCCTTCCACGCAATCCCCATGCGCAAACCTGTGCCCAGCGCCTTTGAACACGCCTCTTTCGCAGCCCAGCGTTTGGCATAGGTGCCGGCGATGTCTTTGCGGCGATTGGCTTTGGCTTGTTCAATGTCCGTAAAGACGCGATTGCGAAAGCGGTCGCCAAAGCGATCAAGCGTGCCTGCAATCCGGTCAATGTTGGCCAGATCAGTCCCGATCCCAAGGATCATTCAGTGCCCAATTCTTGTGTCACGGTGATCTCATTTGTTGTGCGGTTCACATTCACGGAGAGCAGCGTGGTATTGCTGGACCCGTCCTCTTTGCGAAAGATGCGCGCGGGAACCTCGACGGTCAAGCCATCGGCGGCGGTATAATCTGCCACAGCCGCACGTAAGCGCACATCGGTGTAACCGCGCCCTTCGCCTTGACCAATCATGCGGCAATTGCGCTTGGTTTCATCTTCAAGATCAGGGGCGTAGACCAAGACAAACAGGGAATCGTATGAATCGCTGCGCCCGTCATGCACAACAGCAAGCGACACCTCTCCGTTGGCGTAAACGCGGGCATTCATGTCCAAAGGGTTCAGGATTACCTTGCTGCGATCAAGGGCGATACAATCGCGCACCTCTTGGGCGGTGGCGGGGGCTGCCACAAGTGCGAACAGACAGACCCAGATGATGCGCATGAAAGATGTTCCTTAGCTGACTTCGATATCAGCAACCCAAATGCCATCCGCCCCATCAGTGCACATCGCCACAAGGCGTGCGCCAAGCAACTTGTGATCGGGGTGATCAGCATAGGCTTGCAGCGCACCAATATCCGCAAAAGTGCAAACAAACCCATAAGAATAGCCGACCGATTTCTGCTCAAAGTCAGCATTGGGGCCGTGCTGAAAGGCCTCAAAGCCCGGAATGCCGCTGCGCAAAGCGGTCAACCCTTCCATCACATCCTGCAAAACAGACGGCTGCACATCGCCTTTCAGCGATAGCATCACAATATGTTGGATCATTCGACGGTCGCGACTTGAACAGGTGAAATCATGCCCGTTGCCTGATTGATCGTGACGGCCAAGTCAATCTTATCGCCCAGACTTTCATCCGATGGCATGACCACCGCCGGAAAAGATACCGTCAATCCAATCGCCGGATCGTAGGCTGCATCTGCTTTGTCCAGAACCAAGGCCGCGTAGCCCGCAAACTGCGTCGCGCTCACAAGACGGCATTGGCGCTGACCATGGGAATCCAAAGGCGGCGACACCACAAGAACAGACAAAGCCTGCCCCGCATTTTCGCGGCCATCATCCACGACAGCAACCATTACGTTGCCATTGGCATAATGCCGGACGTTTAGTTCCTCAGGTGTCGCAATCTTATCCATCTGATCGGCAGCATCGCAGACAGAGACCACTTGCGCCTCGGCTGCAACTGGCTGACAGGCAAGACAAAACAGGCCAGCCACAAGGCCACCCTTCATAGAAATACGCAAAACAGGTGCGTTACTTGTCATCACACCCCCCAAAGGCAGAGTAGCAACCGGCTACGCCCCTAAAATGGGCCGAGATCATGGTAAACACTAGGGGCAAATCAAAAACGGACTGTTTCGCAATCGCGCAAAGCCCCTGCATGAAAGCCCTGCCCGCCTAATCGCGCGCCTTTTCCATACACTGCCGCATCTCGGCAATGGCGTCAGGCAAGCCGCGAAACATCGCCTCGCCCATCAGAAAATGGCCGATGTTCAACTCCATCACCTCTGGCAGGGCAGCCACCGGACCAACGCTGTCATAAGTCAAACCATGGCCCACATGCACTTCAAGGCCAAGTTCGGCACCATAGGCGGCCATCTCGGTGATCTTGGCAAGTTCCGCGTCGCGCATATCCCAACGTTCTTCGGCCCAGGCATCGGCGTAAGCCCCGGCGTGCAATTCAACGACGGGCGCGCCAATCCGGGCCGAGGCATCAAGCTGGGCTTTGTCGGCAGCGATGAACATGGACACGCGACATCCAACATCACGCAAGGGCGCGATATAGGCAGCCAACGCATTGTCATTGCCAGCCACATCCAAGCCCCCCTCGGTCGTGCGTTCTTCACGCTTTTCAGGGACAAGGCAGACCGCATGAGGTTTCAGGCGCAACGCAATCGCCTGCATTTCCTCGGTGGCGGCCATCTCAAAGTTGAGCGGAACGGTAAGGACCTCCATCAAACGCTCAATATCGCTATCAATGATATGGCGGCGGTCTTCGCGCAGGTGGGCGGTGATCCCATCAGCACCCGCCTTTTCGGCCATCAAGGCAGCACGAACAGGATCAGGATTATCACCGCCCCGGGCATTGCGCACCGTGGCGACGTGGTCGATGTTGACGCCCAGACGCAGCTTACCCATGTCGATCCTTTCGCTTTGAAACACGCAACCTAGCCCGTTGTCCGGGCTTAACCATTATCAGACAAGGACTTATTTTTCAGCTTGTCCAGCTTTTCACGCAGCTTCTTGCGGCGGCGGTTTTGATAGGCACCGATCAAAGGGACGACCAGAATATAGCAAAGGGTCGCACAGATCACGCCCGGAATTACGCCACCGACAAGGTAGGGATAAAACACCTCGGCATAAAAGCTGGCAAGGCCAGTCCAATCGGTGGTCTCGCCTGTGAATACCGCGCGAAGGTTAAACCATAAATCCGCAAAAGCCTTGGAAAACTGGCAGCCAATACCGCAGGATGAACTGCCATTTTCCGGACCAAACAGATTTGTGTCAAACGTCGTGCCCAGCAACCAATGGCCTGTGGACAATGCGGCCACACCAATTGGGATATAGGTTAGCGGGTTGCCAAAGAAAGTTGCCATGAGTGCGGCAAGGATATTGCCGCGCATGATCTTGGCAAGCACTGCCGCAACGACGAAGTGAAACCCATAAAACGGGGTGAAGGCTGCAAAAACGCCAGCCCAAACACCGCGTCCAATCTTTTCAGGGGTGTCGGGCAAGCGGCGCACGCGGTGTTTGACATATTCAAACGCGCGGGCCCATCCGCCCTTGGGATAGATGAAATCGGCCACGACTTTCCAGATCGGCCGCCTATCCCTTCGCTTGAAAACCAAAAACCTAAGTTCCTTCTATGCACTTGCCCTGCCGCGGGTCGGATCGGTAAACCGCGTAATGGTCGATACGTTACTGTCTGCTTCCAACGCGGTCATAACACGGTGAAGATGCTCTGCATCTTGCAAATCAGCATCAATCAACAGTCTATAGTAATCTGGTTTCCGGTCGATAAACTTCAGATCCGAGATATTGGCGTTCTGTTCGCCAATCAATGTGCAAATGCGCCCCAGCACACCCGCATCATTGGTAATCGAGATATCAAGGGTCACCGCATTCACCGCCGGGTGGTTGCCATCCTGCCAATGCAAATCAACCCAGCGTTCGAGTTGTTCTTCAAAATCGGCCATGACCGCGCAGTCGATTTTATGGACAACAACACCGTGGCCACGGAACGTGATCCCCACGATCCGCTCGCCCGGGACGGGCTGGCAGCAGGGCGCGCGGGTAAAGGTCTGATCAGCGCCCAGCCCAACAACCGCACGGCGCGGATCAAGTTCATCGGCCTGCTTGCTGGCAAGTTCGGGGTAAAGCGCGGACACGATCAGCCGCGCCGAAAGTTCAGCGCTGCCAAGCTGCACAAGCATCTCTTCCACGCTTTCAAGGGCGAGGGTCTTGGCGGCGGTGCGGATCGCCTTTTCGGTAAAGCGCTTACCGACATTCTCAAAGGCGACGCGTAGCAGCTCTCGGCCTAGCCGGGCGAAACGCTCACGGTCCTCTTCACGCAAAGACCGGCGGATAGCGGTCTTTGCCCGGCCCGTAACGGCAATATCAATCCATGTGGCTTGCGGCTTTTGCCCCTCGGCTGTGACCACCTCGACCGATTGACCGTTCTTCAAACGGGTCCACAAAGGCACACGAATACCATCGACCTTGGCACCGACGCATTTCGACCCGATGCGCGTGTGAATGGCATAGGCAAAATCAAGCGGGGTCGCACCGCGGGGCAATTTGATCACTTCACCCTTGGGGGTGAAGCAAAACACCTGATCGGAATACATCTCAAGCTTGACCGCTTCGAGAAATTCATCATGGCTTTGCCCTTCGTCAAAGCGTTCGGTCAGGGATGCAATCCAGTGGACGGGGTCGACCGCAAAGCGGTTTTCGACCCGTTCACCGTTTTTATAAGACCAATGGGCGGCGACACCTGTCTCGGCAACTTCGTGCATCTCGCGGGTGCGGATCTGCACCTCGACCCGTTTGCCATCACGACCTGAAACAGTCGTATGGATTGAACGATAGCCGTTGGACTTGGGTTGGCTGATGTAGTCCTTAAAGCGACCGGGCACCGCGCGCCAACGCTGGTGGATCGCACCCAGAACGCGGTAACAATCCACCTCGGTCGCACAAACAATGCGGAAGCCGTAGATATCAGACAGACGCGAAAACCCCTGATCCTTTTCCTGCAT
>CAYPVL010000011.1:0-49202 GCA_964414165.1 uncultured Cognatiyoonia sp.
TTGGTAACGCGGCCCATGTGCACGGAATCAAGTGTGTACTTGGCCTCAACAGCATCCCAAGGATCGGCCTGCAGCTGCTTCATGCCAAGGCTGATACGGTGGGTTTCTTTGTTGATCTTGATAACCTGCACCTTGATCGTCTCACCAATGGTGAGGATCTCGGATGGGTGGTTGACCCGGCGCCATGCCATGTCAGTGACGTGCAGAAGGCCGTCAACACCGCCAAGGTCAACGAACGCACCGTATTCGGTGATGTTCTTAACCACGCCGTCAACTTCCTGACCTTCAACGAGGTTGCCGATAACTTCGGCACGCTGTTCGGCACGGGATTCTTCAAGGATCGCACGACGGGACACAACGATGTTGCCACGACGACGGTCCATCTTGAGGATTTGGAACGGCTGCTTGAGACCCATCAATGGGCCCGCGTCACGCACAGGGCGGACATCAACCTGAGACCCCGGAAGGAACGCAACCGCGCCGCCCAGATCAACAGTAAAGCCACCCTTGACGCGGCCAAAGATAGCACCGTCAACACGCTCTTCATCAGCATAAGCTTTTTCGAGACGATCCCAGGCTTCCTCACGGCGGGCCATTTCACGGGAAATGACAGCTTCGCCACGGGCGTTTTCGACCTGACGCAGGAACACTTCGACAGTGTCGCCAACCGCGATTTCAGGGTCTTCGCCGGGATTTGCAAATTCTTTAACGTCAACGCGGCCTTCCATTTTGTAGCCGACGTCGATGATGGCTTGGCCCGCTTCAATTGCGATGACTTTGCCTTTGACAACCGAACCCTCGGATGGGGTGTCGATTTCGAAGCTTTCGTTCAAGAGTGCTTCAAACTCTTCCATTGTGTTAGCCATGTGGCAGTGGTTTCCTAATCTAGCTTTTTTACATGCCTTGCGGTTGTCTCCGCCGGTCTTTCAGTTTCAGTTGGTCCAAACATAAAACAACAGGGTTGGTGCAATACCAACCCTGCCCGAGTCTCATGTCCGCGCCTGTCTCGACGCTTAGACAAGGCGGGCTATAGGGGCAATTTGGGCGAAGGGCAAGCCATCTTGGCCAAGCTTGCAAGGTTTTGCCGATATCGGACAGGTACGCCAAGGCCACCGATTTTGCCAATCCGGCCCGGATTTCACCAGCATAGATTTGCAACACTTTGGCAACGAACGTCGCAACCAGCTGATTTTACTTGGCGAAACGCAGGTGCCTGTGCTTTTTCAAACAAAAAAGTACACAGCCTATGACAAGCAGTCTTCTTATCTTCCACTACGGGCAGTCTAACGCCGATTGCCACGATGCGGGCCCATCCTTTGATGCGCCTTGTCTGCGTGACCCGCGGATCGTGGTGCCAAACGACGGCGCTGGCTTTCGCGGCCTGTTCGGACGGCCCCGGAAAGTGAACATCACCGGCTTTGAACCCGCCTTTGCGGACACGCCCAATGTGCAATCCATCGGCCATGCAGCGGCGGCCCGCTATCTTGTAGACACCCCGGACACTGCCTTCAGCCAGATCATTGTGCGCAGTGGGGCCAAAGGGGGCCGTCCGCTTTGTGGATTCGTCAAAGATGCGCGCGATATTTACGGGATTTATCTGGGCTCTGACGGGGAACTCTCGCCGTTGATACTGGATATGTTTGAAGACATTCACCAGATTTGCACCGCCGCCAAAAAGAACGGGGCACCTGTCACGCACGTAGTTATTCCCTTCTTTCACGGTGAAGCAGACCGGGCCACCCCGCGCGATATCTACACTTTGATCCTGACTGAGATGATGAATGTAGTCGAAGCGCATCTGGCCAAGATGGACCTGCCGGTCACATGGATGATGACCCAAGCATCGGGCACAGGCGGCGGTTATGCGGGCAACGCATGGGAAAACCGGATGTCGGTATTTGATATCTGCGACACCCGCGCAAATGCGCATTTCGCCTCTGCAAACTATGCCTATCAACTGATGGACGCGGCCCACCTGAATGCGACCAGCAAGGCCCTGATTGGCGAAATGCTGGGGCTACAAATCAAACACGCGCTGCAGGGCACGGCCTTGCCGATCACAAAACTGCGCGAAGCTGCATATGCCGGGCATCACATCGACCTCACATTCGACAGCCCGCATGGGATCAGCCTTGCGACGGATGAATTTCCCACACCGCATACGCCTCATGGTTTTCAGATCAAGGGCCACTCAAAGCAGGCGATCACCCAAGTAGAACAAATCGGATCGCATCAATTGCGCCTGCATTGCGCCCTGCCCGTTTGCCAATCCCAAGGCGAATTGCGCTATGCCTATTTCATAAATCGCAAGCAAGAATATGAAGACGACACGCAGTTCCCCTTGGGGCGCGGGTCACTTTGCGATGATTGGGTCACCGCCTCTGCAATCGTGCCGGGGCGGCGCGTGCTGCGGTGGGCGCCCGGTTTTGCACTGCCCTTGTCAAAACTGGCCCAAAACGCGCTAGCTGCATAAACAGTTGAACCTGGTGGCAGCCAAAGGTTACCCTGCGGGTCAACTGAACTGGGGCGCACGCATGACACTTTCCGAAGCAATGGCCGCACAGCCCGCATGGCTACAAATCTGGCTGAACATCCTGTTGCTGGGCGCATTTGCCCTGCCCCTATCTTTATTGATCTGGAAACAGACGCGGCTTTTGGCCGTGACCTGCCTTCTTGCAGCAGGCCTTGGGGCGTTCGGGGTTGACGCGATGTATCAGCAATTGGGCTATGTCAAACTGCTTGGATTGCCGCATGTCATCCTTTGGACACCGCTTGCGATCTACCTGTTTGTGACATGGCGCAAGGTAACGACACCACGGGCCGCCAAGATCATCATCGCGTTTATCTTAACGACAATCCTGATCTCTCTCGCTTTCGATTATACAGATGTCATCCGCTACGCCTTGGGCGAACGTACGCCAATGGCGCTGCCAGCAGCTGAATAATGCGCATTGGTTTCATCTGGCTGGGTTGTTTCGCGCTTGCCGCCGCGATCATCCCGGGCGTGTGGCAAGGCGTGATCGCAGGCTATCCGAGGGATAGCTTTTGGACACTCTCCACATTCGGACGCATCGGCGTTGTTGCAATCAGTCTGATTGGGCTGCTTTTGCTCACCGCACTGAGCGGATGGAAAACGCGGCGTATCTTGGGCTGGTCCAAGCACCGCTGGCGCATCCCCATCTGGCTTTGTGATGTCTTATTGACGGTGCTTTTGTTTGCAGTGGCTTTCTCGGTCTCACCGCAGATCTACTACAGCTTTTATCAGGACATCATTGCAGGGCTACCCGACCAATGGGTGATCGATGGACCACTCAACTGGGACCGGCTGCGCGACATCGCAACGCCGCATACAGGGCAAGCAATGGCGGATCACGGGGCGGCAATTGCGGTGGGCGGGCTGGTCCTGTTCACAGCTTATCTGCACCGCCGCTAGATATCCTGACCTTTCTCAAGCAAACGCTCCAGCAATTTGCGCTGCAGTTGCTCACTATCGCCTGCGCCAAATTGCGCCGCGCCACCGCTGTAAAGCGTGCCATAGCTGTTGGCGATATTCACGGTCTGGGCGATGCCTGAAATCAGCTGATCCTTTTCAAGCGGTGAAAGGGGATGAATAAACACGCCCCACAAACGATCCCCGGCAATGGCATAGCGGGCGTCCAGCGCACTATCAAAATTGGCCTGCATGACGCGCATCAATTCATCCGCATCCATCCCCTCGGCCGAGCGGATCGGCACCATCGCGCGCATACGGTCAGCCTGCACATCCATGACGACTAAAACAGGCACATCATCTACAGAAAACTCAATCCCGTTGCGGGTAAAGCGCGCCTCTGGGTCAAGCACGGCGATAATCTCGGCCATGCGGGGCATGGTCATCGCAGGTTCAGTGGGGATCACCTCGGGGGTTGCGGGTTCATCTTGGGCGAACGCAACAGCGGGCAACATGCAAAGACTAAATGCGAGGGCTTTCAACATCAGATTCTCCTTTGCGAAAAATCCTAGCGAGGATGCGTTGAAATACACAGGCACAATTCAGTGAAGGGTAAATCTGCTGCTTTGGCAGTATAAATTGGTTCGCAAATCCTCAGGCCCCGCGCACCTCTTCAATCCGGGCAACCGCCGCAGCAATCGCCGCCTCAATCGACAGATCCGTCGTATCAATCACGACGGCATCATCCGCCGGCACTAAAGGGGCGGTCGCGCGCTCTCGATCGCGCTTATCGCGGGCTTCAACATCGGCCAAAACGCTTGCGCGTGTGGCGCTTGGGTCTTTGGGCTGCAACTCAAGAAATCGGCGTTCAGCGCGACAGGCGGCAGAGGCCGTCACAAACAACTTCACATCCGCATCCGGGCAAATCACCGTGCCTATATCACGCCCATCCAATACAGTGCCTTCGGGGCGGGCCGCAAAGGCGCGCTGGAAGTCGACCAAAGCTGCCCGCACCTCTGGAATGACAGCAACCTGACTGGCCGCTTGGGCCACATCACCGGTGCGCAGCAAGGTCGGGTCAAGGTCAGCCGGGGCAAGGGCGCGGGCGGCATACGCAGGATCAGCCCCGCCCAGAACCTTCAAACCAACAGCACGATAAAGAAGCCCGGTATCCAAATGCGCAAACCCAAAATGCGCGGCCACAGCCTTGGACACCGTCCCCTTGCCCGCAGCGGCAGGGCCATCAATAGCAACAATAAATGACAACTGGCCCTCCGCCCGGTTCATGCGATCAGTCTGACAAATCGCATGTTCGGACGGGAAAGGCCATCGGTACGGATCAGTCTCTCTGGGGCGTCTTCACGCAATATCAAAGGGCTTGCACCTAGGCCGAGGCCTCAAGCACATCGACGTGGGCAAGAACCGGCATGGCACCAAAATCCACAACCGCGCCCGGGACATCTGCCACATTCACCTTGATCACAACAAAGGCGGTATTGTCCTGCTGCGGATGATTTAGCTGGGCAAGTGCTGCAAGAAGCGCGCGCGCAATTTCAGCGGCGGGGACATCTTTGACGTTGGTCAATGTCTTGGCGATCAGCGCCTCTGACAGAAACTGCAACCCATCGGTGGCGGCAATCAGAATGTCTCCATCCTGCAGCACCATCGGACTGGCGGGGCAATCAATCTGCGCAATCTCTTGGCCATCCAAGACCGAAATCAGCGAATTGCGATGGGGGTGCGTCGCGCCAGCCTCGGCCGTCAGCATGCCGGACATAACCATCATATCAATCTGGGGGGCCATCGAATGATCTTGATTTAACTGCTGCAACACCCCATCGCGTAGCAAATACAAAGGCGAGTCACCGACGGAAATCCATGACAAACGATCACCTTGGATCACAGGGGCCAACAAAGTCGCACCCATTCCGGTGGTGTCTGCATCTGCCTGCACATGGCTTGCAATCTTTTGGTTGGCGCTGATGACTGCGGCGCGCAAAGCGTCCGGCACATCCAATGCGCCATTCAACAATTGGCTTTCCTGCATCTTCAACTGGGCGAACATCTCGGTCGCTACCAAGGCACTGGCCGTATCACCGGCAGCATGGCCGCCAAGCCCATCTGAAATAACTGCAAATCCAGCACTTTGACCGATAGGAAAACTCGAAATCAGGGAATCTTCCTGATAATCCCTTGCCCCCTTGATCGCCGCTGTCGCGACATCAAAAGATTGGGTTTTCGTTTGGATGACATCTGCGTCAAGCATATCGATTTTACCTCATTCATATCTCACCTTTGACCGGCAAGATGCCCCGCATTGGCTACGGGGATACTATTTACGAGGACCGGTCTTTCAGGCCCAATCTGGCAAAATTCTGACGTCACCGGGGCAAAGGCAATCTTATTTCAATGCATACGCAATTTTATCTATCGAACGCGCAAATCAGGCCCAGAACCATCCCGACTTGAAGCGCGCAAGAAGTGCCAATCCGCTAACCGAGAGCCGGTGAAACCCTGCACAAGGGCCAGCCAAGATCGCAGGGAAACCGAAAGGATCCGCCATGCGCATTACGCTTCTTCACCCCGCCCATACCGCGATTGGCAGCCGCGTGCCGCAGGAAAACCTGCCGCCCTTCGGGCTGCTTTGCCTTGGCGGACCACTGATTGATGCAGGGCATGATGTGTCCTTGGTGAACGCTGATCTTGGTCCGCTGCGTGATACGGAAACCCTGCGCCAGATCATCGCTTCGCGACCGCACGCGGTGCTGATCGGGCATTCCGGGTCAACCTCTGCGCATCCCACGGCCGTTATGCTTGCCGCCAAGATCAAAGCCCTTCTGCCCCACGTCACAATCGTCTACGGCGGCGTCTGGCCGACCTATCACTGGGCAGAGGTCTTGGCGGAAACTCCAGCCATCGACGTGATCGTGCGCGGCGAAGGCGAGGTCACCGCCGTCACCTTGATGCAAGCGCTGACCGAAGAGGCAGACCTGCGCACCGTCCCCGGCATCGTCTACCGGCGCGCAGGTCAGCCCCACGCCACGGCCCCCGCCCCAATGATCAAAGACCTGACCGCGCAGCGCATCGGCTGGGAATTGATCAACTTCGCTGACCACAGCTATTGGGGCGGTAAGCGCGCGGTACTGATGCAATTCTCACGCGGCTGCCCGCATCTTTGCACCTACTGCGGGCAACGCGGCTTCTGGACCAAATGGCGGCACCGCGACCCCGTCGCCTTTGCTGCCGAAATCGCATGGCTGCACCGCACCCACGGGGTCGAACTTATCAATCTGGCAGATGAAAACCCCACCACATCCCCCAAAGCATGGCGGACGTTTCTAGAGGCGCTTATCGCTGAAGATGTGAACGTCACCATTATCGGCTCTACCCGTGCCGATGATATCGTGCGCGACAAGGACATCCTGCATCTTTACAAAAAGGCTGGCTGCCTGCGGTTCCTGATGGGATTGGAAGGCACGGATGAGGCGACGCTTAGCGCCATTAAGAAAGGCGGCAGCCGGGCCAAAGACCGCGAGGCGATTCAGCTCCTGCGTGCGCATGGGATGATCGGCCTGTGCACTTTCGCCGTGGGATTTGCAGAAGAAACCGACAGGGATTACTGGCGGCTTTTACGCCAACTACTGGCCTATGACCCCGACCAAATCATGTCGATCTTTGCGACACCGCACCGCTGGACACCGTTCTTTCAAATGGTGAAAGACAAGCGGATCATTGAGGCCGACCAGCGCAATTGGGACTACAAACACCAAGTCATGGAGGTTCCGGGCGTCCCACCTTGGCGCATCTTCCTCTGGGTCAAACTCATCGAAATGACGCTGCAAACACGGCCCAAAGCCCTACGACGCGTCTTCCTGCACCCCGATCCTGACATTCGGCATGCGATGAAGTGGTACACAAAGATGGGGCGGCGGGTCGTGCTGCACGAATTGCGCGACTGGCTGTCAAAGAAACGCAGACCCGGCCAAACGGTCGCGGCCTTCCTTGGGGAAACGCCGCTTCCTGAAAACGCGCTTAGCCGTTCGACCGCACCAATTGTGCGCCCAAGCTTGCCATCAACGGTTCAAAGATCGGGAACGACGTCGCAATCGGCCCACCATCATCCACGCTCATCGGCTTAGCCGTCGCCATCCCCATGACCATAAAGGCCATGGCAATCCGGTGATCCAGCTGGCTGGCCACGGTTGCCCCGCCGGGCACATTGCCATGGCCAAGCCCGGTAACTTTCCACCAATCAGGCCCCTCATCGACAGTGACACCCGCAGCGCGCAAGCCCTTGGCCATCGCATCAATGCGGTCGCTTTCCTTGACGCGCAGTTCCTTGACGCCCTGCATGTCCGTCACCCCCTTGGCAAAGGCCGCGACAACGGACAGCACCGGATATTCATCAATCATGCTGGCGGCACGGGCCGGCGGCACGGCGATCCCGACCATATCGGGTGAGAACTTCGCGCGTAGGTCCGCCACAGGCTCACCGCCCTCTTCGCGCATGTTCTCATAAGTCAGGTCTGCGCCCATCTCTTGCAAAGTGGTGAACAGCCCCGCGCGGGTCGGGTTCAGGCCGATATTGGGCACAAGCACATCCGAACCCGGCACAATCAATGCCGCACAAACCGGAAAGGCCGCCGAGGACGGATCACGGGGCACGACAATATCCTGCGGCTTCAGCTCTGGTTGGCCTTGCAAAGTGATCACGCGGCCTTCATCGGTTTCCTCCACCGCAATCGACGCACCAAAGCCCGCGAGCATCCGCTCTGTGTGATCGCGGGTCGCCTCTTGCTCGATCACGACCGTCTCACCCGGCGCATTCAAACCAGCGAACAACACGGCCGATTTCACCTGCGCCGACGGCACAGGCACCACATAGCGCACAGGCACAGGATCAGCCGCACCCACAAGGGTCATCGGCAAACGCCCACCCGCACGGCCAAAGGCCTGCGTGCCAAAAAAGGCCAACGGATCAGTCACGCGCCCCATCGGACGCCCATTCAAAGACGCATCACCAGTAAAGGTCACCGTAATCGGACAAGTAGCCATCGCACCCATGATCAAGCGGACACCTGTGCCGGAGTTGCCGCAATCAATCACTTGCTCAGGCTCGGCAAAGCCGCCAACACCGACACCCTGCACGGACCATTCGCCACCGCCGTGATCGGTGACAGTCGCACCAAAAGCGCGCATCGCTTTGGCAGTATCCAAGACATCTTCACCTTCAAGCAGACCGGTAATCCGGGTCTCACCTACAGCCAAAGCACCCAAAATCAGCGAACGATGCGAAATCGACTTATCGCCGGGAACCTCTGCCACACCCTTCAAAGGGCCACAGGGGCGGGAAGTCATCGGGATCGGGGTGCCATGACCAGACATGCAAGAAGTCCTTCTTAAAACCGTCAGCATTCCCCTAACGCAGGTCTGCAGAAGGGTCCATCACCCCACCCTCGCTTTGTTCAAAATACTCCCCCCGGAGGGTCCGCACCATCAACTGCGCGCAAAGGCCAACCATGAGACAAGCACCGCACACACCCGGCCCGCAACCAACCACCAACACCCACATCAAAGCCCAACCCAATAACTCTTTGGTTAAAAAATATCCCCCCCGGAGGGTCCGCACCTACCGCTTGCGGAACGTCAGATAATGGGGCGTCCGCCCCTCACGCAGCGCCTTTTGTTCATAACGGGTCGAAATCCAGTCCGACCAAGGCTCCCGCCAATCCTCAGGCCCTTCAGCCAGCCATTCAAAACCAGCGCGGGGCACCTCTTCCAAGGTCTGGCGCACATAGTCCTGAATATCAGTGGCAACCCGCAACTTTGCCCCGTCCGCCATGACGCGGTGCAAAGGGTCCAAATGCTCGGGCGTCACAAAACGGCGGCGGTGATGGCGCTTTTTCGGCCAGGGGTCGGGATAGTTCAGAAACACCTTCTCCACAGAACCCGCAGGCAACACATCAAACAAATCACGCGCATCTCCGGGGTGAACACGCAGGTTCGACACCTGCGCTTTACGGATCTTGCCCAAAAGCATGGCGACGCCATTGATATAAGGCTCACAGCCAATGATGCCGACGCCGGGGTTCAAGGCGGCCATGTGGACCAGATGTTCGCCCCCGCCAAAGCCAATCTCAAGCCATAACGGCTTGCCGTCAAACAGGCGCGCCACATCCAAAGGCACGCGGTCGGGGTTCACATCCCAGCCAACAGGGCCGGGGGACAAAGCCTCAAGGTCTTCATCCAAGTACGCCTCTTGGCTGGCACGCATGCCCTTGCCCTTGAAACGGCCATAGAAATTACGCCAAGGGGCGCCAGAAGGATGCTTACCAGATGTCATAACGGGGCTTTAGCAAGGGCGGCGCGGCGGCGCAATCAAGCGCCTGACCGCTTTAAACAGCGGCCTTCAGCGCCTCGACCAGATCGGTGCGTTCCCACGAAAATCCACCATCCGCATCAGGCGCGCGGCCAAAGTGACCATAGGCGGCGGTTCTGGCATAAATAGGGCGGTTCATACCCAGATGCTGCCGAATACCGCGCGGGGTCAGGTCCATCGCTTGGGACACAGCCTTTTCAATGGCCTCAGGGGACACTTCACCAGTGCCATGGGTGTCGGCATAGATCGACAGCGGTTTCGCAACACCGATCGCATAGGACAGCTGGATCGTGCAGCGCGCAGCCATGCCCGCAGCCACGACGTTCTTGGCGAGGTAGCGCGCCGCGTAAGCTGCCGAGCGATCCACCTTCGTCGGGTCTTTCCCAGAAAATGCACCACCACCGTGCGGGGCTGCGCCACCGTAGGTATCCACGATGATCTTGCGCCCGGTCAGGCCTGCATCTCCGTCAGGGCCACCAATCACGAACGTCCCGGTCGGATTGACCCACCATTCGGTTTTCGGGGTGATCAGCCCTTCGGGCAGCACTTCGCGAATGTAGGGTTCGACAATCGCGCGAATATCCGCGCTAGTCTGGGATTCCTTGGCGTGCTGGGTCGAAAGCACGATGGATGTTGCTTCGACCGGAACACCATTGGCATAGCGCAAGGAAATCTGGCTTTTCGCATCCGGGCGCAGGGTCGGCTGTTCGCCGGATTTGCGCACCTCGGCCAA
Source organism: uncultured Cognatiyoonia sp. (assembly GCA_964414165.1). Classification (GTDB taxonomy): domain Bacteria; phylum Pseudomonadota; class Alphaproteobacteria; order Rhodobacterales; family Rhodobacteraceae; genus Cognatiyoonia. The sequence continues at coordinate 10,543 of CAYPVL010000011.1, forward strand.
GCGACGCAGGATCGCGTGCGCATATTGGATCGGGGCGGGCATCAGCTCTTCGGTTTCGGTCGTGGCATAGCCAAACATGATACCCTGATCGCCAGCGCCTTCATCCTTGCCCTCAGCCGCATCAACACCTTGGGCGATATGGGCCGATTGCGGGTGAAGCAGGTTTGTCACTTTGCAGGTCGCATGGTGGAAATGCTTCTGCTCATAGCCGATGTCTTTGATACAATCGCGGGCAATCCCATCAACCATGCCCAGAAACTCGGCCAGACGACCTTGATCTGACAAGCCAACTTCGCCGCCAATCACAACGCGGTCGGTGGTGGCAAATGTCTCACAGGCAACACGGGCCTCGGGTTCTTCGGCGATGAATGCATCCAGTATAGAATCCGAAATACGGTCGCAAACCTTGTCAGGATGCCCCTCTGAGACGGACTCAGAGGTGAAAATATAGTCTTGTCGTGCCATGATGAAGTGCTCCGTTATATGCCTCTGCCACGCCAGGAAGCCGTTGTGACAGTCATTCACGCTTCGCTAAAGTGGCCAGCTTCCCGCGTCAATCGGTTTCGCGGGCGCGCCGGGCCAAAAGCGTTGCAAGCATCAGGGCAAGTGCCGCCAGAACAGGCCACTCTCCAAAACGCACATAAGGCGTGACATCGCCCGCCGCTGGCAAGGGCACATCAATGTACCCCGCGCGATCCAAGGGCATCGACGCAGTGATCCGCCCCTTGGCATCAATCATCGCGCTGATCCCGGTGTTGGCGACGCGCACCATCGGCAGCCCTTGTTCGATACTGCGCAGGCGGGCTTGGGCAAGATGTTGGGCGGGGCCTGCCGCTTTGCCAAACCATGCATCATTTGTGATCAGAACCATCAGGCCGGGGCGCATATCCGGCGTCACTTCTTCCGCGAAAATGCCTTCATAACAAATCAGCGGACGGATCAGACCAATCCCTGTCACCTCTAGCGTGTCGGCCAAGGCACCTGCGGTAAACCCATAGCCTTGGGACGATGCCGCCCCCGGAAATCCAAGGTTCCCAAGCAGATCGCCCGCTGGGATATATTCGCCAAAGGGCACAAGATGTTTCTTGTCGTAAAGCCCCTCAAGCAGCCCGCCACGGCCCAGCACGAACAGGCTGTTATGAAAAACGCGGGGCTTGCTTTGGCGCTGCACGCCGGCAATCAAAGGTGCGCCCCCGGCCGCATCCGACATCTGATCCAGCATCGGTTGCGCCCATTCAAGCAACTCTGGCACCGCTGTTTCGGGCCAGACGATCAGATCAGGGCGGACGTTTCCATCGGACGTAAAGGCAAGCAGGCGGTCAAAGTGATACCCCCGAAACTGCGGGTCCCATTTTTCGTTCTGCGGCACGTTGGGCTGGATTAAACGCACGATCTTTTGGGTAGATGTTGGCTTTGAAGCCACCCCCGGGTTCAAAACAACCGCCAGCCCAATCAAACACGCAGGCACAAGAACTGCCTCCCAATGCCGATCCGCAAGATGCACAAGCGACACCGCAGCAAGCACCGTCACAAGGGTCAGCAAATGCGGGCCACCAATGGCGGCCATTTGCGCCACAGGCGTATCAATCCACACATGTCCCAGCAGCGCCCAAGGAAAGCCGGTAAAAATCAAGGACCGCGTGACCTCGGCCACAGCAAAGGCAAGGCCCAAAACAAGCGCACGGCCCGGCGCAAAACGCTGCGCAAGCCCTGCGGCCAAAGCCCAGAACGCGCCACCGCCAAGGCCCATCAGGATCAGGGCGAAGGGGGCCATCCAGCCATGGGTCTGCACATCGATCAGAAAGGGCTCAACGATCCAGCGCAGGGTAAAGGCAAAATAGCCAAAGCCAAACGCCCAAGCCGCGCGCCAAAGGCGCAAGGCCGCCGGGATCGCGCGGGCCAGCCAGAAAAATAAAGCCAGCGCCAACACGGTTGCAAGCGGCCAATCAAGCGGGGCCTGCCCGAGCCCCGCCACCACGCCAAGTGCCGCAAAAATGGCCGCACGCAGCGGCCATTTCATCTGCCAAAGCGCGCAGCGCAGATCAGTCACTGTTGCTGGCGTTCATAGACACACGCAGGCGTTTGATGCGGCGCGGATCAGCGTCCAGCACTTCAAATTCAGGGCCATCGGGGTGGGGGATCACCTCACCACGGGCGGGGATGCGCCCAGACAGCATAAAGACTAAACCTCCAAGGGTATCGACCTCTTCCTCGTCGATTTCTGCGTGATCGGTCAGCTTCATGCCAACCTCTGCCTCAAACTCATCCAGGTTGGTCTTGGCTTGGGCGAGGTACGTGCCGGGGGCCTCAAGCACAAAGCTTTTGGTCTCTTCCACGTCATGTTCGTCTTCAATAGCACCCACGACCTGTTCGATCAGATCCTCGATGGTCAGCAGGCCATCCGTGCCGCCATATTCATCAATGACCAACGCCATATGCGTCCGTTCACTTTGCATCTTCTGAAGCAGAATTCCCAAAGGCATTGAGGGCGGCACATAGATCAGATTACGGATCAGGCTGCGCAGATCGTAATCCGGCGACTTGCCGTTAAAGCCATAGCGCAACGCGAAATCCTTGAGGTTTACAAACCCAATCGGGGTGTCCAGCGTACCATCAAAGACAGGCATCCGGGTCAAACCATTGGCGCGAAACACCTGCACCAATTCATCCTTTTGGATGCTGACAGGCACTGCATGAATATCAGCCTTGGGCACCATCACATCTTCCACGCGCATCCGGCGCAGGTTCAGCATGCCAAGGGCTTGCGAGGCAACAGCCGTGGCCGTCTGGCCATCCAGCGCCTCAGTATCGCTGTCATCAGCCGGGGAAAGCGCGCCAAAAAGCCTGCCAAAAAAGCCCTTTTGCGCGTCGTCTATCTGGTCTGGCAGCGCGCTTTGCGCCGCGCTCTCGGACCCTTCGGTCGTGTCGCCCATTCTCTCCGTTTCCTCAACGAGGGGTCACAAATCGACCCGCTAAGCTGAATATGGGTCAGAAATGCCCAAATTGCCAAGAATTTCGACCTCAAGCCCTTCCATCAGCGCTGCATCGCCGTCTCGCACATGATCATAGCCAAGTAAATGAAGGGTTGCGTGGATGATCAGATGGGTGGCGTGATCTTGCGTGGTCTTACCCGCGGCGGCGGCCTCGGCCACACAGGTTTCATAGGCTATGGCGATATCGCCAAGCTCTGCATCCATCGGCAGTTGCGGGGCGACGGGTACCTCGCCCTCGGCCATGGCACCGCGTTCGTCCGATGGCCAAGACAGCACATTGGTGGCCTGTGCCTTAGCGCGAAAATCCGCGTTCAGCGCAGCGATCCGGGCATCATCACAGGCAAGCAGGCTGACTTCAAAAGCCGCAGGCTCTAACCCCATGCCACTCAACGCCGCATCCGTCGCGGTGGTGGCCAACGTCTCAATCCCGAGGGCGGCCCAGCGCGCATCTGCGATCACGATGTCAACGCTCACTTGGGATCATCCGCCTCATAGGCTTCGATGATTGCGGCAACCAGCGGATGGCGGACCACATCCTTGGAGGTGAAATAGTTAAAGCTGATCTTCGGGATCGACTTCAACAACCGTTCCGCATCCCAAAGGCCCGAATTGACACCGCGCGGCAAATCAATCTGGGTGCGATCACCCGTAATAACCATGTGCGATCCTTCACCCAAACGGGTCAGAAACATCTTCATCTGCATCGTCGTGGCATTCTGCGCCTCATCCAGCACGACAAAGGCATTGGACAACGTGCGCCCGCGCATAAAGGCCAAGGGGGCAATCTCGATCTTCTTTTCCTCGATCAGCTTGGCGGTCTGCTTGCCCGGCAAAAAGTCGTTCAGCGCATCATACAACGGCTGCATATAAGGATCGACCTTATCCTTCATATCACCGGGCAAATAGCCCAGCTTTTCACCGGCCTCGACAGCAGGACGGGACAGGATAATACGATCAACATGGCCGTTGATGAACATGTTCACGCCTACAGCCACTGCGAGGTAAGTCTTGCCCGTACCAGCTGGTCCAATGCCAAAGGCCAGTTCCTTATCAAACAGGCTTTTCACATATGCTTTCTGGGCATCGGTACGCGGTTCAACCAGCTTTTTGCGGGTCTTGATCTCGACCTGACCGCCGTTGAAAAGCTCTTTCTGATCACCCTCCAAAGGCGGCTCATCACTGCCCATGCGCAGTTCGCGATCAATATCGCCGTGCTCAAGGGTCTTGCCGGATTCAAGGCGCTGATACAGCGATTTAAGGATCTCAACGGCCTCGGCCCTTTGGGCATCTTCACCAATGACGGCAAGCTGGTTGCCGCGACGTAAAATCTGCACGCCGATGGCGCTTTCCAGCGCAGTCAGGTTGCGATCATATTCGCCGCAAAGATCGATAAGAAGAAAGTTGTCAGGAAACTCCAACAGAGATTCCGAAGTTTCAGCGGGTGGGGTCATTGCGCCTGTGGCCAATCACATCTCCTGTGGGTTTGATGCCTTGCATGTATCGTGACCCGCTTCGTCGAGAGTCGCAAGAGAAGCGGCGCATTTTCACCCTTGGAGGGATGGAATTATCTGCTAGGCATTTCCTATGGATTACATTGCAATCACCCCCGCCCAATCCGACGCCGTTCTTGCGACCCTTGCCGACATCCCCGCCCCCAGCGCGGACGCCGATGCACCAGCCCAGCTTTTGACGCGCTGCCCCGCGGCAGGGGAAACGCCATTGGTGCACTCAGAAGCGCTCGCCACGCGTGCAAAGGTTGGCACGGTGTGGGTCAAAGACGAACGGACCCGCATGGGGCTTGGCAGCTTCAAGGCGCTGGGGGCGGCTTATGTCATCGCCTGTGATGCAGAAAACGGCACCGCGAAGGGGCAGACATATGTGACCGCGAGCGCCGGGAACCACGGGTTGTCTGTGGCCGCTGGGGCTGCGGCGTTTGGGGCCAAAGCGGTGATTTATCTCTCTGAAACCGTCCCTGAAACCTTCGCCCAGCGTCTGCGCGACATCGGAGCCGAGGTGCGGCGGGCAGGCGCAATCTATGAAGACAGTATGGCCGCCGCGTCCAAAGACGCGCAATCCAATGGCTGGACGCTGCTTTCAGACAGCTCATGGCCCGGATATGTCAACCGCCCGCATCGGCTGATGGAAGGCTACACCGTGCTGATGCAGGAAGCCGTCGGGCAAATGCCCGAAGCGCCCACGCATATCTTTCTACAAGCCGGGGTCGGCGGGCTTGCCGCCGCCTGCGCCGTCTCTGCGCGCAAAGCGTGGGGCGATGCACCGCATATCACGGTGGTCGAGCCCGACGCGGCACCAGCCCTCTTCGCCTCGATCCAAGCGGGATCAGCCCAAGTAACTGAGGGGCCCGTCTCGGCGATGGGGCGGCTCGATTGCAAAGAACCCTCGCTCATCGCGCTCAAAGGGCTGGCAGCGGATGCGAACGGGTTCATGACGATCACGGAAGCGGAAGGCGAGGAGGGCAGCACAGCCTGCACCAAAGCGGGCCTTCCTTCAACACCGTCCGGGGCCGCAGGTATTGCTGGGCTGCTGGCCGGGCGAAACACATCCGCACTCAACCTCACCAACACGTCTCGCGTGCTTGTGATCCTCAGCGAAGAGGCGACCACGTGATCCCACCTGCCAGAGGATTCCCACAAGAAGAATACCAAGCGCGCACAAAAGGCGCACAAGCCCTTATGGCAGAACACCACATTGCGGCGCTGCTCCTGACCACCGAACCCGAAGTGCGCTATTACACCGGTTTCCTCACACGCTTCTGGGAAAGCCCCACGCGACCATGGTTCGTGATAGTGCCCGCCAAAGGGGACCCCATCGCGGTAATCCCTGCCATTGGAGCGCACTTGATGGGGCAGACGTGGATCAACGATATCAGCACGTGGGCGGCCCCGAACTACGACGATGACGGCGTCACGCCACTGGCCAAAACGCTCTGCGAAGTCGTCCCCGACGGCGGCAATATTGGGCTTGCGGATGCAATGGAAAGCCATGCGCGGATGCCGCTTGCCAGCCTGCAGACGCTGCAAGCAGCCATCGGCAAACGGCGGATTACCGGCGATCAAGCGATCACGCGACAACTGCGCGACATCAAATCCGAACCAGAAATCGCCAAGATCAAACAGGCCTGCGCCATCGCCAACAGAACCTTCGCACGGGTCAATGAAATCGCAACCCTCGGCACGCCGCTGTCAGAAGTCTTCCGCAAATTCCAAATGCTCTGCCTTGAGGAAGGGGCCGACTGGGTGCCTTATCTCGCCGGAGCAGCGGGGCAAGGCGGCTATGGCGATGTGATATCCCCTGCGACAGACACACCGCTCGCCACGGGCGATGTGCTGATGCTCGACACCGGGTTGGTCTGGGACGGCTACTTCTGCGATTTCGACCGGAACTTCAGCATCGGACCGCCCACGCCCGCAGTCGCCGACGCGCACCGCAAACTGATTGAGGCGACTCAAGAAGCCTTCGACATTGCCAAACCCGGCACCACCTTCGCCGATCTCTTCCACGCAATGGATTCCATCGTCCATGCTGGCCCAGAAGGGGGACGGCTTGGGCACGGATTAGGGATGCAACTGACCGAAGGGCCATCGATTATCGCGGCAGACCACACGGTCCTACAGCCCGGCATGGTGCTGACGCTCGAACCCGCGATCACACTCAGCCCCGGCAAAATCATGGTCCACGAGGAAAACATCGCAATCACCAACACCGGGGCGCGCTACTTGTCCGACTCACAACCCGCAGAGATCTCCCAGTTATGCTGACACTGCCCTTCGAGATCACCCCGGAACGGCCAACACAACTTGGGCTGATTGTGCTTCAAGCGGACGAAACGATTGAGGCTGACATGCGCCGCCTGCTGCCTGACACGGTCGAATTGCTGGCCTCGCGCGTGCCATCGGGCACGCATGTCACGCCCGAAAGCCTCGCCGCGATGGAGGCGGAACTGCAACGCGCAGCCAGTCTCTTCCCGGCAGGGGCCAAGCTTGCAGCGGTGGGCTATGGCTGCACATCTGGGTCGGCGACCATAGGTGCCACGCGCGTGACGGACGCAGTAAAAGCCGGGATCCCGACGCCGCATGTCACCGAACCCGTTTCCGCACTGATCGCCACGTGCCGTGCGAAAGGAATCAAACGGCTCGGCCTGCTCAGCCCCTATATCGCCAGCGTGTCAGAGCGACTGATTGACGTACTCAAAGACGCCGATATTGAAGTCTGCGCCTTCGGCAGCTTCGATGAAGCCGAGGAATGGCGGGTCGTAAGGATTGCACCTGCATCGATTAAGGCGGCAGCAATCGCCGTCCACGATCAGGTGCAAATGGATGCTCTCTTCATCTCCTGCACGAACCTGCGCACGCTGGACATCATCGGCAAGATCGAGGCGCAAATCGGCTGTCCGGTGTTGACCAGCAACCAAGTGCTCGCGTGGGATATGCTGCGACTGGCAGGTCAGGCATCCCCCATCATAGCAAAGTAAAGATACGCCTAACCCACCGTAACGATTTTGATTTCAAACGCGGAATCCATTCTTTTCGCATGCGAAAATCGCCAAATCACTGAAATCACGAACGAATCGTCGACAACCGACGAAAAAGGCCGCAGCGCTAAGCCACGGCCTTCCCCAATTCAGATAACGCAACTTCTAAAGCGGATCGGCGATGTTCGTCCCTTCACGGAAAGGGCCCGTGGCCGTATTCGGCGGGGCAATGCCGGAACAAACGGGGCGGCCATCAGGCGTTAGACGCTCTGACAGATAGCCTTCGATCCCATCGTCAATGATCCAGTGATCACAGCCGTTCGGATCAACCCAAATACCAGCAACCAGATTGGACAGGTGCTTATTGTCACGCCCGGCATCCACAAAGCGTTCTGACCCCGTACGGTTTCCGCCTTCGATCAGCGCGGTACAGGCGGTCATGCTGACGCCAGCAAGGGCCATGACAGAGATTTTCAAAATATTCATCTGTGCAGCTCCCTAACGGACACAATAAATTTCGACGCGACGGTTCTGCTGCAATGCGGCAGCAGAGGTCCCTTGCGCACGGGGCTGACGTTCGCCAAAGCCTTTGACGTCGACAACACGCACACCCGCATCACGGGCGACGGACGCCACCATATTGGCGCGGGCCTCGGACAGACGAATGTTATATTCGTCAGAGGCGCGATTATCGGTGTGCCCGTAAATCAGGAAACCAAAGGCTTCAGCGTTCTGGAAAAATTCCATCAGCTGGGCCTTGGCCGGGCGGGTGATCCATGCCTCATCTGTGGCAAACAATGTGTCGGTCGGGATCACACCGCAGATTTCGCTGCGATTACACACCGGGCGCCCATCGCGGGTGCGATGCGGGGTCATAAAGCCCTCAAATCCGTCATCCATCACCCAATGCTGACACCCGTCGGGATCAATCCAGATGGTGGGCGTGTATTCTTCGCCGACAATGACACGTTCATGCCCCTCGGCCTGAACCTGTCCGGCAACAAGCGTCAGCGCAAGCACGCCGGCAAAAGCCGCCTTGGTTCGTTGGAAATTCATCTTTGGCATTGTGAAATACCCCCTGTACTTTGCGCTGCCATCCAGAAAAGACGACAGGCATTCAGATACTTATTACCGCCACATTGTTACCAAATTCTAAGGGGTTGGAAAGGGTTTAGCCCCTTGAACTGTCGCAAGTTCGGAAACAGTAACGCGCTGCGTTAACCATTAAAGCACAATCATCAGGCAATTGAGGGTGCCGCAGTGAGCAGCGAGGGCGACACCTTCGCTATGCGAGCAAAACTCCGGCAAGCGAGTTGGTGCTGCTGGCAGTGATTCTTACTGGTAAAACCTTGCCCAGAACAGACGGTTGGGCCTCTGCGTAAACGGCGTGCAAGTATTCGGATTTGCCGATGAATTGACCATCCTCGCGGCCCGCTTTTTCAAACAGAACCTTCACATCGCGCCCGACCATGCTTTCCTGCGCCGCGCGCTGCTGCGTGGTCAAAAGCGTTTGTAAATCCGCCAATCGCTGGGTCTTTACATCCTCGGGCACCTGCGCCTTTTCCGCAGCCGGGGTGCCCGGGCGGGTCGAGTATTTGAACGAATAGGCCTGCCCGTAATTGACGGTGCGGATCAGCTCCATCGTGTCTGCAAAATCCTGATCCGTCTCGCCCGGAAAGCCCACGATAAAATCGCCCGAAAGCAGCAAATCAGGGCGGGCAGCGCGGATGCGGTCGATCAGTTTGATGTATCCGGCAGCGGTATGCTTACGATTCATTGCCTTAAGGATCACATCTGACCCCGATTGCACTGGCAAATGCAGGTAAGGCATCAGCTTGGCACAAGTGCCATGGGCATCAATCAGGGCATCGTCCATGTCGTTGGGATGGGAGGTGGTAAAGCGGATCCGCGCAAGCCCATCGATCTTGTCCAATTCCCATATCAAGCCTGCCAAACCTTGCGGATGACCGTGATAAGCATTCACATTCTGACCCAGCAGCGTAATCTCACGCACGCCAAGTTCCACCAATTCCTGCGCCTCACGCAGGACTTGCGCGGCGGGACGGCTGACCTCGGCCCCGCGGGTATAAGGCACCACGCAGAAGGCACAAAACTTGTCGCAGCCTTCCTGCACAGTCAAAAACGCAGTCGGGCCGCGTTTGCCCTTGGCGCGTTTCTTCAGGGTCTCAAACTTGTCATCCTCCGGGAAATCAGTGTCCAAAGCCTTGGCCCCGGTCTGGATAACTTTGTCCATCGCAGGCAAGCGGTGATAGCTTTGGGGGCCGACCACCAGATCAACCATCGGCTGGCGGCGCATGATCTCTTCACCCTCAGCTTGGGCGACACAACCTGCAACACCAATCTTCAGATCAGGGTTTTCGGCCTTCAGACCTTTAAAGCGACCCAGTTCAGAATAGACCTTTTCGGCGGCCTTTTCGCGGATGTGGCAGGTGTTCAGCAGGATCATATCCGCGTCATCAGGCGTTTGGGTTTCTACATAGCCCTGCCCGCCCAGCGCCTCGACCATGCGTTCGCTGTCATAGACATTCATCTGACAGCCGTAGGTCTTGATAAAAAGCTTCTTGGGGGCGGACATGCGAACACCATAAACTATTGGGAAAGTAGGGGCGTTCTAGCCTGCAGACCCAAAGCTTGCAATGGGCGCGGATATGTCAGAGTTTCGCAGCGAAAAGGCACGGTAGACCCCCATGATCTTCACATCCCTCAAAGCGTTTCACGACACCGGTGCCACAGTCATGGCCAAAGGGCCCATCGGGGTGATCCTGCTGGAAGACGGCACCGAGGCGGATTCCACCGTGCGCCACCATCTTGATGCAGGCTTTGAGGCACTGATTGTGGTGGGCGTGCCGGATGTGAAGCTGGCCGATGATCCAACTGGGCGGGTGCACCGGGTGCATCACGATATGCTTGCCGATGACGCCCTCACGGATGTGATGAATACCGCCATCCCGCTCGCATCGGGGCAATGGATGTATTACGCTTACAACGCGGAATATCTGTTCTTCCCCTTTTGCGAACATCGCACTGTGGGGGAAATGGCCACCTTCTGCATGGAAGAACGGCGCAGCAGCGTCCTAAGCTACGTCATTGATCTTTACGCGGGCGATTTAGAGGCCAATCCAACAGCCGTGGCCTTGAATGACGCCTATCTGGACAAATCGGGCTATTATGCGCTGGCGCGCAAGCGCAAAGACGACAGCTATGAAGAACGGCAGTTGGATTTCTTCGGCGGGCTGCGCTGGCGGTTCGAGGAACATATCCCAATGCCACGCCGCCGGATCGACCGGATTTCACTGTTTCGGGCCATGCCGGGGCTGGAACTGCGCGCCGATCACACGTTCAACGATCCAGAATACAACACCTATGCCTGCCCTTGGCATCATAGCGTGACAGCGGCCGTGTGTTCATTCCGCACGGCCAAAGCGCTCAAGCGCAACCCCGGCAGCGGCTATCAGATCAACACATTCCAATGGCATAACTCGGCGCCCTTTGAATGGCACAGCCAGCAATTACTTGATCTTGGACTGATGGAACCAGGCCAGTGGTTTTAGCACAAAGAAAAGCGGCCTGTGCAGACACACAAGCCGCCTTAGTCTTGGTTTGTGACGTAGAACGCGACCTAGAGGCCGTCGAACTCCGCAACGACAAAAGTCTCTGCCTCAGACGCGCTGGCATCATGGCCCGCAGCAAATACTGTATTGCTGAAGATAAAGCCGCCTACGACGAACATAACGGCCAAAGTTGCCTTCAAAGGCGCGATTGAATTCTGTTGATTTTCCATGAGTGTATTTTCCTTGTATTCATTTGCTTTGATCGCCGGACATACATACAAAAAACACTCACCAAACGGATGGATCGCCCTAACAAAGAACGACCTGTTTCCAGCTTTGTAGGGATGGTTTCCCAATAAATCATGTGCAAACTAAGGCGGAATTCAGGTCTTGTTTTGATGACGCTCACAGCGCCGATCACGCACCAAGCTGTTCGGGTTCAAACACAAAGCGTCCTGCACCTTGCCCTGGTGCCTGCCTGTGTCGTTTCGTGAAGGACGAAAACGGCCAGTCAGCTGCGTCCTTGACCAACCCTTTGGTCTTTGGCGCATCCCGGATCAGGCGCATGTGAAAATCAAAATCGTCCCGGTCCCTTATCCGATGTTCCCAAAACCGGCGTCGCCAAATCCCTTTTTCGCCGCGCCGCGCTTGCGCAGGTGGCACATAGGCCGGGGCAGGCACATGGCGGGAAAAGGTCGATTTGATCAAACGCCAGCGCTTGGAAAAATCCATGTCTGCGGCGGGCAACGTCCAGATCATATGGGTAACATTGGGCAGCACGACAGCCGCTTCAATCATAAATGGCCACCGCTTGCGCGCCAAGCGAACGGACTGACGCAAGACATCCACATGGGACACAAGGGTGTCCGCACGCGCATCCTGCAAATGGAGGGTAAAGAAATAGGTTCCGCCGGGAACGAAAGGACAATGGGGCTGCAACATGGGGCAAACATGCCAACCACTTGGTTAAAGCTGCGTTAAACGCAGATCATCAAAGAGCCACGGCCTTGTTTCTTTTGAATAAAAATATGGCCCCCGGAGGGTCCGCAGTTTCAAACCGACACGACGCGTAAGAACTAGGCCTGCGTGCGCCGCAAGCGGATCACCACATCCACGGATGCAATCTCGGCCCCGGCCGGGGCCTGGGGTACGCGGGCAATCTCAAGCTCGGCCGCCGGGGCATCGGTCAAAGCGGCTGTGTCTTCCCAATAGAAATGGGGGTGATCATCAATGCGCGTGTCAAAATAGCTTTTCGCGCCATCCACTGTGATCTCGCGCATAAGCCCGGCATCACAAAACGCGCGCAGCGTATTGTAGACGGTCGCAAGCGACACTTTCTCATCCGATTTTGAGGCCGCATCAAACAGGCTTTCGGCGGTCACATGGCGGTTTTGGCCATCACCCACCAACAAACGCGCAAGCGTCAGGCGCTGGCGCGTGGGCCGCAAAGCCGCCTGCCCCAACCATTCCGTGCTGCGCTGTGTTGCGATGTCTGCCATCAATTTCGTCCTCTTCCCGATGTTACATATGGGATTTCGGCCTTATAAATCAATCACAATCCACCCACGTGCACCGACCCAGTGCCATTGTGTCGCGGCCTTGCCCTCGGAAAGAGGGTGATGATAAAGGTCACCCAAACGACACAGAACAATAAAGTGAGCATCCCACATGGCCGATTACCCCACCAGTTTCGACAAAGAAGGCCTGCTGCAATGCGCACGCGGTGAACTGTTCGGCCCCGGCAATGCCCAGCTGCCTGCACCGCCAATGCTGATGATGGACCGGATCACAGAGATTTCCGGCGATGGCGGCGCGCACGGCAAAGGCCATGTGATCGCGGAATTCGATATCACGCCTGATCTGTGGTTCTTTGACTGCCACTTCCCCGGCAACCCAATCATGCCCGGTTGCCTTGGCCTTGATGGGCTTTGGCAGTTGACGGGTTTCAATCTTGGCTGGCGCGGCTGGCAAGGGCGCGGCTATGCGCTTGGCGTGGGCGAGGTCAAACTGACCGGCATGGTGCGGCCAGATCGCAAGATGCTGACCTATAAGATCGACTTTACCAAAGCGCTGCAAACCCGGCGCCTGACCATGGGCGTCGCCGACGGCATCGTCGAGGCAGACGGCGAAGTGATCTATCAGGTGAAAGACATGAAGGTCGCACTAAGCGAAAGCTAAGTCGCCTTGCTTTCATAAGCCGCAAACAGATCCGTCACCAGAACGCCGTTGATCTTCATCCCCGTCAGGTTCGCCTCATTGATCTGCGCGTTCTCTAGGTTTGCCGCCCGGATCGTCAGTCCAGACAGGTTTGCATCTGTGATCGCAACCCCGGACATATTGATGTTGTTGAACCGCGCGTCACCCAAGTTCACGTCATCAAAGTCCGCTTCTCCAAGATTGGTGTCTGTGAAACGCGCCTTGGTCAGCACTGCAAAAAACTTGGCCCCGGTCAGATTGACCCCGTCAAAATGCGTACCCGTCATATCGGCGCGCTGAAAATGTCCGTCTTGCAACTGCGGCCCATCAAAGGGGTTCTTTTGGGGCGTGTCGGTCATGGGGCAATCCTTTTTGGTTGAATGCGATGAAGACTACGCAATCGCATGAAACATGTCTTGGTTTCATTTTTCACGCGGCGCCTGCTGCGCTTTCTACACATCATTGCAAGACGAAATCCGCTGCCACCTTGCAGCCCCTGCCCCCCCTCGCCTACATAGGCCCAGACTTATGGGGGGATCGCTGATGCGTCGTGTCGTCGTAACTGGGTTGGGCATTGTCTCACCTATCGGGAATAATGCAGACGAGGTTCTGGCCTCATTGAAGGCAGGGGCATCCGGGATCGAGGCATCGCCCGAGATGGCCGAACATGGCTTTCGCAGTCAGGTGGCCGGCACGCTCAAGCTGAATGTGGCTGATCACGTGGACAAACGCACCCTGCGCTTCATGGGCCCCGGTGCCGCCTATTCCTATATTGCAATGCAACAGGCCATTGCCGATGCCGGTCTTGAAGAAGATCAGGTTGTGAACCCGATGACGGGTGTGATTGCAGGCTCTGGCGGGCCGTCCACTTCGGCCATGTTGGCCGCTCATCAGGTTGTGCTGAACTCCGGCGCGACCAAACGCATTGGGCCATTCGCGGTGCCAAAGACGATGTCTTCAACCGTTAGCGCGAACCTTGCGACGGCTTTCAAGATCAAGGGTATGAACTTTTCAATCACCTCGGCCTGTTCAACATCGCTGCACTGCATTGGCATGGCCGCGCAGCAGATCGCGCTGGGGACACAAGATACGATGTTTGCAGGTGGTGGTGAGGAACTGGATTGGACCCTGTCCTGCCTGTTTGACGCCATGGGCGCGATGTCATCCAAATATAACGATGATCCAACCAAAGCGTCCCGCGCCTTTGACGCCAACCGCGATGGGTTCGTGATTGCCGGCGGCGGCGCGATGGTCGTTCTGGAAAGCCTTGAAAGCGCGCAGGCACGTGGTGCAAAGATATACGCCGAGATCACCGGATTCTCTGCCACGTCCGATGGTGCAGATATGGTTGCTCCTTCCGGCGAAGGCGGCGAACGTGCGATGCGCGGCGCTTTGAAAACACTGCCTGAAGGGCGTAAGATCAGCTATATCAACGCCCACGGCACATCGACGCCAGTCGGCGATGTAGGTGAGATTGAAGCAGTGCGCCGCGTCTTTGGCGAAGGATCGACCCCGCCTGTATCTTCGACCAAATCAATGACAGGCCACAGCCAAGGCGCGACCGGAGCGTCCGAAGCTGTTTACTGTTTGCTGATGCTTGAGAATGACTTCATCGCACCCTCGATCAATGTTGAGAATTTGGACCCCGCTTTGAAGCCAGAAGAGATCGCGACCGAGGTCGTTGAAAACGCAGGCCTTGATACGGTGATGACCAACTCTTTCGGGTTTGGTGGCACCAACGGGTCGATGCTTTTGAGTAAGTTTAAGGAATAATCCCATGACCATTTCCATGACTGGAAAGCGCGGCCTGATTATGGGCGTCGCCAACGAACGCTCAATCGCTTGGGGCATTGCCAAGGCAATGCACGAAGCCGGAGCGGAACTGGCATTTTCCTATCAAGGCGAAGCATTTGGCAAGCGCCTTGCGCCCTTGGCCGAAAGTGTTGGCAGCGATTTCATGGTTGATGTGGATGTCACGGATGATGCCAGCATGGATGCGTGTTTTGCCGCGTTGAAGGACAAGTGGGGCACGATTGATTTTGTGGTCCATGCGATTGCCTATTCGGACAAGAACGAATTGACCGGAAAAATCCGCGATACGACCCGTGCAAACTTTAAGAATTCGCTTGCGATTTCTTGTTATTCCTTCATCGACGTCGCCCGGCGCGCGGCCGAATTAATGCCAAATGGCGGGACGCTTTTGACGCTGACCTATGAAGGGTCAAACCGGGTCACGCCATTTTATAACGTCATGGGCGTGGCCAAGGCCGCGCTTGAATCCGCGACCCGGTATCTGGCCAATGACCTTGGCCCCGATGGTATCCGCGTAAACGCGATTTCGCCCGGCCCGATGAAGACACTTGCAGGGGCCGCCATCGGTGGGGCCCGCAAAACCTATAAGCACACCGGTCTGAATGCGCCTTTACGCGAAAATGCTACGCTTGAAGCGGTGGGCGGGACCGCGGTTTATCTGGCCTCAGATGCCGGGGCGTGCACCACGGGCGAGATCATTCGCGTAGACGGCGGCTATCACGTCCTAAGCATGCCGCAGCCAGAGAATATCTGAATCTGATCTGTCAGACATTCTTGGGGAATACTATAAATATCTATTCTGAAGAGTGCGCGTGTTTCTTTGGGATTTACCGAATGTTCATTTTTTGATAGATAGTATGCATTGCGGAATTGTTTCAGTTCAATCACCGAGACAAAATGCCCCGCAGAGCTGTTACTCTGCGGGGCAACTTCTTTTCAAGGCTTAGGCCCCGATCAGAAGGCGGATGATGCCGAGGAGCAATGTCATTGCTGCAATCGCCACCATCCATTTACGGAATGTTCGATTCGTCAGTTCAATCACCTCCTTCCGTAGCAACGGGTTGCTACGGCTTAAAAGCAATCAGACAATTCGAAATATTCTGTTAAGCAACGATTCAGCTTGATTTGGGCGAACGCCACGATCAGGCAGCATCAATCCCCATGATTTCAATATCAAAGATCAGGTCTTTGCCCGCAAGCTGGTGGTTTGCATCCAGCGTCACCTCGGTCTCGCTGATGTCGGCGATGGTGACGGGCATCGCGCGCCCGTCGGGGGTTTGCATCTGGAGCTGCAGGCCCACTTCAAGCGGAATCTCAGGTGGGAAATCGGCCTTTGGCACAGCCTGAATACCCTCTTCATGCCGTGGGCCATAGGCCTGATCAGACGCGATGTTCACGGTCTTCTTTTCGCCCAACGCCATGCCTGGCAGTGCAACGTCCAGCCCCGGAATAACCATGCCGGACCCGACGGTGAATTCCAGCGGGTCGCGCCCGTCAGACGAATCGAAGGTTTCGCCTGTCGTTAACGTGCCGGTGTAGTGGATGCGAACTGTGTCGCCTGATTTGATCGTGCTCATGTGGGCGTTCCCTTCGACGCTGGTGAAGGGGCGACGCTATTGGACCGGGGCGGTGTTTGCAAACGGCTTTACCTCGGCGCGGCTCCGTTGCACTGTCACGCATCAGAAGGGGGCCAAGATGCCGATCACGACCTATGTCTTTGATGCCTACGGCACGCTATTTGATGTGAACGCCGCTGCGCGCGAAGCGGCTGATGAACCGGGGCAAGATGCGTTAAAGGCGGTCTGGCCAAAGCTTGCTGCCGATTGGCGTGCCAAGCAGTTGGAATATACGTGGCTGCGCGCCATTGCGGATGCGCATTGCGACTTCTGGAAGGTCACGCAGGACGGTTTGGATTGGGCGATGGAAGCGTCTGACCTTGATGACATTGGCCTGCGCGAACGCCTTTTGGCGTTGTATTGGGAACTTGCCGCCTTTGAAGAGGTCCCGGATATGCTGGCCACCTTGCAGGCGCGCGATCTGAAAACGGCGATCCTGTCCAACGGGTCACCCGACATGCTGGGAGGAGCGGTGAAAAGCGCGGGGCTGACCGAACTTTTGAACGCGGTCCTATCGGTGGAAAGTGTCGGCGTCTTCAAACCCCATGCTTCCGTTTATGATCTGGTCGGTGCCCATTTCGGCTGTGCAAAGGAGGAAGTCTTATTCGTTTCCTCCAACGGCTGGGATGCCTGCGCGGCCGCAGGATATGGCTTTCAGACCGCATGGGTGAACCGGGCTGGTGCCCCGCTTGATCGCCTTTATGGGCAGCCGAATCATATCCTTTCAGACCTCACTTCAATCCCGGAAATATCCTGATGCCCAAATTCACAACCGCCGATGGCACGCAGCTGCACTATACCGACACCGGCAAAGGCATTCCGATCATCGCGCTTGCGGGACTGACCCGGAACGGAGGCGACTTTGATCATGTGGCCCCGCATATGCCCACCCGTTTCATTCGCCTTGATTATCGCGGACGCGGGCAATCAGATTGGGCGGACCCCAGCACCTACACCATCCCGCAAGAGGCCGAAGACACGCTTGCCCTGATGGATCATCTGGGGTTGGAACAGGCCGCAATCTTAGGCACCTCGCGCGGTGGTTTGATTGCGATGTTATTGGCTGCGACTGCGAAGGGCCGCCTGCTGGGCGTTGCCTTGAATGACATTGGCCCCGAGATCGCCCCGACGGGCCTTGAGGTGATCAAGAATTATATTGGCAAAGCCCCACCCCAGAAGACCTATCAGGAAGCGGCAAACGCCCGCGCGCAGACATGGACCCATTTCGAAGATGTCCCGATGGCACGCTGGTTGCATGAGGTGCAGAACCATTATGAAGAAACACCCGATGGGCTGAAACTGCGCTATGATCCAAAACTGCGCGATGCGGTGCTAGAGGCAGGTGCCCAGCCCACCCCCGACCTTTGGCCGCTTTATGATGCGATAAACGGGCTCCCCTTGGCGCTGATCCGGGGGGCGAATTCCGATCTTTTGACCGAGGCGACCGCCGATAAAATGCTGGAACGCCGGATGGATATGATCCGTGCAGATATTCCGGGTCGGGGGCATGTGCCGTTTCTGGATGAAGAACTGGCGCTTGATGCCATTGCGGAATGGTTGGAGGACCTGCATGGATATTGACGCGATCCGCGCGGCCCAAGCGCGGCTCAAAGGCCATGTGCGCGAAACGCCGCTTCTGACCTCTCCGTTTCTGGATGACATCGCGGGCCGGCGCGTGTTTGTCAAAGCCGAGTGTCTGCAACACACCGGGTCGTTCAAATTTCGGGGCGGCTGGTCGGCTGTGTCGGCTCTGACCCTGAAACAGCGCAAGGCTGGTGTCATCGCCTTTTCCAGCGGCAACCACGCGCAAGGTGTCGCCATCGCAGCGCGGTCCCATGATGCACCTTGTGTGATCGTGATGCCCAGCGATGCCCCGGCTGTGAAAATCCAGAACACCCGTGATCTGGGGGCCGAAGTGGTGCTTTATGATCGCGATACCGAAGACCGCGATGAGATCGGAGCGCGCCTTGCGGGAGAACGTGGGCTGACCCTGATCAAACCCTTTGACGAACCACTGGTGATTGCGGGCCAAGGGACCTGCGGGCTTGAAATTGCAAAGCAGGCTGCGGCGGCTGGGGTGACCAAGGCCGACGTACTTGTCTGTTGCGGCGGCGGCGGGCTGACCTCGGGGATTGCGTTGGCGGTCGCGGCCGACGCACCCGGCCTAAAGGTCCGCCCGGTAGAACCTGAAGGGTTCGATGACGTCATACGATCCCTGAAATCAGGCCAGATCGAACAGAACACGCACACCTCAGGATCGCTTTGCGATGCGATCATCACCAAACAGCCCGGCGATCTGACCTTCCCGATCATGCAACGCTTGTGTGGTTCGGGCATCGTTGTGACGGATGACGAATGCCTGCGCGCAATGGCCCTTGCTTACGAACGGCTACGCATCGTCATTGAACCCGGTGGGGCCGCCGCCTTGGCCGCCGCATTATTCCATCCAAAAACCGGCGACGGCGACGCCGTGATCGCTGTGGCCACAGGGGGCAACGTGGACCGCGCTGTCTTTATCAAAGCACTAGGAACCCTCTCATGACCGAATTCACCATCGCCAGCTTTAACGTCAAGAACCTGATCGGGGCGGATCAGGAATACTATAAATACGAAAGCTACACGCCCGAAGAACATAGCTGGAAGCAAAGCTGGCTGGCCGATCAACTGCTCCACATGAATGCCGATATCATCGGGTTTCAGGAAATTTTCGACGAAGCCGCCTTGCAGGCCGTCATCAACGAGGCCGACACTGAGGGGCGCGCAGCCAATGACACGAATATCCCCGACCGGTCCAAGCGCTATGCGCGCAAGGCGATTTTCCGCAAACTGGCCTATGCACCCTACACCGATGCGGCCCTTGCCTTTGCGCCAAACCTGAATGACGGAGAACCGGGGCAAAGGCGGCCCGGCGTCGCCATACTGTCGCGCTTTGGGTTTGCGGAAGAGCCCGAGATCATTCAAGATCTCCCCACCCCGCTGAATATCCCGTTTCAGGATCTGGATGGATCAGATGGGGGCAGCTACCGGATCAAGCGCCTGTCGCGCCCGATCCTGCGGGTGCGTATTCCGGTGGGTGGACAGGTCATCACCGTCTTCAACTGCCACCTCAAATCCAAGCTGGGCGAACTGGACCGTCCCGCCGGTGCACCCTTCCCGCCTGCGGCTGATTTGGTCAATTACGATCCCGCGGGCCGCGCACTTGGCAGCCTGCGCGCCGGGCTGCGGCGCATGGCAGAAGCATGGGTGCTGCGCCGTGCGATCATAGACGATCTGGAAGCCGGGAACCCGGTCATGGTGCTGGGCGATTTCAACGACAGCGAAAACGCGGTCTCGACCGAGATCATCACCGGTGAGGCGCCGTTCAAGAACTACGCGTGGATGCGGCGCCATGATGCGGAACATAAAGGCGACCGCTACACCGACGCGGAAAACACAGCCATTCAAGCCGAGATTGAAAGCGTGCGGTTGCATTCAGCGGAAAAGCTGTTCGTGCGCAAATCCCTGCGCGATATGGTCTACACATCGGCCTTCGGCGGGGTCTTTGAATCCATCGACCAGATCATGATGTCGCGCCATTTCCATCCCGATTATGCCCAGCGAATCGGAGAGATGACTTATTTCCACGTCCTTAACGATCACCTCACCGATGGCAGCCACCCGGATGCGCCATACAACAAATTGGCCTCTGATCATGGGCAAATCATGGCGCATATGGTGCTGCAGGGTGAAAACTGAAAGAACTTAGGATGAATCTTTGCAAGCGTCTGCATGACTTGCGTCATTGCTGTTGACAGGTCTGACACAATTTCGTTTCAATCAGCGCCGGGAGGGTCGTCCAGTGTCGTAAGCGACATGGGGACGGCAAGGGAAAGCCGCGCAGAAGGGACGCCTTCGATTGCGCGGCTTGAACTTTTCTAAAGGGTCTTCAAATGCGTGAAACCACAATCACCCGCGATGGCGTGCGCCTGCATGTACAGATTGACGGGGTCGATGATCCAGCCGCGCCCACGGTCTTCTTTTCGAACTCACTTGGCACGACCCTGCACCTGTGGAATGGGGTGATCCCCCATTTGCCCCAAGGTCTGCGCCTGATCCGCTATAACATGCGCGGCCATGGGCGGTCAGATGCGCCGGATGCGCCTTACAGCATGGGCGCACTTATCTCAGATGCCGAGGCGATTTGCGATGCGCTTGATGTGCGCGATGTGTTGTTTGTTGGCTTGTCCGTCGGGGGCATGATCGGGCAAGGGCTGGCGGTGAAACGGCTGGATATCGTCCGGGCCTTGGTCCTGTCCAACACAGCCGCAAAGATCGGCAATGCCAAACTGTGGCAAGACCGGATTGATACGGTGAACCGCGCAGGCCTTGCCGCAATGGCCGATACAGTGATGGAGCGCTGGTTCGGCCCCGCCTTCCGCACCAGTCCCGCCGTGACCCCATGGCGCAAGATGCTGATTGCAACACCGCCCCAAGGCTACGCAGGCGTTTGTGCGGCCATCGCGGGCACGGATTTCTACACACCCACCAGCGGCTTGCGCCTGCCCACACTGGGCATCGCCGGATCCGAGGATCGCGCGACACCACCCGATCTGGTGCGCGAAACGATAGACTTGATCCCCGGAGCCACATTCAAACTGATGCGCAAACTCGGACACCTTCCTTGTGTCGAAGACCCGAAAGGCTATGCGGCGCTGCTGTCCGATTTCATCGCAGACACAGGCCACCTCACAAATTAAGCACCAAGCTCAACACAATACGCCAACCTAAACCATCTCTTTGGTTTTGAAATATCCCGGGGGGCTGCAAAGCAGCGGGGGCAGAGCCCCCTCTATCTCCTCTTGCAAACTAAACCCATCAGTTTAGATGTGAGCAGATGAACAATCGCCTCCCCGTCTTTTTCATCATGTTCAGCGTGATCCTTGATAGCATGGGAATCGGGTTGATCATGCCGGTGATGCCTGACCTGATCCAAGAAGTGGGCACGCTTGATCTGTCGCGCGCGGCGGTCTGGGGCGGGATCCTGACGACAATCTTCGCGGTGATGCAATTCCTCTGCGGGCCCACCATCGGCAGCCTATCTGATCGCTTCGGACGCCGCCCTGTCCTCCTCATTTCACTTGCGGTGATGGCGTTTGATTACATCCTGATGGCCGTCGCAGGCACGATCACGCTGCTCATCATCGGACGGATCATCGGCGGGATCACAGCCGCGACGCAATCAACCGCTGCGGCCTATATGGCCGACATCTCAAAGCCCGAAGACAAGGCGGCGAACTTCGGCCTCATCGGTGCGGCCTTCGGGATCGGCTTTGTGCTGGGGCCGCTGATCGGCGGGGCGCTGGCGGAATTCGGCACGCGCGCGCCCTTCTATGCCGCCGCGGCACTGGCTGCGGCGAACTTCGCCTTCGGCTATTTCATCCTGCCCGAAACGGTAACAGACAAAATCCGCCGCCCCTTTAGCTGGAAACGGGCAAACCCCATCGGGGCGTTTAAATACATCGGGCAGTTGCCGGGGCTGAAAAAACTACTTTCCATCGCCTTCCTTTATGAGGTCGCCTTCTTCGTCTACCCCGGCGTCTGGGCCTACTATGGCGTGGCGCAATTCGGCTGGGGGCCGGGAATGATTGGCGTGTCACTGGGCGCTTTCGGCATCTCAATCGCCCTCGCCCAAGGCCTGTTGATCCGCCCCATCATCACCGCTTTGGGCGAACGAAACACAGTGATCGCGGGCCTCTCAATCAGCATCGGTTGCTTTATCGCGCTTGGCTTCCTCACGAACGGCTGGATTGCGGTAGCGCTTACCCCGCTGTCGGCCCTTGGCTCTATCGCGCAGCCTGCGTTGCAGGGGATCATGTCGCGCACGGCTGCGGATGATCAGCAAGGGGAACTCCAAGGCGCGCTGTCCTCGATCAAAGCCATCGCGACGATCACATCGCCCCTGATCGTGACCCAAACCTTCTGGTATTTTACGAATGAAAACGCACCCTTCATGGCCCCCGGCGCGCCTTTTGTCCTGTCAGGGATGATCATGGCGGGCTGCATCGGGATCTTCCTGACCCGCCCGCGCGGTGCATCGCTCAAAACCGACATGTAACGTCGCGGCGGGTCTTGCCACCGGCAGCACCGCCCGGCAGGTTACATCAAAACAGGAGCCCCAATGACCCCGATCAAAGCCGCCGTCTGCACCGCCTTCCGCGCCCCGCTTGAAATCCAAACCGTGCAGATCCGCCCCGCCGGGATGGGCGAGATTGAGGTCAGCCTGAAGGCTGTCGCGATTTGCCATTCCGATATTTCCTATGCGGAAGGGGCATGGGGCGGCGACTTGCCTGCGGTTTACGGGCACGAGGCAGCGGGCATTATCACAGGCATCGGCGAAGGCGTGCGGGGGTTAGAGGAAGGTGATCATGTGATCGTCACGCTGATCCGCGCCTGCGGGTCTTGTGCGTCCTGTGCAGGGGGTACGCCGACGATTTGCGAAACACCGAACGATGCAACCGGGCCTTTGATGCTCGAAGATGGCACGCCGTTGGTGGCAGCGATGAACTGCGGGGCTTTTGCCGAGAAGGTCATTGTCGATCAAAGCCAAGTGGTCAAAATCCCGCGCACCATGCCCATGCCTGCCGCCAGCCTTGTGGCCTGCGGCGTGATCACCGGCATCGGGTCAGTGGTGAACGCGGCCAAGCTGCGTGCCGGGCAGGATGTTGTGGTCATCGGCGCGGGCGGCGTCGGGCTCAATGCGATCCAAGGCGCGCGCATCGCCGGGGCGCGGCGGATCGTGGCTGTGGATATGACCGAAGAAAAGCTGGCGATCGCACGCGAATTCGGGGCCACAGATGGCGTGCTTGCGACTGATGCCAAACCATGGCGCACGGCCAAGCGTGCGATGGGGCGCGGCGCGGATGCGGTGATTGTGACCGTTGGCGCGATCCCCGCCTATGACCAAGCCCCGCAATATCTGGCCTATGGCGGGCAAGTGATCATGGTCGGCATGCCGCACGTCGGGGCGACGTCCACCTATGAACCGGTGATGATGGCGGCTGTTGGTCAGGGGATGAAAGGGTCCAAGATGGGTGATGTTGTGATCGCGCGCGATATTCCGTGGATGTTGGATATGTATAAGCAAGGGCGGCTGAAATTGGATGAACTGGTGTCGAAGAAATGGACGCTTGATCAGATTAACGAGGCGATTGCAGACACAAAAACCGGGTCAGCCAAGCGCAATGTAATTGTGTTTTGAGGCAGGCAAATACATGAAACTCCAAGATCTCGATATCATCGTCACCGCACCGCCTGCCCCCGGTTGGGGCGGGCGCTATTGGATCATCCCCAAGGTTACGACGGACACGGGCATCGTCGGCTACGGCGAATGCTATGCGTCCTCGGTCGGCCCAGAGGCGATGAAGGCCGTCATCACCGACGTGTTCGAACGCCACATGCAGGGGCAGAACCCCGAAGATATCGAACTGATGTTCCGCCGCGCCTATTCCGCCGGGTTCACGCAGCGCCCCGATCTGACGGTGATGGGTGCGTTTTCCGGGCTTGAAATTGCCTGTTGGGATATCCTTGGCAAAGACCGCAACCGCCCGGTGCATGCACTGATCGGCGGGCGGATGAATGATCGCATCCGCGCCTATACCTACCTGTATCCGCGCGACACGCACCCGCTGCCTGATTTCTGGGCCAGCCCGGATATGGCGGCCGAGGTTGCTTTGGATATGGTCGAAATGGGCTATACAGCCGTCAAATTCGACCCCGCTGGCCCCTACACGATCCGGGGTGGGCATATGCCGTCGATGCATGATATTTCGCTGTCGGTCGCCTTTTGCGCGCGCATCCGCGACGCTGTCGGGGACCGTGCGGATTTGCTGTTCGGCACGCACGGACAATTCAGCACCGGCGGCGCGATCCGGCTTGGACAAGCCATCGCGCCTTACTCTCCGCTTTGGTACGAAGAACCGACACCGCCGGACGCGGATATGTCGGCGATTGCAAAGGCCGTTGGGATTCCGCTGGCCACGGGCGAGCGGCTGACGACGAAGGCTGAATTTGCAAACGCCCTGCGCCAAGGCGTCAGCATTCTGCAGCCAGCCCTAGGGCGCGCTGGCGGGATATGGGAAACCAAAAAGATTGCAGGCCTGGCCGAGGTTTATAACGCACAAATGGCCCCGCACCTTTATGCCGGGCCGGTCGAATGGGCGGCAAACGTGCATCTTGCGGCCTCAATCCCGAACCTTCTGATGGCCGAAACGATTGAAACGCCGTTCCACCATGACCTGATCGGCGGGACGATCACGGTTGAGGGTGGCTATATCACGCCGCCAACAGCACCCGGCCTTGGGATTGATTTCAACGAAGACCTTGCCCGCGCCCATCCCTACACCGGGGACGGGCTGCATTTGCAGATGCAGGAAGACCCGATTGGCTATCACGATGTGAACAATTTCGCCGGGGGCGCACCGGTTAAGGCCTAGGCCACGATTAACGGCTGATCCAAAACATGCGCCACGTGAAGCTACCCCCTAGGGCAGTTGTTCGGCTTGATGCGGTAGCATTGGCTTTGCCCAAGTAAAGCGTGCAAATCGCTTTCCAAGCACCTGAAATCAGGTCAAACTCTCCCACATGAAAAAGATCCTGCGCCGCTTTGCGGCTGATATCGTTGGCAACGTCCTGCGGCTGTTTGCGCGTTTCATCACAGCCGTGCGCCCCGTCTGGCAAGGGATCGAACCTGTTCCGAAACAGCGCGTCTATTTCGCCAACCATACCAGCAACGGTGATATGCCCATGATCTGGTCCTGCCTGCCCCCGGCGATGCGGCGTACTGTGCGCCCGGTCGCAGCGGCGGATTATTGGCTGAAAAACCCGATGCGCGCCTTCGTTGGCCCCGAGGTGTTCAATTGCGTGCTGATCGACCGCCGCCCCGAAGTGAAGGACAAACCCATGGATAAAATCCTTGCTGCCTTGGACGAAGGATCATCCCTCATCATCTTCCCCGAAGGCAATCGCAACATGGGAAGCGATCCGCTTTTGCCTTTCAAAGCAGGGCTTTACAACATGGGCGTTGCCCGCCCGGATGTTGATCTGGTACCGACATGGGTCGCCAATCTGAACACGATTATGCCCAAAGGCGAGGTGATCCCCCTCCCGCTGATCTGCACCGTGACCTTCGGCGCGCCGATCCACGTGAAAGAGGGCGAAAGCCTTGAGGATTTCCTCAACCGGGCCTCTGACGCGCTGCTGGCCCTGCGCCCCGAGGTACCGGTATGACTGAAACAACAAACGACCTTTTGCTGCTGACCACCGGCAGTTTCGCGATCATGTTGGCCCTCACCATATTTGGTGAAGTGATGCGCGCGCGCCAAGGGGCCGCTACCGAGAACCCGGTTCTTGATACCTATATGACCCGCGTGAACAGCTGGTGGGGGATGATTGCATTTATCGGGCTGGCGCTGCTTTTGGGCAAGATCGGGGTGATGATCCTGTTTGCTTTTGCAAGCTTTGCCGCATTGCGGGAATTTCTGACCCTGACCCATAAACGCAAAGCCGATCACATCAGCCTCGCGCTTGCGTTCTTTGTGGTCTTGCCACTGCAATATGTCTTCGTTGGGCTGGAACTCAGCAACCTTTATGCGATCTTCATTCCCGTCTATGCTTTTCTACTGCTGCCCATCGTGAGTGCCCTGCGCGGGGATTCAGAGCGCTTTTTGATGCGGGTTGCCGAAACGCAATGGGGGCTGATGATCGCGGTCTTTTGCGTCAGCCATGTGCCTGCGTTGATGACGGTCTATATTCCGGGGTACGGGGACCGCGCGATCCTGTTGGTGCCGTTTCTGGTGATGGTTGTGCAACTTGGCGACCTGCTCGATTTCTTTTTTGGGCGTCGCATTGGGAAAACCAAAATCGCGCCGAACCTATCGCCCAAAACGATTGAGGGCATGGCCTGCGGGATCATCTGTGCCGCGCTTATCGGTGGCTTGCTAAGCTGGATCACACCCTTCGGCGTCTTCGGGGCCATGCTGATGGCCGCAATTGCGTCACTGGTCGGGATGCTGGGCAATCTGGTGTTTGCAGCAATCAAGCGGGACAGGGGCGTCAAAGACTGGTCGCATCTGATCCCCGGCCAAGGTGGCTTTGTGGATCAGTTGGACAGCGTCGTGTTTGCCGCGCCCATATTCTATCATCTGGTGATGTTCTTCTGGGTGCCCTAACGCTCGCGCGCCATGACAAGGACCCAATGGCGGTCCGCCCCTGATCCCGCAACGCCAAGCCCAAATTCATCCACAGTGCCTGCACGCAAAAGGCGGTTGTGTTCGGGGGAATTGATCCAGGCAACAAGCACATCCGCCTCGGACGGTTGGCTGCGGGCAAGATTCTCGCCCCAGCTTGATGGATTATAGCCTTGGGCCTGAATGCGGTCGCGCTCAGTCTCGCCCTCGGGATTGGTGTGGTTAAAGTAGCCCCGCGCCAGCATATCATCAGCGTGGGCTTGGGCTGCAGCATCAAGGCGGGCGTCATACGTCACTTCATTCCCGCCAATATCGATACGCAGATCGTTCAGGATGTTGCCAAAGCTGGCATCCTGAACCGGATCAACCGGCAGAACATCAATACCGAAACGATCAATATCTGCTTGCGCAGCAATTGGGCTTAGGCCCCCTGTGCCAGCCCCGCCACAGGCCGCCAGAAGAAGGCACATCGCGGTGATCAGAATTGGTTTCATGACGTACTCCCTTAGGCAAACAACAGCTGCCACAGCCCTAATGCAATACCCTTACAGAATAGTTTACTGCTCTGTGCCCAGCACCAACACCCAGCGGGTGTCATTTTCGTCGCGCACATAGCCAAGGCCGAATTCTTCAAAGCGCGGGTCGATGTTGTTGCGCTGGTGTCCCGGAGAATTCACCCAGCCATTCAGCACCGTCTGTTCCGACTGATAGCCGCGCCCAATATTTTCGCCGACCCGTGCAAAGTTATAGCCCTGTTCTTGCACGCGGGTCCCAACAGAGGATCCATTCAGGCCAGCATGCGCGAAATAGCCATTCTCAAGCATATCCTCGGCATGCAGTTGTGCGGCCTGATCAAGACGCGAATCATAAGTGACCGGCCCGGCCCCATTGTCCGCGCGCACTTGGTTCAACAGACTGGCAAAAGTCACATCACCCGTTCCGCTTGGAATAGTTGTGGCAAGCATCGGATCGGGTGTTGGGGCCGCGGTCAGCGCGCTATCCAGCACGATTTCCTGAACCACCGGGTCCACCCCACTTCCTCCACATGCAGACAGCGTCGTTAGCAGCACGACAGACGCATAAAACCTCATTGGCAAGCACCTTCAAAATCTCTTGCGCAGACAAAGCAGCGCAATAACGTCCCCACAACCAAAGGACTGTAAGAAGGGGTCAAGAAAGCGGCAGGTGGCCGACAAAGTTTAGGCAATTTGCGCAGACTTGCCGAACGGGCGCCACAATTGGCGCGTCAGAATGCAAAAGCCGCGAAACACGGCGATGTTTCGCCGAAAAGATCAGCCAGAAATCAAACGGCGAATCCTGCTGGCAGGTTGGATCAGATCAAAGGCTTAATACGCATAAGCGTCGTAAATCTGGGAAAGATCACCATTCCAATCCCCATGATAGCGATCCAGCAATTCATCCGCCGGGGTCTTCCCGCTTTCCAAACTGTCCTTCAACGCATTCAGAAAATGCGTCTCATCCGGGACCATGCCCCCCGCACCGGGGCGCGCGCGGGCCTTTAGCCCGGCCTCGGATATTGCAACAACCTCGCGGGCAAGATCATGCATGTTGATCCCATCAACCTGCCCCTGCAAACCATCCACGGACGCAGCCACTCGCAAAGCATCACGCTGCGCAGCACTCCATCCTTTGCACAGATCCCATGCGGCATCCAAAGCGGTCTGATCATACATCAAGCCAACCCAGAAGGCGGGCAAAGCACACAAGCGCCGCCAAGGGCCACCATCAGCCCCGCGCATTTCTATGAATTGCTTCACGCGGGCCTCAGGGAAGACAGTCGTCAGGTGATCGGCCCAATCCGACAGCGTCGGCGTTTCACCGGGCAGCGCAGGCAGTTCGCCTTTCAGGAAATCGCGGAACGACATGCCCAGCGCATCGATATATTTGCCATCGCGGTACACAAAATACATTGGCACATCGAGGACCCAATCAGTCCATGCCTCAAAGCCAAAGCCCTCATCAAAGACAAAGGGCAGCATGCCCGTGCGGTCCGCATCCAGATTGCGCCAGATCAACGCGCGCCACGACTTGTGGTCGTTGACGCGGCCTTCAAAGAACGGGGAATTAGCAAACAAGGCCGTCGCAACAGGCTGCAACGCCAAGGCGACGCGCATCTTTTGGACCATGTCCGCCTCGGAGGCAAAATCAAGGTTCACCTGCACAGTGCAGGTGCGGCGCATCATGGCCGTGCCCATGGTGCCGACCTTTTCCATGTAGTTGTTCATCAACTTATAGCGGCCCTTGGGCATAAGGGGCATCTGATCATGGGTCCATTCCGGGGCAGCCCCAAGGCCGATGAACTTCACGCCAATCTCATCTGCGACGGATTTCACCTCGGCCAGATGAACATTTACCTCG
Source organism: uncultured Cognatiyoonia sp. (assembly GCA_964414165.1). Classification (GTDB taxonomy): domain Bacteria; phylum Pseudomonadota; class Alphaproteobacteria; order Rhodobacterales; family Rhodobacteraceae; genus Cognatiyoonia. The sequence continues at coordinate 39,826 of CAYPVL010000011.1, forward strand.
TCGCAGGTCTGATGGATCGTCTCGACCGGGGCACCGGACAGTTCAAGGGCACCACCCGGTTCAAGGCTCACGTTGGCGCCGTCCTTGGTCAGGCCAATCAGCTTGCCGGCTTCTTCCACAGGGGCCCAGTCAAAGCGTTGACGCAAGCCATCCAGCACAGCAAAGATCGACCGCTCGCCCTCGTAAGGCAAAGGCAGATGGGAATCCTGACAGAACCCAAACTTCTCATGCTCGGTCCCGATACGCCAATCGGCTTTCGGTTTGCAGCCCTTGGCAAGGTATTCCACCATCTGGGAATGATGTTCGATCGGGCCGCCGCCGGATTGTGGAATAGACATGGGGAGAGGCCTCGTATTCTGATGTTCGGTCTTTGTGGTGACGCAAGCGCCGGATCAATGCAAGAGACGACGTTCCTTTTGCCAGATCACCACACGCGCAGTTGATGCATGCGACAGCACGTCGACGGTTGTTTGCATATTGATGCCGGGCAAGGTGGCGAAAGCGTCAAACAACGCCTCAGCACCGTCAGCATTCACCGGAATTTCCACGCGTTGGCCGTGAATATCAGACAACACCCAATGGGCGGCGGGGCTGGCGTTCGGCTCAAGCTCCAGCATGGTCGCATCATCCAGATCAATAGCACCGCCGGTGAGCGGGCCGAAATAACCGACCCGGCGTTCCAATATTTTCACAACCCCCGGCCCCTGCCCTTCCTGACGGAAGCGGGCACGCAGCGTGCCCGCGATGCCGACGCCAATGGCCAGTGCAACAAAAACCCAGCCCAACCATTTGACCGCCCCCGACGAGGTCAGCGCCCACCACAAGCCAAGCACCCCCAGCAGCACAGCAAAGATCAATTCGCGCCAGCGCCACGCCAGCGCCTTGACCTCGGGGCGGATAAAATCAGCCATCAAGCGTCACCGGGTTCTTCAGGATCGTGATATTGAAACTACCCATCTTCTCAAACCCAATCCGTTCATACGCCTTCGCGGCCGCTTCATTCGCTGCAGATAAAACAGCGCGCTTTACACCGCGCCCCCGCGCCTCGGTTAGATGCAGTGCAAGCGCCTTACCCGCATAACCCTGTCCACGCAATTCAGGCAGCGTATAAACCCCGCCAATCATTACGGTCTCAGGCAATTGCGCATTGAAACCCGTCACCGCCAAAGGCGTCTCACCCTGCATCAAAACACGATGGGTGCCGCTTTCAAGGGCCGCCTCGACTTGCGCGATGGCGCGGGCGGGGGCATCGACGGGCGCAACATCCAGTGCCTCGATGTAGTAGGCCGTGCGCCATGCGATCAGAACCTCGCGTGGGGCAAGGGTGAAAGGGACCAGCGAATAAGCCGCAACATCAGGCATGATCAGTTGCGCCAAATCAAGTTCAAAATGCGGCTCGTCCCGGTCCAGTTCTGCAGCAGGAAAATCCACCGAGTCCTTCACCAAAGCACAGGCTTGCGCCGCCCCCACAACACCGCCGACGATCCGGCCAGCCAATGCCTTCGCAATCCCCGGTACGGTGGCTGAGGTAAAAATCGGCATCACCATGCCTTGCGCAGAAATTCCCAACACATCGGTCAGAGGATCATTCATCCAAAACGTCATCGCCCTGTCGCTTTGCATGCCCAACCCGTGATCGCGCAGGTTGGTCAACGGAAACATCGCGACGGGGGCATGGGCCGTCAGGAAAGCAGTCAAAGCCTGCACATCCGCGTCCCGCGCTTTGCGCAGTTCAGACATCCTGCGCCTCTTCATAGATCACGATGGAAAAGCGCCCAATCTCTTCGAATCCAATCCCGCGATAGGCCCGCGCCGCGGCCGCGTTCGCGGCAAACAAGGTGGCGTGGGTCGTCCCCGCTTTGCGCGCCTCATCAAGATGCAACGCAACCGCCAAACGCCCAAACCCCCGGTTGCGCAATGCGGGCGGCGTGTAGACCCCACCAACCTGCACAATACCCGGCGCGGTGGCGTTAAAGCCTGTCAGAGCAACGGGCGTATCCCCGTCATACAAAACGCGGTGGCTGTCATCAGCGATATAACGGTCAATGTCGGTCTGCGCTTTCGCAGCAGCATCGGCACCCGGCATAGCGAGGGCGTCAACACTAAAGGCGGCGCGCCACTCAACAAGGGTCTCGCGCGGTGTGCTTTGCAGGCTGCGCAAGGTGAGGCCGTCATGCGGCGGGATTAACAGATCAGAGAGTGCAAGATCAAAATGCGGCTCGCTGCAATCAAGTCCTGCTGGCCCCAAGCCAAGCGCTGCGCGGATGGGCGCGATGCTTTCGGTCACGCCAAGCAACCCAAGGACCGACCGGCCCGCGGTCAAAGGTTTGACCGCGCGGGCCATGTTCGGACAATAGGCCATCACCATGCCTTCACGCGATATCCCAAACAGGTCCGTCACCGGGCCGTCATTCACCCAGAATGTCATCGACCGGAGATGTTCCCCGCCCATCCCGTAGCGGATCAGATTGGACCATGGAAACATCAGCTTTTCGGGGTGGTTTGCGCAGAACGCCTCAATCGCAGGGCGATCCGCCTCCTTCGCCAGCCTCACGCCCAATCCCCCAGCGCCTGCTGCCAGACGGTCAAGGCGGCCACGGCTGCAGTATCCGCGCGCAGGATACGCGGGCCAAGGCTAACGGGATGGGTGAAGTCCAAACCATGCAAACGGGTGCGTTCGGCCTCCGAGAACCCGCCCTCAGGCCCAATCAGGATCGCCCAAGGCCCTTGCAGATCAACCGACAAGACCGAGGCCGCGCCCAGCATCGCCTCATCACAAAACATCAAGCGTCGCGAAGTATCCCAACCATCCAGCACCTTATCCAGACGGGCCAAAGTGTCTACCTGCGGCACAAATGTTCCACCACATTGTTCCGTTGCTTCAACCGCATGGGCCTGCAACTTATCCTGCCTGATCCGATCCGCGTTGGTATAATCCGTCTGCACCGGCAGGATGCGGGCCGCGCCCATCTCGGTCGCTTTCTCGACGATGAAATCAGTGCGGGCCTTCTTGATCGGGGCAAAAAGCAGCCACAGATCAGGGGGCGGTTGCAAAGGCTTGGTCTGCGCAGAACAGAGCAAGATCCCACCGCGCTTATTCCCCTCAACCACCGCCGCATCCCATTCGCCATCGCGCCCATTGATCAGGGACAACACAGTGCCCACCGGCAGGCGCATGACGGCAAACAGGTAATTCGCCTGCTCCCGTGTCAACGGAACCGATTGCCCTTGGTGCAAGGGATGATCTACATAAAGCCGAACCTTGGATGCCATAGGGCGAACATATGACCGACCCGAACCCAACACCAGCCGGAACCGTCGCCGACAGCACCGGAAATTGGGTGGACACGCGCGCACCGGCATGGGCGCAGCCCTATCTGCGGCTCTCAAGGGCGGATCGGCCCATCGGCACATGGCTTTTGCTGCTGCCCTGCTACTGGGCGCTGGGACTGGCGGTGCTGCACACCGGCACATTCACAGGCTTCGATCTTTGGCTGATCGTCGGCTGCGCTATCGGGGCGTTCCTGATGCGCGGGGCGGGATGCACGTGGAATGACATCACAGATCGGGACATCGACGGACAGGTCGAACGAACGCGGTCGCGGCCCATCCCATCAGGGCAAATGGGGGTGCGGGCAGCGCTGGCATGGATGCTGGTACAATCGCTGATCTCGCTCTTTATTCTGCTGACCTTCCCGCTGCCCGCGATCCTGCTGGGATTGGCGTCGGCGATCCCGGTCCTGATCTATCCGTTTGCAAAACGATTCACATGGTGGCCGCAGGTCTTTCTGGGGCTCGCGTTCAACTGGGGGGCGCTGCTGATCTGGACGGCACATACAGGATCACTTGGCTGGCCGGCGGTGGTGCTTTATCTGGCAGGGATCAGCTGGACGCTGTTTTATGACACGATCTATGCACACCAAGATGCAGAGGACGATGCGCTGATCGGGGTAAAATCAACCGCAAGGCTGTTCGCAGACAATACACGGATTTGGCTGCGGGGGTTCCTGACAGGAACCATCCTTCTGCTCGGACTAGCCATCATTTTGGCCGCGCAGGACCGCAGCATCCTGTCGCTTGTCATCGCGCTTGGCGGGGCTTGGGCGCTTGGCTGGCATCTGACATGGCAACTCGCCAAGCTTGATACGGATGACACCCCGCTCCTCCTGCGGTTGTTCAAGTCCAACCGCGACGCCGGATTGATCGTTCTCCCATTTCTTGCCATCGCCTATTTCATGTGATTGAACCCCGCGAGGTGACGCCTTATGCAGGGGTCAGCCAGAGCTAACACAGGACAATCATGCGCCTTTCAGCCCTCTTCCTGCGGATCGGAGTCTTCATTGTCGCCGCGTTCATCGCGGTCTTTGCAGCCCGGGCGACAGTTGCCATCGTGGAAACACGGTCTGTGGTGGCCGTGCAGGAAGACCTGATTGATGTGGGGCACAACTGGGCTTCGGTACTTGGGGACGGGCTGCAAGTGATCCTTGAAGGGGCCGCGCCATCCGAAGCAGCACGGTTCAATGCGATCACCACAGCAGGCAAGATCGTGGATGCAAGCCGGGTGATCGACAATATGTCGGTGGCTGATGCTGGCGGGATCGCGCCCCCGGAATTCGCAATCGAAATCCTGCGCAATGATGCAGGCGTATCGCTGATCGGGTTGATTCCAACCCAAACAGATCGGGATCAGCTTTCAAACCGGGTCGCGCGGCTGGCCGATGGGCAGCCAGTGACCGACCTTTTGGAAGTGGCCGACTACCCGGTGCCCGAAAACTGGGAAGTGGCGGTGAACTATGCGCTGCGGGCGCTCGACCAGCTGCCGCGTTCAAAAATTTCGGTGACAGCGCGCAGCGTGACGGTCAAAGCAATTTCAGACAGTGAAACCGAAAAACGGCAGCTTGAAACATCGCTTGCGCGCAACACACCCGAAGCCATCTCGGTGGCGGTGAATATCTCGGCACCGCGGCCCGTGATCTCGCCGTTCCTGACGCGGTTCCAGTTAGATGATGAAGGCGCAAGGTTCATCGCCTGCGCCGTGGACACGGCCGAAGCAGAAGGCAAAATCGTCCGGGCAGCAACGCAAGCAGGCTTTGAAGGGCGGACCAACTGCACCCAGGCACTGGGTGCCCCCTCACGCACATGGGGCGACGCAGTCGCACTTTCGATCAACGCGGTGGCCGACCTTGGGGGGGGCACGGTCACGGCCTCCAACACGGATATCTCGCTTGTGGCGCTTGAAGGGACCGCGCAAAGCACCTTTGACAAAGTGATCGGCGAACTCGAAAACGCGCTGCCGGATGTCTATGCCTTGTCTGCAGAATTGCCGCGCACACCTGATGCGTCTGAAGAAGGCCCTGCCACATTCACCGCCACACGCAGCCCCGAAGGGGCGGTGCAACTGCGCGGACGGGTGCCCGATGATCTGATGAACACAACAGCCGAACAATTCGCCTTCGCGAAATTCGGCCAGACCAATGTGACCATGGGCACGCGGGTTACCGAAGGGCTACCAGCGGGCTGGTCGGTGCGGGTGCTTGCAGGGCTCGAAGCACTCTCGGCGCTGTCCAACGGGGCGATCACCGTGCAACCCGCTAAGGTCAGTGTGCGCGGCAATACCGGCAGCCCAACAGCCAGCGAAGACATTGCGCGGCTCTTGATCGACAAGCTTGGGACGTCGGCTGATGTGGAAATCGACGTGACCTACGTCAAGGAACTCGACCCGATTGCGGGTCTGCCGACACCCGAAGAATGCGTCGAAAAGATCACAGCTGTTACGGACGTGCGCAAAATCACCTTTGAACCGGGGTCTGCCGATCTGGCCCCCAATGCCCAAGGGATCATCGATGATATCGCCGATATCCTCAAGAAATGCGCGAACCTGCGCATTCGGATTGCGGGCTTTACCGACAGTCAGGGGCGTGAAGAGATGAACCAACAACTGTCACAACAGCGGGCGCAATCTGTGCTTGATGCACTGCGCGTGCGCCGTGTGCCCGTGGGCGCGTTCGAGGCGATTGGCTTTGGCGAAGCGGACCCGATTGCCGATAACGACACCGAAGACGGGCGCGAAGCAAACCGGCGGATTGAATTCAGCCTGATCGTGCCCGAAACCACCCCGGAAGAGCCGACAGCCCTTGAAGAACTGGAAGCCGCAGCCGAAGATGACGCTGCAGCAAACGAATAAATAGACTTAGGATGACCCGTTGAACAGAACTGAATTTATTGTTGCGACAGCCATCATCCTGTTTGTGGCCTTCATGCTGGGCTGGTTTGCAAGCTGGCTGGTGAACCGATTCACGCGGGTGACAAAGGCCGAAATCGGCGAATTGGACAAAATGGCGCAAGCCCTGCACGAGGCCGAGGAAACGCGCGATCAGGCGATCACCTACCTCCAACAGCGCGAGGCCGAGATCACAAACCAACTGGCCCAAACCGAGGCCGAGCTGCGCGCCGCCATGGACGGCCTGCGCGACGCACGGCAAGAGGCTGAAGAACTGCGCGGCCAGATTGACCGTCAAAGCGCATCCTAAGCGCTTTCAACAAAGCAAAACCGCCTGTGTCCTGCAGACCGCCTTGCTGCTTCTTTTGAATAAAAATATGTCGGGGGGTCCCGGATTTAATCCGAGACGGGGGCAGAGCCCCCTCCACATTCACAACCCGCTTTGGCACGCGATCAACTGGAAAGCCGCACAACAGGCGTAGGGTAGATCCCGATCCACCACTCCTAAAAGGCAACATCAGCCACCAACCCATGATGATCCGACCCCAACAAAGGACGGCGCGCAACCTGCCCACCCTTTGGGGCAAGCACATGGTCAATCATCATCGGCATGCGCCACAGTGTCAGGGTCTTTTGGGCGGGACCTGCCAGTTGCAGATCACCCGCCGCAGCAATACGGCGCACGCGGGCAGTCCAGGGGAACATGTTGAAATCACCGGCAACAACGACCGGCGCATCCAGCCCCGTCAGCATCGCCGCCGCCTCGGCCTCATTATCCGCACTTTCATAGGGCCAAGGCCAAGGAATATGGACCGAGGCCGCCCAAACCCTCTGTCCGCCAACATTTAAAGGGGCCAACGCCATCGCACGGCCTTGCGAACACACAGGTTCACCTGCAAACGGCAGGCGCGACAACACCGCGTCGCCCATCCATGATGAACGCTCACAAAAGTGCTGATAGGGAAATTCCCCGGATAAAAGCAACAGGATGCGGTTGTTGCGCTGGGAGACCTCCTGCAACATCACAATATCAACATCTGTGGCCAGAATATCATCAGCAACGGCGCGGTAGTTGGTATTGCCCGACCACAAGTTCTTTGCATAAAGGCGCAAATCACCACCGCCCTTTTGCCCCGCAAAAACCGGCAGGATCGTCACAGCCCCCGCGATAGCCGCCGCTGCCACAAGGGCGCGCAGCCAGCCCGGGCGCAATAAAAACACGCCCAGCAAGCACAGAATCGCAAAAACCGGGCGCACCAGCGCCAGACTATCCCAAGCAGGCACCCACCAGCCCAAGAATCCGACCGCGACGCCCAAAGCCGCCAGCCCGAAAAAGCTATTCACCAAAAACCTGATCATCATCCGTCTCAATTCTTCTTTAGACGACTATCGGTGATCAAAGCGCAAAACATCACGCGCAAATCAGCAGGGTTTCAGCAGATCAGGCGCGATCCGCCGCGGCGCGGCGCAAGCGGTCATTGATCGCGGCCCCAAGGCCCCTGTCAGGAATTGGAGATACGGCAATCTTGGCAGCCCCCATGTCATCAAGGCGATGCAGGCAATCAAACAGGGCCGCCGCAGCCTCAACCAAATCGCCACTTAGGGACAGGTTCAAAGGGGCCTTAACTGATCCGAACCCCAGCAAAACCTCATCGGGGGCAGGATCAGTCACATTTAGACGCACCGTGCCATGCGGGGCATAATGGGACGCAAGCTGGCCCGGTGCTTGCGGCGTCGCGGGATCAGCGGCCAAAGCAAGCGGTGCACCAAGACAAGCCGCCAAAGCCTCTGCCGGAATGCCGCCCGCGCGCAAAAGGCGCGGCGCACCATCACAGGCAACAATCGTGGATTCCAGCCCCACAGCACAGGGGCCACCATCCAGCACCGCATCAATGCGCCCCGCAAGACCGGCCAACACATGGGCTGCCGTTGTCGGGGATACGCGCCCCGATGGATTGGCCGACGGGGCCGCAACCGGCACGCCAGCCGCCGCCAACACCGCATGCCCAATAGGATGATCCGGCACGCGCACGGCCAAGGTCGGCAAATCCGCCGTGACCAGTTTGGACACACCGGCATCTGTGCGCAAAGGCAACACCAGCGTTAAGGCTCCGGGCCAAAAGGCGCTGGCAAGGCGATAGGCTGCGTCATTGAACTGCACGTAATGCTCTGCCGTTGCCAGATCAGGGACATGCACAATCAGCGGATTAAAACTGGGGCGGCCTTTGGCGGCATAAATGCGGGCCACGGCGGTGTCGTCCAAAGCATTCGCGCCAAGGCCATAGACCGTTTCGGTCGGAAAAGCAGCCAGACCACCCGCGCGCAACAGCGCGCCAATGCGGGCAATCCCACCTGCATCTGCATTGTAAGTCTGAGTATGCACATTATTCATGACGCCGCGTTTCTGTTGCTTGGACCGCAGGGCGGGTTACCTTTCTTCAGCCCCGTTGACCAGTCATCGAAAGGACACACCATGCCCTATGCCGCCCCCGTAAAGGACTTCCGCTTTATCATGGATCACGTCGCTGGCTTCAATGCAGTCAGCGCGACGGACCGATTTGGCGAAGCAACCAGCGATATGGTGGACGCGATCCTGACCGAGGCAGGGAAGATGTGCGACGATATCCTCGCGCCCCTGCAACGCCCCGGCGACCTGCACCCGGCGCATCTGGAAAACGGGGTCGTGCGCACAGCGCCCGGCTATGCCGAGGGTTACAGGGCAATTGCAGAAGGCGGTTGGGTAGGCATTTCAGCCAGCCCCGAAAACGGGGGCATGGGGCTGCCGCTGACGCTTGCAACAGCTGTGAATGACATGATGGCCGGGGCTTGCCTGTCCTTGCAACTCAACCCGCTAATGAGCCAAGGCCAGATCGAGGCATTGGAACATCACGCATCAGACGCGATCAAAGACCTCTACCTGCCCAAGCTGATTTCAGGCGAATGGTGCGGCACAATGAACCTGACGGAACCCCAAGCCGGATCAGATGTGGGGGCACTTCGCGCAAAGGCGGAACCCAACGGCGATGGAACCTACGCCATCTCAGGGCAGAAAATCTACATCAGTTGGGCGGATAATGATTTCACCGAAAACGTCTGCCACCTTGTGCTGGCAAGGCTGCCCGATGCGCCAGAAGGGTCGCGCGGGGTGTCGCTGTTT
>CAYPVL010000012.1:0-34870 GCA_964414165.1 uncultured Cognatiyoonia sp.
CGCGGTCACCTCCGTGGACGGCATGACCGCCGATTACTACCCGTTCAGCCATGAATTTCTGGGCGAAACCGCGACGCGGATCATTAACGAAGTGCAGGGGATCAACCGGGTGACATATGACATTACGTCAAAGCCTCCGGGCACGATTGAATGGGAATAAGTCACTTAGTCAAGATGAATAAAGCCATCCTGATCAGCAGCTTATTCGCCCTGCCTCATGCAGTTTTGGCACAGGATATCACCTGCACCGGCGCTGATCCCGACTGGTCTTTGATCGTGTCGGATACATCCGCAACATTCGCCTTTGATCGCACGACCGAGATGCAGATCATGCAAGACGATACCGCGCAAAACGACGATAGCGTGCGCGCGATGACCCTTGTCGGCCCCCGCGATTCCGCCATCGTTATTCATGACAAAGACACGGGTGCTGCGACAATCCTGACCCAACGCGGCCAATCGCCAATTATCCTAAGTGGTGCCTGCGACTAGCCCTTCAAAGCGGCCAGCAGCAAATCCGCGCCAAAATTCGCTGTGGCGCAGGCGTTCAAATCACCTGCCTGTCCACGCGCAAACCATGCTGCGCGTTCCGCCAGACCAATCGACACTTTTGGCCCTACGGTCAAAGGGTTACGGCCCCAATGGGAATCCGTAAACGGCTCTTGATCAAACCAATCCGTCAAATCCGCAGGGCCCAACCCTGCGCGTTGATACAAAAATCCCGCCACGCATTCGACCTGCCGGGTCACATCGGCGCGCAAGGCCCCCTCTTGATCGCGGTTGGCACGGATCGTCTGCAATGCCACATCAGCAACGCCGTGGCGCACTTGGGCGGCATGCCCCATGACATGGGCAACCAGATAGGCCGCCTCGGGGCGGATGCGTGCATCGCGGGCCAGATACACTTTGTTTTCAGCCGCGCAATAAGCGGCGGCATCATTCACATGTTCATCTGCGCCACACCGGCCCGAAATTTCGGGCACAACCTGCACCGGCGGCATGCGATCAAAGCTGGCACCGGCCGCCGCAACAAGATCATCCACCGGATCGGCCAAAGCCGCTGTGCCCAGCATGCCAAGGCACAGGGCTATTTTGATTGCACTCATGTTCATTTCCCGCTTGTGTGAAGGCCAGTGAACCACGCCGTCGCGCCAAGGACAACGCATGCCCCAAAGTAACACCCTGCGCGCAGCACTTTGGATGATCGGCGCGATTGTATCCTTCACCGCGATGAGTATTGCGGGGCGGCAGGTCAGCTTTGCGCTGGATACCTTTGAAATCATGCTCTTTCGCAGCGTCATCGGGGTGGTCCTTGTGGTGGTGATCGGTGGGATTGCAGGTACGCTGTACCAGATCAATCGCGATAAACTTGGGCTACATGGGTTGCGCAATCTTGCGCATTTCATTGGCCAGAACCTGTGGTTCTTTGCCCTGCCTATCATACCGCTGGCACAACTTTTCGCCTTTGAATTCACCTCGCCCATCTGGGTGATCCTGCTGTCACCCCTCCTGATTGGTGAGCGGATCACACGTATCGGTGCTTTTGCCGCCATCGTCGGTTTCATCGGCGTGCTGCTGGTGGCACAACCGGGTTCCGCGACGCTTAGCTGGGGCCTTGGAGCCGCGGCGGCTTGCGCGATTTTCTTTGCGATCACCGCGATCTTCACACGCAAGCTGACGCAAACCGCATCCATCACATGCATCATGTTCTATCTCACAGGTATGCAACTGATCTTTGGGCTGATCTGCGCCGGGTTCGATGGTGACATCGCGCTGCCAGATGCCACCACCCTGCCATGGCTGATCGTCATCGGATTGGCCGGGCTGACGGCACATTTCTGTATGACCACCGCGCTGTCACTGGCCCCCGCAAGCGTAGTTATGCCAATTGATTTCGTGCGTCTGCCGACTATCGCCGTGATTGGCTTTCTGTTTTATGATGAAAGCGTAAATCTGTTGCTGGTGGTAGGTGCTGCATTCATTCTTGCTGCGAATTATGCAAATATCGTCTACGGCCAAAGGCGCTGACGTGATAATTACCACATAAATCGGCCCAAAGATGTTTTTCCCCAACGTCATTAATTGACGTGTAAGGCAACCGGTCCATAACGTAAGCGCAACTGAAAGATTTCAGACAGGGATGGAAAATATGAAGAACGTAATAACAGTGGGCGCAGCGCTTATGTTGACGACGACTGCGGCGCACGCGGTCGGCCTTGATAGATCAAACCAAAATATTGGTCTGATCTTCGAAGAGGGCACTTATGGCGAATTGTCATTCGGGAGCGTGACACCGTCAATTTCCGGCAACGACAACGCAGCACTTGGTTTTGGATCAACGGATTCAGGCAATGTTGGCGGAGACTTCACGACATTTGGGCTTGGGTTCAAAACAGACTTGAACGACCAAATCTCGGTCGGTGTGATTTTTGATCAGCCATATGGTGTTGATCTTGAATACCCATCAGCAACCGACGGTGGTAGCCCTTTGCTTGGTGGGACATTTGCTGAGCTGAATTCAGCCACTGTGACTGCGATTGCCCGCTATAAAATCGACGGCAATTGGAGCGTGCATGGCGGCATTCGCGCAGAAACACTTGACGGGTCAGTTGGTCTTGCCGGTGGTGCTTATGGCGGCTTGAACGGATATACCGTTGATTTTGATGGTGAAACCAGCGTGGGTTATTCAGCCGGTGTCGCATATGAACGCCCCGACATTGCGCTGCGCATTGCACTGACCTACCACTCAGAGATTGAGCATGATCTGAGCACAACGGAGTCAGGGCCGTTGGGTATTATTGACAGCACGACAAAAGTCACCACGCCAGAAGCCATCAATCTGGATTTCCAGACAGGTATCGCAGCTGACACGCTGTTGTTTGGCTCAATCCGGTATGCTGACTATTCAACTGTGACGCTGTCACCTGACCAGTTCGCGGGTTTGACCGGTGGCGGTTCCTTGACCAACATTGACGAAGGTGTGTCCTATAACATCGGCGTAGGTCGTCGCTTCTCGGACAAGTTCTCTGGACTTGTCAGCATCGGTTTTGAAACAGAAGGCGATGATGATCTTGTGTCACCTCTTGCACCAACCAATGGCAGCATTTCATACGGCATTGGTGGCGAATATAAGATCACAGACCAAATTGCGATTTCAGGTGGTGTCCGTTATATCCAAGTCGGTGATGCATCCGCTGCACTGACGCTGCCAGCGACTGGTGTTGAAACACCTGTCACTAACTTTGAAAACAACGACGTCATCGGCGTCGGTATCAAGATCGGTTACACGTTCTAAACGCCACTTATCGGTTTCAACGCAAAAGCCCCGGCCAACCGCCGGGGCTTTTCGCATTTTCCGGGTTGCTCAACCGCATCATTCCAGATGATCTGCCTCCATGAGCACGCCCACCCCACAAATGGCCCTTTCACCCCGCGCATGGGCGGAACTGATGCTCCTCTCGCTCATCTGGGGGGCCTCATTCCTGACCATCCGCATCGCTTTGGACGAAATCGGCCCGCTGACCGCCGTCGCCCACCGGGTCGGCTGGGCGGTGCTGATCCTGTGGGGCTACGTGGCACTGCGCCGCTTGCCGGTCCCACGTGATCCGAAAATCTGGATCGGGTTTGTCGGCATGGGTCTGTTGAACAACGTCATCCCGTTTTCGCTGATGGCATGGGGGCAGTTGCATATCGAAACCGGGCTTACGTCGATCCTGAATGCATCCACCGCGATCTTCGGGGTCATGGCAGCCGCGATCTTCTTTGCCGACGAAAAGCTTACCGCGCGCCGCGCCATCGGGGTCACGCTGGGCTTTTTCGGCGTCGCGACAGCCATCGGCCTGTCAGCCCTGACGGACTTTGATATCCGCGCGCTTGGGCAACTTGCCGTGCTGGGTGGCACGGTCAGCTATGCCCTTGCCGGGGTCTGGGCACGCAAGATGCTGAAAGGTCTTGCGCCGCAAGTCGCCGCTGCGGGCATGCTCACCACATCCAGCCTGATCATGGTGCCGCTTGCGTGGATCGTCGAAGGCCCGATCCGGCTGGATCTGAACGCGCAAACATGGGGGGCCATCGCCTATTACGCCGTCATCGCCACAGCGCTTGCCTACTTGTTGTTCTACCGGCTTTTGGCGATGGCGGGATCTGGAAACACGATGCTGTGCACCTTGTTGATCGCGCCCGTCGCGATCATTCTTGGCGCGCTTATCTTGGACGAGGCGCTGCCCATCCGCGCCTATTTTGGCTTTGCGATGCTTGCCGCAGGGCTATTGATCCTGAACGCGGGCCAAAAACGCCCGCACTGAGCGCGCGGCACGCAGCCCCGGCGCAACTTCGCCCTGCCCCAAACGCGCCATCGTCACCGACATTGCGTCGCGCTGTGCGTGCGGGTCCGCCAACACATTCAACACGCCCTGCGCAATGTCGGCTGGCACACAATGCTTGCCGATGAATTCCGGGATCGTGCGCGTCTCGGACACAAGGTTCACCAAGGTCACCGTGTCCACCTTCAGCATCCGCGAAATCAACACCCGCGACAGCCAAGCCATGTCATAGGCAATGACCATCGGCGTCGCGTTGGCAGCCAGTTCCAATGACACAGTGCCGGACGCGGCCAGCGCCACATCTGCGGCCTTGAACACCGCCGCCTTCGCGGCATCCCCCGGCGCGATAAGCACAGGCTTGCCGGGCCAAGCGGCAGTCATCTCTTGCACCATGCCGTAGACTGGCGCGGCACAGGGCACAACAATCCGCGCCTTGGGGTGTGCTTTCAGCACATCGCCCAAAGCCGCCCCAAAGCGATCTGCCAAGCGCGACACCTCGCCTTTGCGCGACCCCGGAAGTGCAAGGATCAAGGGGGCATCCCCAATGCCGTGGGTCTTGCGAAAGGCCAAAGCGTCTGCTTTGCTTGCAAAGGGTTCGGCCACAACCGGATGCCCCACAAAGTCACAACTCATGCCCGCCGCTGTCATATAGGGCGGCTCGAACGGGAACAGTGCCAGCACATGATCAATGTGCGCGGCCATCTTCGCCGCGCGCCCGGCGCGCCATGCCCAGACGGTGGGGGCGACGTAGTGCACGGTTGGAATATCAGCCTGCGCTTTGACCAGTTTGGCGACGCGCAGGCAAAAATCGGGGCTGTCGATAGTGACCAGAACATCCGGTTTTTGGGCAATCACAGCCGCGGCTGTCTGCGCGATCCGGCGTTTGAGGTGAAAATACTTCGGCAAGATTTCCGCAAGGCCCATAACGCTCAGCTCGTCCATCGGGAACTGGCTCGCAAGGCCTTCGGCCTGCATCAAAGGCCCTCCGATACCTGCGAAATCTACATCGCCTTCGGCTTTTAGTCCGGCCATTAAAGCAGCCCCCAGCTTATCCCCCGAAGGCTCACCCGCGATCACAAAGACCCTCATGCGCCCCCCTTGGGCCGCACCCAAAGGAACATGCCTTGCGCATCAAGCGTGCTGATGACGCCCGGAAGGTCCAAGACCATGACGCCACCCGCCTCGATCACGATCCCCGCCAGCCCGGCCTCGGCGGCTTTCATCGCCGTGCCAGTGCCGATCAATGGTAGGTCAGCGCGGCGATCTTGATCAGGCTTTGGGGCCTTAAAGAGGATTCCATCGTCTGCGGTTGTGGGGTCTGGCGTTCCGCCGTCGTCCCCCGACAACCAATCAGCGGCATCCGATACCAGGTCAGACGCCGTATCGATCACGAAGGAAAACGGATCAGCGGGAAACGGCCGCCGCATGATGGGTTCACAAAACGTAGCCAACATCGCATCTGTGCCATCAGGACCTTCACGGGCCTCCACCTGTCCTAGGCGCACGATGCAGGCCTGCCCGCTATCTGCGGCACCCATTTGGACAAGGCACGCCTCACCGGCGACAGCATCTTGCTTGTGCCAATCTGCCGGGGTCGCTTTGGTCAAGATGCCTGCCTCTGGCAGCAATTCTGGCGCGATCTCATGGGCGGCGACAACCGCAAACCCCGCATCTTCAAGCAAGGAGATCAAAACGCGCAGCGCCCCGTCATCACCTTTGGCCATCGCGGCCTGCACCTTGGGGATCAACGGGATCGTTGCTGCGTCAATCGCGCTGGGATCAATTTCGGGGCGTTTCACAGCACCTGCCATGCAGATGTGCGTCACGCCGCGCAATTTCAGATCAGCAAGGAAGCTGCCCAAGTGTTCAAGGCGAAATGTGATTTCCGGGGTAATCTGGGGCGGGAACCCGTCCAACGCACAGATCAGGGGTTTCTGATCCAGCCGCGCGACCAAAGCACGCGGCAAGTCGCCTGTGCCTGCAATCAACGCCAGCATCAGCGCGGTGTCAGCAGGCCACGGTCGCTTTCACCAAGGATGAAATCAACCATCTGGCGAACGTAGTCGCTGTCCAACTCGGTCTTCAGGCGCTCGGCCCGGTCATGCACTGTGCCTTCACCATCTTTCAACGCAAGGAAGGCAGCGCGCAGCGCTGTGATATCGCCGCGCGCCACGCCTTTGCGTTTGAGCCCGACAAGGTTCAGCCCGTCAAGTTCGCCGCGTGGCCCCATGACAAGACCATGGGGGATCACATCATGGGTGACCATGGACAAGGCCCCGATGATGGCACCCTGCCCGATGCGCACCCATTGGTGCACGCCACATAAACCGCCGATGATCACATCATCCTCGATCACGCAATGCCCAGCCACGGCGGTGGAATTCACAACAATCACGCGGTCGCCGATCACGGCATCATGGGCGATATGGCACCCGGCCATAAACAACCCATCATCGCCAATCCGGGTCTCACCGCCGCCACCAGCAGTGCCAGAGTTCATGGTCACATGCTCGCGGATGCGGTTACGTTTCCCGATGCGCAGGCGCGACTCTTCGCCCGAGAATTTCAGGTCCTGCGGGATTTCACCGATGACAGCGAATGAGAAGATCACCGTCTCATCCCCGATATGGGTATCACCATCCAGCACCACGTGGGATTTCAGAACCACCCCCGCGCCCAGCACGACCTTTGGACCGATCACGCAGAGCGGACCAACCGTGCAGCCTTCACCAATGACCGCGCCCTCGGCGATCACGGCAGAGGGGTGGATATCGCTCACCCTTGCATGTCCATCATGGCGGTGAATTCAGCCTCGGCGGCCATCTCACCTTCGACCGTGGCCACGCCCTTAAAGCGCCAGACCTTGCCGCCGGGCTTGCCGCGCGTGGTCGAGACGTTCATTTCAAGCACGTCACCGGGGATGACCTTGCGACGGAACTTACAGCCATCAATGGACATAAAGTAGATCAGCAAATTGCCTTCGGTCAGCCCCATTGTCGTGCCCACCATGACAGCTGCGGTCTGGGCCATTGCTTCGACGATTGTCACACCGGGCATGATTGGTGTGCCGGGGAAATGGCCCTGAAAATGGGGTTCATTCATTGTGACATTCTTGATGCCCACAGCACTTGATGTGCCGTCAATATCGCGGACCTTGTCGACCAGCAGGAACGGGTATCGGTGCGGCAGGATCTTTTGGATCAACTGGATATCGGCGATGGTAACAGGGTCGGACATATCTACGCGGTCTTTCTGTCTAAAAGTGGGGCTGGCCTAGCAACTGTGTCGAACCAGCGCAACGGATTACTCGGTCTTGGAGGGGGGATCGGCGGCATCAAGGAAATCGGCATCCACGCGGGCAATCGCCTCTTCTGTGATGTCGATGGCGGTGACATAGACATAGGCCGAACGGCTATCCAGCACGATACCACCCCCGCGTTCCACCATCAATTGCCCGACGACCGAACGGACTTCGGATAAAAAGCGCACGCGCACATCAAGGCGGGCTTCTTCAAGTTCAATCTCTTTGGCGTCCCGCTCGGCGCGGATGTCTTGGGCCTTGCGATCAAAGGCATCGGCGGCCGCGCGAAAATCTTCGGGCGACATGGTCGGGCGCAATTCGGTCAGGCTTTGTTCTTCTGCGACAAGTTCTGCGACGATGCGTTGGTTTTCATCGCGGATATCCAAGGCGACCTGTTCGATCTCATCGTTGAGCTGCTTGGCATAGGCGGATTCGGCGAACAAGCGGCCCGTATCAATGACCAGCACAGGCCGTTCGATCCGGCTTGTTGGAAATTCCTGCGCAACAGCCGACCCGGTCAAGCCGGCGACCACCGCAAGGGCCGCAAGCCAGCGCATCAAAAGCTCGTCGAGATGGTCACGTCAAAGGATTTCGGATTATCGAACTCTTGCGCATCCAGTGCTTCTGTAAAGTTAAAGCGCAGCGGCCCAATGGGTGTTGTCCAGAAGACGGACAGGCCTGCGACGGTGCGCGGGGTAAAGTCGTTGTAAAGGATATCTGCCTCGGACACGCCACGCAGGTTACCCACATCCCAGACCGACCCATAATCAATGAAGGCACCGCCAGAAATGCCGTATTCTTCAGGCAGACCAAGCGGGAATTCGGCTTCAAGGCGGGCGACGGCGAATGTGTTACCGCCAAGCGCGTCATCGGTATTGGCATCACGCGGACCAATGCCCCCGGGTTCGAATCCACGCAACACGCGGCTGCCAAGGAAGAAACGGTCGGTCACACGACTATCACCCGAACCATAGTTCAGCATGCCGCCTTCAAGCGTGGCGCGCAGCGTCACCTCTTCGTTCAGAACCTTCGTTTCAGCAGCAAGCAAGGCGGTTGTCTTGATAAAGTCAGTATCACCGATGCCAAACTCCTGACCAAAGCGCAGCAATACACCTGCATTGGGGTTCAAGCCCGTGCGGCGGGTGTCATAGCTATAAGAATATCCAATCGCGTTGGTGGACACGGCCCCTTCTTCCGCCTCGGCAATGATGATCGGGCTGGCCGTCGGGTTCACGTCCGTCAGGTCTGTATAGTCAAAGACATAGAAGACGCCCAAGCGGCCATTCTCGGACACTGGGAAGGTGAAACCGGGCCGAAAGGTAAAGCTTTCGGTATCATAAAGCGCGTTTTCATTGTCAGTGGTGCGGTAGCTTAAGCCAAGGTTGAACCGTAAATCGCGGCCCAGAAACTGCGGTTCAGTAAAGTCAAAACTAAACACGCGGTTGGATTGCGCCGTAGATAGCTGAAAGTTCAGGGCCTGCCCGCGGCCCAGAAAGTTGGACTGGCGAAAGCTTGCCTGCAGGCCGATGCCGGTATCGGAATTGAAGTTTGCGCCAAAGGACAGCGACCCGGTGGGGGCTTCTGTCACGTCCACATCAATGATCACCTGTTCGGGGGTTGATCCTTCACGGGCATCCACATTGGCGTTGCCAAAGAAACCAAGGGCGCGGATCCGCTCGGCGCTGTTGCGAATTTCGCGCGGATTGAAAGGATCGCCTTCCACGACGCGGAACTGGTTGCGCACGACGCGATCAAGGGTTGTGTTGTTGCCTTCAATATCAATGCGTTCAACAAAGATGCGCGGGCCACGGACAAGGGCAAATGCGACGTCCAGTGCCAGGGCACGATCATTGCGGGTGATCCGGGGATCAACCTGCACAAAGTTCAGACCTTTCTGGATCGCCAACCGTTCAAGCCGTTCAATGTCTGTTTCAAGGGACAGCGGGTTATAGGTTGCACCCGTTTTGGTGCGCAAAGCGGCCCGGAATTCCGCGATGTCAGCTTCGGGAATTTCAGAGGTGACGGTGATATCGCCGAAGGTGAATTTCTGGCCTTCCTGCACATTGAACGTAATCAGATAGGCGTCGCGTTCACGGGTCAGGGCAACATCGACGTTTTGCACCTGAAAATCAGCATAACCGCGCGATTGGTAGAAATCTGTCAGAACACGGCGATCAAAGGCGATGCGGTCACGCACAAACGTATCACGGGCGATGATGGCGCGCAGGATACCGGCCTGTTTGGTTTCCAGCACACCGCGCAAGCGCCGTTCGGAAAAGCTGCGGTTGCCGACAAAGCTGATGCGCTCAATCTCGGTCACGCCGGATTCGATGACTTCAAACACCAGATCAACGCGGTTTTCGCTGCGCTCGATGATGCGCGGGGTGACGGAGGCGTTAATGCGGCCTTGGTTTAGATAGACTTGGGTAATGGCAGACACATCACGTTCGGCCTGCTCTGGGCTGTAGATGCGGCGGGGCTGTGAACTGACGACCGCCAGCAGTTCCGCATCGCGTACGCGGCTGTTTCCCTCAACGCTGATGCGGTTCACGGTTGGGTATTCCACAACGACAATTGCCAGCGTATTGCCCTGCGGGCGCACATCAACGGACGAAAACAAACCCGAGGCGCGGATGTTCTGGGCAGCGACATTCAATTCGCCTGCGCTGACAGCCTGCCCGCGACTGATTCCCGCAAATGATAGAATGGTACTTTCGGCAACCCGCTGGTTGCCTTCGACCGATACATTACTGAACGTGAAGTTCTGCGCCTCTGCCGGCTGTGCGGACAGGGTTATAAGCCCCAGAACTACAACAAAGAAATAGCGCGTTGCCGCAACTGCCCATTGCGCACGTGCGCGCCCCGTCGTTTTCCACATCAGCTTGGCCTGTTTTTATATTTTACCGCTTGGGTAAAACGATACCGGGTCTGGCGGATGATGTCAAAACGAAGAAAGGCACCCCAAAGGTGCCTTTTCACAAGATATAGAAGGGCGCGCCTACATCAGCGCGACATATGACCCGGCATAAAGGGCAACAATGACGGTACCCGTGCAGATAATCCGATCCCAGTTCAGGGTCATCAGGATCCGCATTCCTTTGTATCCTTGGGCAATCGTCTGCATGTTTCCGGCTCTCCTACGTGTGTTAGGCGAGTTTTAGCCGATGATTCAGGCACAATTATGACGTGTTGGGTTTAGCAATTGTATTTCTCAGACTGCCTGAGAAATACAATTGCTAGGGACAGAGAAACAAATCATTGAAGATCGCAAAGATCATGAACGTGCCCACAATCGCGATCCCGACAATCATCAACCCGCTCAGCACGCGTTCGTTCATTTTGCGGCGGAACACAGCCTCATAAGCGTAGAAAACAAGGTGACCGCCATCTAGCATCGGGATTGGGAACAGGTTCATCAGGCCGATCCCAGCCGAGATCGCGGCGATCAACAGCACAAAGTTCTGCGTGCCCTGCTGTGCAACCGACCCGCTCATCTGTGCGATGCCGACGGGCCCGCTTAGGTTGCAGGTCGAAATGTCGCCTGTAATCACATGGGTCAATGCAGAAATCGTGGTCGTCAGGCGGAACCAAAGCTGCGTCGATCCATCCTTGATCGCGCCCCATAGCCCATAAGGTTCGGTCGCGCGTTCAAAGAACTCTTCTCCGGTTATGCCGATTAACCAGCGTGTTTCAAAGCCACCATCTGCCAAAGGCAAATCGGTGCGGCGCGGGGCAAGGGTGAATTGCAGTTCTTCGCCGGCGCGCCAAACCTTCAGATCAAGCGGCGTGCCCTCAGCCGCATTCACAGCGGTAACAATATCGCCAAAGCCCCAGATTTCAGTGCCATTCACCGCAAGAATAACATCATCAATCTTTAACCCGGCCCGGTCCGCGGCCGACCGGGGGTTCAGCCCCGCAACGCGTGGCAGGATTGGGTATGGGCCTTGCACAATAACCGTTTCGCCATCGCGGATGACTTCGTAGTCAATACGCGGCGCAATCGGCAGGGTGCCATCGCGTTCATCGACAGGAACGCCGCCGATTGACGTGATTTGATCGCCGAATTCCAATTCAGACTGAAACCGCTCTGGCATGGCGTAATCAGCCTCGAAAATAAGGGCCTCGGTCGGTTTACCTTCGTAAAGCAGGAAGCCCGCCCAGATCGCAATCGCAAGAATAAAGTTAAAGATCGGACCCGCCGCGACAGTGGCCGCGCGCGCCCACAAAGGCGCGCCATGCATGGTATTGCGGGGATTTACTTCGGGTGCGACCTCTTCGCTGCCATAGCTTGCAGCATTCGCATCGCCTAAGAATTTGACATAACCGCCAAAGGGCAAGGCGGCGATCTGCCACTTTGTGCCGTGCTTATCCACGCGGGAAAAAAGCACCTTTCCAAACCCAATCGAAAATGTCTCGGCATGGATGCCACACCAGCGGCCCACGATGTAGTGCCCGTATTCATGGATCGCGACAATGATCGAAATCACGACGACGAACGCCGCAATGATAAAGACCGAATTGCCAAGCATGCCGGAAATGTCCAAGGTGTTTACCCCAAGTTAGCGATCAATTCGCCCGCACGGATACGCGCAAGGCGGTCGGTTTCCAACACGTTATCTAGGGTGATCGTGGCATTTTGCAGCCCGCCCTGTGCTGACAATTTGTCTAAGGTCATATCCACCAGCCGGGCCATATCAAGAAAACCGATATCACCTGCTATAAACGCATCCAATGCGCGTTCCTTGGCAGCGTTAAAGGCCGCCCCCATAAGGCCGCCCTCTTCCATCACGGTGCGCGCGATCGCAAGCGCGGGATAGCGGGCCGGATCAGGTTCCCAGAAATTCAACTGGCCGATCTTGACCAGATCAAGCCTTTCAACGGGGAGCGGGGCGCGATCAGGCCAGTGCAGCGCATAGCCAATCGCGTGGCGCATATCATGCGGGCCGACATGGGCCATGATTGCCCCATCATTGAAGCCGACCATCGCATGGATCAGGCTTTCGGGGTGAATAATCGTTTCAATTTGCGCAGGTTCACAGTCAAAAAACTCTTTTGTTTCAATTAGCTCCATCGCTTTATTAAACATGGATGCGCTGTCGATTGTGATGCGTTGGCCCATGTCCCAATTGGGATGGGAAGACGCCTCTGCCAATGTTGCGCCCGCCAGTTTGTCCAAAGGCCAGTCGCGGAAAGCACCTCCGCTTGCGGTGATGATGATGCGTTCAACCGCTGCCATATCTTCGCCCACAAGGGCCTGAAACACCGCGGAATGTTCGCTATCCACGGGCAGAACGGTCGCGCCATGTGCGCGGGCTGTCCCCAAAAGGATCGGGCCCGCCGTCACCAGCGATTCCTTATTGGCCAATGCCAAAGTCGCCCCATGCGCCAAAGCGGCCATGCCCGGAACCAGCCCTGCAGCGCCAACAATCGCCGACATCGTCCAATCGGCAGGACGGCCCGCCGCCTCGGCCACCGCCGCATCACCTGCTGCGACTTCAACACCGGTTCCAGCCAAAGCAGCCTTTAAATCATCATAGCATTCGGGATAGCAGGTCACTGCAACATCGGCCTGTAAGGCTTTGGCATCTTTGGCCAATTGTGCCACGTTGCGCCCACCGGTCAGAGCCACAACATCATAAGCCTCAGGGTGACGCCCAATCAGATCAAGCGTGTTCTGCCCGATGGATCCCGTGGCACCCAACACGGTCACCCGCCTCAAAACGCCACTCCGGGGACGTTGAAGACATAAGCAACCAATAACATGAACAGCGACGCCCCAAGCAGCGCATCAAAGCGGTCAAACAACCCGCCATGGCCCGGAATAAGGGTCGAACTGTCCTTGACCTTCATCCGCCGCTTGAGCGCGCTTTCGGCGATATCACCCATCTGGCTTGCAAAGGCGAGGACCATGGAAATCAGAACAATCGCAAGGCCCGCGTTGGTAAACAGGGTAAAGATAAAGCCCACGATCCCGGCAGAAATCCAGCCCCCGGCTGTCCCGCTCCAAGTTTTTTTTGGGCTGACCTTTGGCCAAAATTTCGGGCCGCCCAGCGTGCGCCCCACCAAATACCCAAAGGTATCAGAGGCCACGACAACAAGCATCAGCCAGATGATCCAAACAAAGCCGTAGTCGGCCCGGAACTGCACAAGCCCCCAGCCTGCAAGCTGAATGCCAAGGGCAAAGATAAAGAACCACCGCTTTTCAACGCGGGCGCTATAGGCGCCAATCACGGGGACAATCAGGAACATCAGCAAGCCGACAAAGCTTTCGTCCAAAAGCTGCCCCGACATGACCGACGCCATAAGGGCGGCCATCAGCATCCCCGGCGTCGGACGGTTCGGGGCGATCATCATCCACAGTTCCCAAACCATGACGGCGGTCACGAAAACCACCAGCATCTGGAACCAGACGCCGCCCAGTACGACGCCAATCGCACCGACAATGAACATTACAATGCCCGACACCACGCGGACGGTCAGGTCATCCCATTTGCTTGGTATGTCGGGCGGCGTTTCGGCCATATCAGGCGACAACAGCCCCAAAGCGCCGTTCGCGCGTACCATAGCTGCCCACGACCTTGCCAAATTCGGCGGCCGAGAAATCAGGCCAAAGCGTTTCGACAAATTCATATTCCGCATAGGCCGACTGCCAAAGCAGGAAGTTGGAAATCCGCGCCTCTCCGCTGGTGCGGATCACAAGGTCAGGGTCAGGCAAAACATGGGTATCAAGGAATTTAGCCAATGTTTCGGCGTCCACATCCTTGTGGGTCAAACGGCCCTGTTCAACCTCAAAGGCCAAACGCTGTGCTGCGCGGGTCACCTCATCGCGGCCACCGTAGTTCAGCGCAATCGTCAGATGCACTTTGTCATTGCCGGATGTGATCAATTCAAGATTGTCCATCAGCGCGACCAGCTTGTCATCAAGCTTCATCCGGTCACCGATAAAGCGCACGCGCACGCCTTCGTTGAACAAATCCTGCGCCTCGCGTTGGATATAGCGGCGGAACAGACGCATCAAACCGGCAACTTCGGTCTGGGTGCGTTTCCAGTTTTCGGTCGAGAAGGCAAAAATCGTCAGATATTTGACGCCTTCATTCGGACAAGCGCGCACAATCTCTTTGACGCGGCGGGCGCCGGCGTGATGGCCGAAAAGGCGGGGCTTGCCGCGCTTTTGTGCCCAGCGGCCATTCCCGTCCATAATAATAGCAACATGGCGCGGCCCGGATAGTGGCGTATTGTCTTTGGGCATATTGGCCCCTTTTTGTTGTGCAAGATGACAGCGCGCGATCGGCGCTAGACTTGCATGATTTCGGCTTGTTTCGTCTCAAGCACATCATCAACCTGTTTGATGAAATTATCTGTTAACTCCTGAACCGCCTGTTCCCAAAACTTCTGATCATCTTCGGACAATCCATCCGATTTGGCCTTTTTAATCTGATCCATACCATCACGGCGCAGGTTGCGAATAGAAACACGCGCGCTTTCGGCATAGCCCCCGGCAACCTTGGTTAATTCACGGCGGCGTTCTTCATTCAATTCCGGGATCGGCAACATGATAATCGTGCCGTTCAATTGCGGGTTAATGCCAAGGCCACTTTCACGGATGGCTTTTTCGACCTTCCCGACAAGGCCCTTGTCCCACACGTTGATGGTGACCATACGGGGTTCGGGCACATTGACGGTACCAACCTGATTGATCGGGGTCATTGACCCGTAGGCGTCAACCATGATCGGTTCAAGCATGGAACCAGAGGCGCGGCCTGTGCGCAAAGACGCCAGTTCCACGCGCATATTGCCGATGGCCCCATCCATGCGCCGTGACAGATCATCGGTATCAAGTTCAAAATCGTCTGACATGTGCTCTGCTTTATTCTTACCTGCGGACCTACGTCCAAGTTTGACTGGTTCTAGGCCAATCTGTCGCGCTTGTATAGGTCACCTCATCCGCAAGAGTCGTGCAGAAATTGCATAAGTTGTGGATGGGTAGCAGGTTTTTGCTTGTGCAGATGTTGGACCGCACCACGCAGCCCTAGTCCTTCACGATGGTATACGTCCCCTCGCCCGCCAAAATCCCACGGAAACCGCCGGGTTCATCAAGGCTGAAGACCACAATGGGCAAATGGTTTTCACGGGCCAGCGCGATGGCCGAGGCATCCATAACACCCAAGTGTTTCTGCAGAACTTCATCGTATGAAATTTCATCATAACGCACAGCATCGGTGTGTTTTGCCGGGTCTTTATCATAGACGCCATCGACCTTAGTGCCTTTAAAGATCGCCTCACACGACATTTCATTGGCACGCAAGGTCGCGGCTGTGTCGGTGGTGAAATACGGGTTACCCGTCCCGGCCGCAAAAATGCAGACGCGCTTTTTCTCAAGGTGGCGGACGGCGCGGCGGCGAATGTAGGGTTCGGCCACTTCGTTCATCGTGATCGCTGAAATCACGCGGGTGTGGATCTTCAGGCTTTCCAAAGCAGATTGCATCGCCAAAGCATTCATCACTGTGGCGAGCATGCCCATGTAGTCGGCGGTCGTGCGCTCCATCCCTTGGGCCGATCCTTGCAGGCCCCGGAAAATATTGCCGCCACCGATCACCATGCAAATCTCAACACCCATCTCATGGACGGTCTGCACCTCGCGGGCGATCCGTTCGACAGTCTTGGGGTTCAGGCCAAAGCCCTGATCACCCATCAACGCCTCGCCCGAGATTTTCAACATCACCCGCTTGTAAGTGGTCTTGGCTGTGTCGGTCATGGCGGCCCCCGGTGATGTCTTTGCGTTTCGGCGCAAAATGTCGCAAAAGCGAGGCAGGTTCAATGGGCCATAGGGGCGCTGGTGCCGGAAATCGGCGACATGCCCCGTTTCAACCTGAAAAGACGGACGTAACCACCTGATGCAGATCAACATTCCACCAGATCGGCACGTTTTGATTGCCGGGCCAACAGCGTCGGGCAAATCAGCCCTTGCGCTGAAAATTGCGCAGGCGCAGGGCGGGTTGGTCGTGAATGCGGATGCATTACAGGTTTATGACGGCTGGCGCATCCTGACAGCACGCCCGGATGATCATGATCTGGCCGCTGCCCCCCATGCGCTTTACGGACACATCGGCACCGATTCGCCTTATTCGGTCGGTGATTGGCTGAAAGATGTGGCACCATTGTTTCCGAAACAAAGGGTAATCATCGTGGGCGGCACGGGTTTGTTCTTTGAGGCTTTGACCAAAGGACTGGCCCCAATTCCGCCGATTAGCGACGAAATTCGTGCACAGGCCGACGGCATGACGCCTGAGGCGTTGCGCGCGGCGCTGGACACCGAAACCCGCGCGCGCATTGACCTGCATAATCGCGCAAGGGTGCAGCGGGCATGGGAGGTGCAGGCACAAACCGGCCAGTCAATCACGCGCTGGCAGGCTGAAACACCCGCGCCGATGCTTGCGCTAGAAGACACAACGCCACTTGTTCTTGAGGCCCCGAAAGAATGGTTAACCCCCCGTATTGAAACACGTTTTCAGCAAATGCTTGCGCAAGGCGTCTTGGACGAGGCGCGCATGATGGCGCCAAACTGGAACCCGCATGCGCCCTCATCCAAAGCCATCGGTGCAGCCGAACTGATCGCACATGTAAGGGGTGAAATGACGCGTGAGGATGCCGCGCAAGCCGTCACAATTGCGACCCGGCAATATGCAAAACGACAACGCACGTGGTTTCGAAAACGGATGAAAGACTGGCATCAAATTACCATGCCATCCACCGACTTATCCACAGTGTTCAATTTCCAACATTGAAATTTCCCGTTGTTTTTCAACAAACCTCGCGCCATCTTTGCACAATTCGCACATGGGGATGTGCAGTTGGGAAATGTAAATATGATTGCTGGTACAGAACATCAAACATCGGGGCTTGCTGTGACCTCGATTGCTCAAAATCTACAAATGGGACGTTGGCGCACGGAAGCGATGCGCAGTCATGCGACACCGCGTCTTTTGTTTATCGCAAAAGGACATGGGCGGATCACCGTCGCTGGGCTGACCAGCGGCTATGGCCCCAACAACCTGATCTTTATACCGGCCCATACAATGTATGGGTTTGACGTCGGGCCAACTGTTTTCGGACAGCTTATCGCGATCCCTGGTGCTATGGCCGCCGAATGGCCGGATGAACCGGTGCACCTGCGTATGCGCGATGTGTCCGCCCAGAAAGAGTTTGCGACGATCATCGACGGGTTGGAGCGCGAACTGAAGGCTGAAGAAGGAACGCATTCGCGTGCCGCCCATTATCACCTTGGCCTGCTGTCGGTCTATTTTGAGCGGCAGTTGATCTCTCGCCCGGAAGAGACATCAATCGCGCATACCGAAACCTCGGCTGCGCGTCTTGTCGCTGCCTATTCGGACCTGATTGAACGGGACTATCGCAAAAACAAGTCAATCGCCGCCTTTGCAGAAGAACTGGGCGTCACCCCGACGCACTTGACCCGTTGCTGCAAACAGACCTGCAACAAATCCGCGCTTGGGCTTTTGACAGACCGTATTCACTATGAAGCCTGCGTCATGCTGCGCGATACGCGCCAGCCCGTGCAAGATATCGCATCCGAACTGGGGTTCAAATCACCGGCCTATTTCAGCCGGGCCTTTCAGTCGCGCGCCGGGCGCAGCCCAAGCGCATTCCGCAAGCACGGGTCTGATCTGCGTACCTGACCTAAGGTCATTGATCAAAAACAACATTCGCTCTTGACTCGAAAGCGCTTTGAAAGGGCGCTTTCGGGCTTTGCGAATGTCGTTTTCACTGTAACAATCTGTCGCTTTTGTGTGTAGATTGCCGCCAGATCGCATTGACGCTTGCCGCTATTCATGCGGTAATCTGCACCAAGGGATGCGGACAACGGCCTTTGCATTGCGGGACACACGCAAGGCAACGGCACCGACAAACCACAAACAAATGAGATGTGTCACAGGGAGAAGACCATGAAATCACCGAATACGTCGGTACATCCGGCTGCGTTGACCTATGTGAAAGACGTAAACGATGGCAAACTTAGCCGCCGTGAATTTCTGACGCGCACAACAGCACTTGGGGTCACAGCAACAGCCGCATACGGCCTGCTTGGCCTCTCAAGCCCGGCAAACGCAGCCGCGCACGCCGCCCAAGGCGGCACGATGCGCATGCAGATGGAAGTCCGCGCACTGAAAGACACCCGCGCGACAGACTGGACCCAGATGGCGTTCGTCTATGCAGGCTGGCTTGAGTATCTTGTCGAATATAACTCTGACGGGTCGTTTGAGCCGATGTTGCTGGAAAGCTGGTCCGTCAATGATGATGCGACCGAATACACATTGAACCTGCGCCAAGGCGTGAAGTGGAACAATGGTGATGACTTCACTGCCGACGACGTGGCCCGCGTGATCACCGAATGGTGTGACAGCGAAGTTGAAGGCAACTCAATGGCCGGTCGTATGGCTGTTCTGGTTGATGCCGACAGCGGCAAAGCCATTGAAGGCGCAATTCAGGTTGTGGACACACACACCGTTAAGCTGGCACTGCCCGCCTCTGACATCACATTGATTGCGGGCATGGCCGACTATCCAGCAGCGATCTACCACGCATCCCAGAACCACACCGATATTCTGGCAACACAAATCGGCACAGGGCCATACCTGTCTGAAAGCCACGAAGTCGGCGTGAAATCTGTTCTGGTCCGCAACGAAGGCCACGACTGGTGGGGCTACGCGGCTGGCAAAGGCGCATACCTCGACCGGATCGAATATATCGATTACGGCACAGACCCATCCGCTTGGGTTGCGGCAGCAGCGGCTGACGAAGTTGACATGACGTATGAAACCGTTGGTGATTTTGTCGAAGTCTTCAAAAGCGTCGGTTGGGAAGAAAGCGCAATCGACACGGCGGCAACGATTGTTATCCGTCCAAACCAACTGGCCGAAGTTGACGGCGTCAAGCCATATGAAGACAAGCGTGTGCGTCAGGCGATTGCCCATGCGGTCGACAGCGCAGTTTGCCTTGAACTTGGTTACGCAGGTCAAGGGATCACAGCGCGCAACCAACACGTCGGCCCCATGCACCCCGCATGGGCAGATGTGCCCGGTCTGGAACACAACCCTGCACGCGCGCTTGAACTGCTGACCGAAGCTGGCATGCAGGACTTTGAGTTCGAGATCACATCTATCGACGATGATTGGCGCAAGAACACAACTGATGCGGTTGCCGCGCAGTTGCGTGACGCAGGCTTTAACGTCAAGCGGACAATCATTCCGGGGTCTACCTTCTGGAACGACTGGACAAAGTATCCGTTCAGCTCGACCAACTGGAACCACCGTCCGCTGGACACCCAGATCCTGGGTCTGGCCTATCGCTCTGGCGAAGCCTGGAACGAAGCGGGCTTTGCGAACGCTGAGTTTGACACGCTGCTGGCCGAAGCCAACAGCCTTGCAGATGCAGATGCACGCCGCGATGTGATGGGCAAACTGCAGGCTATCATGACCGATGAAGGCGTGACACTGCAGCCGTACTGGCGGACAATCTACCGTCACGCCAAGCCGGGCTTTGTCGGTTGGGATATGCACATCGCGTATCTGCCGCAGGTCTATAAGATCGGCATTGCCGCCTAAATTGATCGGGGCCGTTTCAGCGATGAAGCGGCCCTTTTCTTATATGCGCACCGGCGAAAAACGGCGGGCGTATCCGGGGACACGATCCCCAAACACTGACCATCAGGGGCCTTTATGGGACTGTTTATTCTGCGACGCCTTGGGGTGATGCTCCTCACGGCTTTATGCCTGACGTTCATCGTCTTCTGGCTTTCCAATCTTTATCCAAGTCTTGAAAAACTTGCCAAGACCCAAGGCAACTTTCGGATGTCGGATGAAGCAGTCACCAGCTTCCTGACCAACAACGGCTACCAACAACCGCTGCCTGTGAAATACGGGCAATGGCTGGGCGTGCTGCCGGGCTATGAGATCGAGGGCAGCGACGGCGAAACCCGACGCCGCTGCGAAGAAGGGCGCACCTTCTGCGGCGTGCTCCAAGGCGACTGGGGCTTTTCCACCGTCTTCAAAGACGAGGTCAGCACGATCATCAAAACCCGGCTTGCCCTGACTGGCAAGCTGATGCTGTGCGTGATGCTGATCATGATCCCCGGCGCGTTGATCATCGGCATTCTTGCAGGGATGCGCGAGGGGTCGCGCATGGACCGTTCGCTTTCCACTGTGTCGATCCTATCAACGGCAACACCGGAATATGTGTCAGGTGTGATCCTGATTGCCGTCTTCGGCACTACGCTTTTCTTTGAAACCGCGCCCCTCAAAGGCACCGCAACAGCGGCCATGGACGATGCGAATTTCAACAACTTCTTCTTGCCGGTGATCACAATCGCCCTTTACGGGCTGGGCTACATCGCCCGGATGACGCGGGCCTCTATGACCGAGGTCATGACGGCACAATACATTCGCACCGCCCGCCTTAAAGGCGTCAGCTTTGGCAACATCGTCATCAAACACGCCCTGCGCAACGCGCTGATCGCACCCTTCACGGTGATCATGCTGCAATTCCCGTGGCTGCTGAACGGGGTCGTGATCGTCGAGACGCTGTTCAACTACAAAGGCTTTGGCTGGGTGCTGGTACGGGCCGCAGGCAACAACGACATCGAACTGCTGCTGGCCGTGTCGGTCGTGTCGGTCTTTGTCGTCCTCGTGACACAGCTGATTTCAGACATCGGCTATGTCTTCCTTAACCCCCGCATTCGGATCGCATAGGAGCTTACCATGGAGCCACTCACCTGGACCGGCGCCCTTGGCGCGTTTCTGAACCCGATCACGGGGATCGTCTTTGCGGTCTTCGCTGTCGCCATCGTTTTGACGCTGGTACAATCGACGCTGCAAACCGAAGATTCAATCATCCCGAACGCTGACGGCACTGTCTTAGCTACAAGGCCACCGATGTCGGCGATGATCTCGGCTGTAATTATCATGGCGATTGCTGTGTTCTTGGGGAACGCGGCCTTCGGCAATCCCATTGGCGCGCTGTCCGACAACATCTTTGTTGGAATTTTTGGATCAATCGTGATCGGACTTGGGCTGACCGTCTTTGTCTCCGGCTTGTTCCCGGACACTGCCGGGGAAAGGCTTTTGCCCTTTGCGGCGCTCGCCCTGCTGGTCGTCTTGCTGGTCTACATCGTTCTTCCGTTTCTGATGCCCTACGGGCAGGCCGGGATCATCGGCGAGATGTCAAAGCGGTTCCTGCCCGTCTGGATCGCACTGATTACCACCTTCACCTTGTCCATTACTTTCAAACGAAGCCTTGGCCTTTATGGCAAGCTGTTCGACAGCACCATCGGCATGATTGGCTTTGCGCTGGTGATGTTCTGGGTCTTCACTGCGTTCTTTGTCGGGGTTTTCGATCTGATCGTGACGCACGACTACCTATCCCAGGTCTCTGGCCTGAAAAACAAAGTGCCCGGCGTCGCTGTTCCCGAAGGAACCGAAGGGGCCATCCCGCACTACCTGCTTGGCGGCGACAACCTTGCGCGCGATATCTTCAGCCGGGTCGTGCAAGGATCGGTCTTCGTGATCCTGATCGCACCCCTCGCGACGATCTTCGCCTTCATGGTCGGGATCACGCTTGGGCTGCCAGCCGGTTTCTACGGAGGCCGCCTCGACACTGTTCTGTCCTTCATCGCAAACCTCGTGCTGGCCTTCCCGGTGATCCTGCTGTTCTACCTGCTGGTCACCCCGGAAATCGTCCTGACAGGCATCCCGTCCTACATGGCTGCCGTGCTGTTCATCTTTCCAATCGTGTTCTTCTTCGTACTGCTGAATTCGCGGTTCTACACCCAACCCGCCAAGCGCAATATCATCCTGCCCATCGTGATCGGGGGGCTGGTCTGGCTGTATTTGTCGATGATCAACCAGAAGGGCACGGTCATCAATTTCCTGCCTGAATGGTTCGACCTTTTCGATCTCGATATCCTCGTCGTCTTCGTCTCGGTCGTTTTCGTGAACTCCCCCACCGTCTTCCGCATCGTGCGCGGCCTCGCGCTTGATTTGCGCACGCGCGACTATGTGGCGGCCGCCCAAACACGCGGCGAAGGGGCGTGGTATGTCATGCTTTGGGAAATCCTGCCCAATGCGCGTGGGCCCCTGATTGTCGATTTCTGCCTGCGGATTGGGTACACGACGATCCTGCTTGGAACCCTCGGGTTCTTCGGGCTGGGGCTGTCATCCGAAAGCCCCGACTGGGGATCAACGATCAACGAAGGGCGCAAGCTGCTGCTGATCTTCGTGCACCCGGCGATCCCACCCGCCTTTGCACTGCTGACGCTTGTGTTGGGGCTGAATCTTTTGGCCGATGGCCTGCGTGAAGAAAGTCTGAGGGATTAAAATCATGTCAGAACCCATCCTCGAAATCGACAAACTCTCAATCTCATTCTTCACGCGGCTGCGGGAAATTCCTGCGGTCATGGATTTTTCAGCCAAGATCATGCCCGGCGAAGCGCTTGGCCTGGTGGGCGAATCCGGTTGCGGCAAATCCACCGTCGCCCTTGGGGTGATGCAGGACCTTGGGGTCAATGGGCGGATCGTGAACGGGTCGATTCTTTACAAGGGGCAGGACCTCTGCCAGATGACATCGGAAGAGTTACGCGACATTCGTGGCTCAAAAATCGCGATGATTTACCAAGAACCGATGGCCTCGCTCAATCCGGCCATGAAAATCGGCAAGCAATTGGCCGAAGTGCCCGTGATCCACGAAGGGATCAGCTACGCAGACGCGATGGAACGCGCACTTGAAGTGGTCACTGACGTCAAACTTCCCGATCCCAAACGCATCCTGAACAGCTACCCGCATCAGCTTTCAGGCGGGCAGCAACAGCGCATCGTGATCGCGATGGCCTTGATGTCAAAGCCCGACCTTTTGATCCTTGATGAACCAACCACCGCCCTCGACGTGACGGTTGAGGCCGCCGTGGTCGAACTCGTCAAAGATCTCGGCAAGAAATATGGCACGTCGATGCTGTTCATCAGCCACAACCTTGGGCTGGTGTTGGAAACCTGCGACCGCATCTGCGTGATGTATTCAGGTGAAGCGGTGGAAAGGGGCAGCATCGAAGACGTGTTCGATGACATGCAACACCCCTACACCCAAGCGCTCTTCCGCTCGATCCCCCTGCCCGGTGCCGACAAAAACGCGCGGCCATTGGTGGCGATCCCCGGCAACTTCCCACTGCCGCACGAGCGACCCCAAGGGTGCAACTTCGGACCACGTTGCGACTATTTCGATCCGGGCCGCTGCGATGCCGGTTTCATCCCGATGGAAACCGTACACGGCAACGACCGGCACCAAACGCGCTGTCTGCGCCACGCCGAAATTGACTGGAACGCACCAATCGAATTGGGCGAGCAGAAGACCAAAGGCGAAATTGGTCCTGTCGTTCTGAAAATGGACAACCTCAAGAAATACTACGAAGTGGCGGCCAATGCGCTCTTCGGCGGGGGGGACAAGAAAGTCGTCAAGGCCAATGAAACGCTCAGCTTTGAAGCACGCGAAAGCGAGACGCTGGCAATTGTCGGTGAATCGGGCTGCGGCAAATCCACCTTTGCCAAGGTTCTTATGGGGCTTGAGACCGCGACCGAAGGGGAAATCCTGCTGGATAACAAAGCCATCGGCAACACCCCGATTGAAGAACGCGACACCAAAACCATCGCCGATATCCAGATGGTGTTCCAGAACCCCTTCGATACGTTGAACCCCTCCATGACGGTCGGGCGCCAGATCATGCGCGCGCTCGAAATCTTCAAAGTCGGCAACAACGAAGGCGAACGGCGTCAGCGCATGCTCGAACTGCTCGACCTTGTGAAACTGCCGCGCGCCTTTGCAGACCGGATGCCACGGCAATTGTCAGGCGGGCAAAAGCAGCGTGTTGGCATCGCGCGCGCCTTTGCGGGGGATGCGCGGATCGTTGTGGCGGATGAGCCTGTTTCAGCGCTTGATGTGTCAGTGCAGGCCGCCGTCACCGACCTGCTTATGGAAATCCAGCGCGAACATAAAACCACGCTGCTTTTCATCTCTCACGACCTGAGCATCGTACGCTATCTATCTGATCGCGTTATGGTTATGTACCTTGGGCATGTTGTAGAACTCGGCACGACAGATCAGGTCTTTTCGCCACCCTACCACCCCTATACCGAGGCGCTTCTGTCCGCGGTGCCCATCGCCGATACAAGCATCCAGAAGAAGCACATCGTCCTTGAAGGCGACATTCCATCAGCCATGAATCCCCCCAGCGGCTGCCCGTTCCAGACGCGCTGCGGCTGGAAAAACAAAGTCGCTGGCAACTTGTGCGAAACAGAGGTGCCAAAGGTGCGCATGGTCGCTGATGGCCATCAGATCAAATGCCACCTGTCAGACGAAGAACTTTCCGCGATGGAGCCCGTCATCAAAATCGCAGCCGAATAGGTCTTCTTTTGAATAAAAATATGGCTGCGTGGAGCGCACCAATTTCCGCAGCAAAATTGGTCACTGCCCCCAGATGATGCGCACATAGTTCTGGGTTTCGCGAAACGGCGGGACACCACCATATTTCTGCACTGCACCCGGCCCCGCATTATAGGCGGCAAGCGCAAGACGCCATGTTCCGAATGTTTCGTATTGCGTGCGCAGATAGCGCGCACCGCCATCAAGGTTCTGTGCAATATTATAAGGATCAACACCCAAAGCGCGCGCTGTTGCGGGCATCAGCTGCGCAAGCCCAAGCGCGCCTTTGTGTGACCGGGCATTCGCATTCCAGCCGCTTTCCTGCTGGATCAGGCGCAGGAACAAGTCCTCAGGAATGCCATGCTTCACAGCCGCGCTGCGCGCCATGTTCAGAAATGGGCCGCGATAGGATCCACGAAACTGCGGAATCGTCGCATCACTTTGGGGCACAACCGCGCGGGGCGGTTGCAGGCGGACAGAGTTGCTGTATTGCTGGGTGGCCCGATTGTCCAAAACCGAAAGTTGGTTTTGGAACAGGGCATTACGGGACCGGGTCGACACCGTGTCAGCAACAGCAGTACCAGCTAAAACCATGGCCAAACCGGCCCCAATCCAAATACGCATCGTGATCCCCACCAAAGTATCGGGGGCAGCATATCCCAAAACAAGAAAATGGCCAGAGTTGCATGGTTACCGTCGATTAACCTTGGTGATAGATTGTCGCGAGCACAAAGAATCAATCGGGGGGTCGGCATGGCCGGATCAGTCAACAAAGTCATCATCATCGGCAATCTGGGCCGCGACCCAGAGGTGCGGACATTCCAAAACGGCGGCAAAGTCTGCAACCTGCGCATTGCCACGTCTGAGAATTGGAAAGACCGCAACACAGGCGAACGCCGTGAACGGACCGAATGGCATTCGGTCGCGATCTTCAGCGAACCTTTGGCGAAAGTTGCCGAACAGTACCTCAAGAAAGGCTCGAAGGTTTACATCGAAGGTCAGCTTGAAACCCGTAAATGGCAGGATCAATCCGGCCAGGACCGCTATTCAACCGAAGTTGTTTTGCGCCCCTACACCAGCACCCTGACCATGCTTGACGGGCGTGGCGACAGCGGCGGTGGCGGTGGCTACGGCGGAGGTGATCAGGGTGGTTATTCCGGTGGCGGCGGTGGCGGATATGATTCCGGCAACGGCGGCGGCGGTTCCTATGGCGGCGGCGGTGGTGGCGGCGGCAACCAAGGCGGCAGCGCCCCCAGCGACATGGACGACGAAATCCCGTTTTAAGCGACCCGTAGGGTGGGCAATACTGCCCACCCTACCTATCAGATCGCTGCGCCAACGCGTCCTGCAAAACACCCCGCACCGCATCGCGCGGCACATCGGATGTGACAAACGCCTTTCCGATCCCACGCGCCAGAATAAAGCGTAACTGCCCATCCAGCACCTTTTTGTCTTGCCCCATCAGGTCCAAGAGCGCATCGGCCCCCGGCAAATCCCCGTCGATATCGGCAAGATCGACCTTCATTCCCATGTCACGTAAATGCGCGCGCACGCGGCTGGGGTCTTCTTGGGAACACAGCCCAAGGCGCGATGACAACTCAAACGCCATCGCACAACCAATCGCAACACCTTCGCCGTGCAACAGCCGATCCGAATAGCCGGTCGCCGCCTCAAGCGCATGGCAGAACGTATGACCAAGGTTCAGCAAAGCGCGGTCCCCCTGTTCGGTCTCGTCACGTTCCACAATCTCGGCCTTCATTTCGCAGGATCGC
Source organism: uncultured Cognatiyoonia sp. (assembly GCA_964414165.1). Classification (GTDB taxonomy): domain Bacteria; phylum Pseudomonadota; class Alphaproteobacteria; order Rhodobacterales; family Rhodobacteraceae; genus Cognatiyoonia. Next base: position 26,874 of record CAYPVL010000012.1, read on the forward strand.
TGTACCGCGCGCACCCGTGCATCCATATCGCCCGCAGCCATCGCGGGGGCGTTGCCTTCAAGCCAGTCAAAGAAGGCCGCATCCCCAAGCAGCCCGTATTTGACGACCTCGCCGTAGCCCGCCAGAAAATCGCGGCTTTCCAGCGTCCCAAGCAAGCTGGTGTCGGCCAGCACAAGACTTGGCTGGTGAAAGGCACCCACAAGGTTCTTACCCGCAGGCGAATTGATCCCGGTCTTGCCCCCAACCGAACTGTCGACTTGCGCCAGCAGCGACGTCGGGATTTGTACAAAGCGCACGCCGCGCCGTAGGATCGCAGCAGCAAAGCCAGCCAGATCACCAATGACGCCGCCGCCGAAGGCAATGACCACATCCTTGCGTTCAACCTTTTGGGCGAGCAACCATTCGACAGATTTTTCCAGCATCGGCCATGACTTTGTGGATTCCCCCGCCGGAAGCACCAAAGCCTCGGACGTTAAACCACCCGCCGCCAGATTATCCTGCAAGGCCTTCAAATGAAGACCTGCGACATTTTCATCCGTGATAATCGTCACATGCGACCGGCCGCCCATAGCGGCAATCCGCGTACCCGCTTGGGCCAGAACGTCAGGACCAATCAGGATATCATATTCCCGTCCGGGCAGTGAAACGGGGACAATCGTATTCATGTCGTGATCTCCAGAATGGTCGCATCTTCGGCCAGCCGCGCGATCACCGCATCGGTTGTTTCCTCGATTGAGGCACCGTGCTGCACATCAATGCGCATCGCCGCCTTGGCATAGATCGGGGTGCGGACATGGAAAATTTCGGTCAGGGTCGCGCGCGGGTTTTCGGTGCGTAGTAAGGGGCGTGTGTCTTTATGGCGCACGCGTTCCCAAAGCAGATCAAGGGGCGCATCCAGCCAGACAGCAAGGCCTTTGTCAGCAATTGCCGCCCGGTTGCGCGGCGCAAGAAAGGCCCCACCGCCTGTCGATAAAAGTACCGGCGGACCAGACAAAAGGCGATCAATGACTTCGGCCTCACGCTCGCGAAAGAAGGGTTCTCCGTCGCGAACAAAGATTTCGGCGATGCTGGCTTGGGCCGCGATCTCGATCTCGTGGTCGCTGTCAAGAAAAGGGATATTCAGCCGGGCCGACAAGGCCCGCCCAATGGCTGTCTTGCCACACCCCATCATGCCCACAAGCACGACAGTGCGATGCAATATGGCCCCTTTCATCACTTTCGTCCGTCCCGATTTGCGGCACTGCGCCGCCTGTTTTTCAATTTCTTGTCTTCAATGGCGTGATATTGTCGAAAAGGCCATATATAAAGACCCCAGAAACGGGGTTTACCCGTCAATGAACAGGCAGAACAATTGGGGCAATACGCATGTGGCGTTTGATCAAAGCGATCTTCTTTCTGACGCTCTTGGCCGGAGTAGGGCTGATCGCCTATGCCTACACAGGGCCGACGTTCTTTCCTGCAGATTTTGCCCCCCCGGTTGAAACAATCACGCAACCTGTTGAATTGGATGTGAATTAAGATGCCACTTTGGCGCACGGCATTGGCAACCTTCCTTGTGACCGCGCAGGCAACGGCGCAAGAAGCAGCGCCAATGTCAGCCATTGACTGGTTGTCCGACAGCGTCGCCCCCGCCGCCACAGCCCCAAGCAAGCCGCGCGTCCCCCGCGTTGATGAACCTGCCGTGGCCGCATCAGCAGCGACCCCGCCCATAACCGTCACGCCACTTGATGGGCCTTCGCCTGACCCGGTCGGGCTACTGCCCACGGATGTCACCGGCCTGCCCCGCAGCTTATGGGGCACCAGCGATGAGGCGACACTTGTCACGCTGACCCGCGCCCAATCCCTGCCCGCCTTACCCGCCGTTCAGGACCTTTTCACCGTCCTGATGCTGGCCGAAGCTGATCCACCGCTTGGCGCTGGTGCGAATGGTGCGCTGTTTCTGGCCCGCGTGGACAAGTTGCTTGATCACGCCGCCCTGCAAGAGGCCCAAGCCCTTTTGGAACAGGCCGGCGGTGACACGCCCGACCAGTTCCGCCGCCTGTTTGATGTGGCGCTTTTGACCGGCACCGAAGACAGCGCCTGCAATCTGATGAAAGACCGCCCGTCGGTTGCGCCCACGTTTGCGGCCCGTATCTTCTGCCTTGCGCGCAATGGCGATTGGACGGCAGCGGCCCTGACGCTAAACACGCGGCGCGCCTTGGGCGATATTTCGGAAGAAGACGACATCCTGTTATCGCGCTTCCTTGATCCCGAACTGTATGAGGGCGAAGCCCGCCTGCCCCCGCCATCCCGCCTGACCCCGCTTGTTTTTCGTATGCGCGAGGCGATTGGCGAAGGTGGCCTGACCGACCAAAACCCCCTTGCCTTTGCCCACGCTGACCTGCGCGACACCGCCGGTTGGAAGGCACAATTGGAAGCTACCGAACGCCTTGTGCAGGCAGGCGCCTTAGATGCGAACGTGATGCAGGACCTGTTCACATCGCGCACGCCGTCGGCATCTGGTGGGATCTGGGACCGGGTTGATGCCTTCCAGCGCTTTGATGTTGCCATGAAAGCCCGCGATCCGCGCGCGGTTGCCCGACATTTGCCCGATGCGTGGGACGCGATGATGCAGATGCGCAGCGAAGTTGCCTTTGCAACGCTTTACGGGGCTGACCTTCAACGCTTGCCGCTGACGGGTGAGGCAGCCAAGCTTGCCATCACCATTGGGCTGTTGTCCGAAGACTATGAAGAGGTCGCAATCAACGCAGCCAACGTCCCCCCCTTCCTTGCCGCCCTCGCCCGTGGGGTCCCGCAAGAGGTGCGCGCGAATTCGCCTGATCAACGGGCCGTGCAGGCGGCCTTCAACGGGGCCGAGGTGCCGACCGCCCTTGCCGATTTGATCACGCGGGGCAAACTAGGCGAGGCGTTGCTGCGCAACTTTGCATCGTTCGAAATGGCGACCGCGGGTGATACGCAATCAATCACCGACGCGCTAAGCGTATTGCGCAATGTCGGCCTTGAAGACGTCGCCCGCCGCGCAGCCTTGCAATATCTCCTGCTGGAACGTCGGATATGACCCCCGCCGATCAACCCATGGCCCATTGGGTGCAGGCCTTCCTTGAGGCGCAGGCGGCCGAATTGGATGCCGCCACCAACACGCAACTGGCTTATGCGCGGGATTTGCAGGACTTCGCAGGCTGGCTGAAGGACAAATCGCTTCATTTTGCAAACGCCACGCAGGACCACGTTGAAAGCTATCTGATCGCATGCGACACCGAAGGGCTTGCGAACGCGACGCGTGCCCGCAGGCTATCGGCAATCAAACAGCTCTACCGCTTCGCGTTTGAGGAAGGCTGGCGCGCGGAGAACCCCGCAATTCAGGTCAAAGGGCCGTCCAAGTCCAAGGCCCTGCCTAAAACCCTATCCGTCGATGAAGTCGCGCGCCTTCTGCAAGCCGCACGCGAAACAGACAAAGCGCCGCGCAACACCTGTTTGATGGAATTGCTCTACGCTACGGGCATGCGTGTTACCGAATTGGTGACCCTGCCCGTGGCCGCCGCACGGGGCGATCCCCGGATGCTTTTGGTGCGCGGCAAAGGCGGCAAGGAACGGATGGTCCCGCTCTCGCCCCCGGCGCGGATTGCGATGGCAGACTATCTGGTCGTGCGCGATGCCGAAGAAGACGCCGCGCGCAAAAAAGGGCACCCCACGTCAAAGTATCTGTTCCCCAGCAATGGCAAAGACGGGCATTTATCGCGCCAGACCTTTTTCCTTTTTATCAAGAAACTTGCGCATGCCGCAAAAGTGGCCCCCGACAAGGTCACGCCCCACACGTTGCGCCACGCTTTCGCGACCCATCTTTTGGCCGGCGGGGCCGATCTGCGGGCGATCCAGGTGATGCTTGGACACGCAGATGTGGCCACCACCGAAATCTATACCCACGTCGTCGATGAACGCCTGACAGAGCTTGTGATGCAACATCACCCGCTTGCCCGTAAATCCGACACTTGAAGCGCGCACCCCAAAGCCCCATAGTATATGCGTTATGACACCCCCTGAAAGAGATTGATGGAACCCTCCTCCCTTGACGCGGCCTTCTGGATCACAGCTGGCGCGATCCTTGTTCTTTTGTTTATGTCCGGGTTCTTCTCGGGTTCTGAAACAGCTCTGACCGCGTCATCGCGCGGGAAATTGCGGGCCAATGCCGACAAAGGCAGTAAAGGCGCCCAAAAAGCGCTTGATCTGACCGACGATAGCGAACGTCTGATTGGGTCGATCCTTTTGGGCAATAACGTGGTGAACATTCTTGCGACCTCGCTTGCGACGGCTGTGCTGACAAAGGTCTTTGGGCAAAACGGCGTTGCGGCAGCAACCCTGATTATGACCCTGCTGGTTTTGATCTTCGCCGAAGTGCTGCCCAAAACATTCGCCATCACCTACCCCGAAGACACCGCATCGCGCGTGGCGCGGCCTATTGGGTTTGTCGTCCTGATCTTTTCACCCATTGTGGCCGCTGTGCGCGTGCTGGTGCGCGGCGTACTGCGCATCTTTGGGGTGCAGACCGATCCCGACAGTAACATTCTTGCGGTGCGTGAAGAGATTGCGGGCGCGCTGTCGCTTGGCCATTCCGAAGGGATCGTCGAAAAAGAGGACCGCGACCGAATCCTTGGCGCGCTGGACCTCAATGAACGGGCCGTGGAAGAGGTGATGTTGCACCGCTCTGGGATCGAGATGATTGATGCAGACCTGCCGCCTGCGGACATCCTGCAACTTTGTCTTGATAGTAATCACACGCGCCTGCCGCTCTTTCGCGAAACGCAGGAAAATATCGTTGGTGTCCTGCACGCCAAAGACCTGCTGCGCGCCATGCACAAGATGATGGACGACGGCATCGTGACTGCGAAGGAACTGGATAGCTTCGACATCCTGACCGTCGCGATGGAACCCTATTTCGTTCCCGAAACCACAACACTTGATGACCAAATGCGCCAGTTCCTGCGCCGCAAAAGCCACTTTGCGCTGGTTGTGGACGAATACGGTACACTGCAAGGGCTGATCACGCTTGAGGATATTCTGGAAGAAATCGTCGGCGAAATTGCCGATGAATTTGACACTGATGAAGACGATCAAATCGCGAAAACCGACGATGGGGCCTACCTCGTGGACGGCTCGATGACGATCCGCGATCTGAACCGGGCGCACGACTGGTCGCTGCCCGATGAGGAAGCCAACACCGTCGCCGGACTGGTCATCCACGAGGCCCAGATGATCCCGGTACAGGGGCAGGTCTTCAACTTCCACGGCTTCCGCTTTGAGGTGGTCGAGAAGGAAGAAAACCGGCTTGCTGTGTTGAAAATCCGCAGGCTTTAGGGACGCATCAGCGCCCCTTAAAAAGCGAACCAAGCACACCGCGCACGATACGTTTGCCTGTGGTGCCTTTCAGTTCCTTGGCAACCACCGATGCCAAGGCAATGCCAAAACCACCGGCCATTGACCGGCTTGATTTGCGCGATGTTGACCGCCCGGTCTGTTCGGATTTATAGCGGCGCGCTTTCTTAAAATCGCGCAGCTCCAGCTCGGCCTTTTCCTCTTCTTCCTCGGCCTTTTCAGCCTCGGCGGCAGCGGCTTCAGCACGCTTTTTCAACAACTCAAACGCGCTTTCCCGGTCGAGCGGTTCGTCATATTTGCCCGCCATGGGCGAGGCATCCATGATTGCCTTGCGTTCCTTGGCTGTCAGCGGCCCAAGCTGGGACGATGGCGGGCGGATCAGGGTGCGTTCGACAATTGACGGGATGCCCTTGGGATCAAGCAGTGATGTCACCGCCTCGCCCGTGCCAACCTCTTGGATCGCATCGGCCGTATCGAACGACGGGTTGGCGCGATACGTCTCGGCCGCTTGCTTCAAAGCCTTGTTGTCTTTGGCGGTGAAAGCGCGCAGCGCGTGCTGCATGCGGTTGCCAAGCTGGCCCAGCACATCTTCGGGCACGTCGGTCGGGTTCTGGGTGATGAAATAGACGCCAACACCTTTGGACCGGATCAAGCGCGCGACCTGTTCGACCTTGTCCACAAGGGCTTTGGGGGCATCATCAAACAGCAGATGCGCCTCGTCAAAGAAGAAGACCAGCTTGGGTTTATCTGGGTTACCGACTTCGGGAAGTTCCTCGAACAGCTCTGACAAAAGCCACAACAGGAACGTCGCATACAAACGCGGGCTGCTCATCAACTTGTCGGCGGCAAGAATATTGATCGCACCGCGTCCGTCAGCTTCGGTGCGGATAATATCGGACAAATCCAGCGCAGGTTCACCAAACAACGCATTACCGCCCTGATTTTCCAGCACCAGCAATTGACGCTGGATCGCGCCAACGGATGAAGTGGACACATTGCCATAGCGCAGCGACAGATCTTTCGCGTTTTGCCCGACCCAAACCAGCAAGGATTGCAGGTCTTTGAGGTCCAGCAGCGGCAGGCCTTCTTCATCGGCCACACGGAAGGCGACGTTCAAAACACCTTCCTGCACATCGGTAAGTTCCATCAAGCGGGCAAGCAAAAGTGGGCCCATTTCGGCGACGGTGGCGCGGATCGGGTGGCCATCACTACCAAACAGATCCCAGAATGTGACCGGAAAGCTGTCATAGGTCAGATCAAGGCCAATGGTTTGGCTGCGCTTCATAAAAGGTTCATGAAGTTTAAAGTCAGGCGATCCAGATGCGGCCAACCCCGACAGATCGCCTTTAACGTCCGATAGGAACACAGGCACGCCGGCACTTGAAAAACCCTCTGTAAGGATTTGAAGTGTCACGGTTTTCCCGGTCCCGGTCGCCCCCGCGATCAGACCATGGCGGTTGGCCTTATCCAGCAAAAGCCATTGCGGGCTTGCATAATCTGCACCACCCCCACCTACAAAAATCCCATCGCTCATCTGGTTCATCCTTGTCTTGTTTGGCGTGAAAATACATTTTTAAACAATCTATGCCAGTGTATTCCCATCAACACCGTCTACCTCCCCCACGGTGGTTGATTGACACCTCCCTGTCAGACTGGTCGTGCCCCTCAACGGTGCGACCTTTTTCTCATCTAAACCCTGTTGACGCACGGAATTTCTTTGCGTAGCGTATGCGTAATTCGTCGGCACAGTCCGACAGGGAGAAACGAAATCGGGTCCGCTTGCGGGCCCGTTTTCAATTCTGCACCCGCGATCCGCCGACGCTCTATTTTAGGCCTGACACGCCATCGCCCGCGTGATAAGTCCAAGAAAAACACGTCAATAATTTGTGCGGAGCATCACATGTACGACCTTTTCAAACCGGCCCTGTTGGCCCTCTTGCTTGCAGGCAGCACCGCTGTGGCACAAGAAGCAGAGACACCTCAAGAAGACGCACCAGCGGCGTCTGAAGAAGTTGATGCAGGCCCGGCTGATCTAAGCTTAGGCGAACCCGTTGCCCCACAGGCCCCAGCTGTTCCCACCTCTGCGGATGAGGTCGCAATCGGCCAACCCTATGTACCAACTTTCTTTGGTGATTGGGCCTTCCGGTGTCTGAACGCCGGACCAGAACAGAACGACCCTTGCCAGCTTTATCAGCTGCTGCGCGACGGAGATGATAACGCCGTTGCTGAAATCAGCCTGTTCCCGCTGGCCCCCGGTGGTCAGGCCGCAGCAGGTGCGACAATCGTTGTGCCCCTTGAAACCTTGCTGACCCAACAGCTGACCATGTCGGTTGATGATGGGCCATCGCGCCGCTATCCGTTTACCTTCTGCAACGCCGGTGGCTGTGTTGCCCGCGTCGGGTTCACGCAAGAAGAAGTGAACCAGTTCAAGCGCGGCAACAATGCAACGATCCGTCTTGTGCCCGCAGCAGCCCCTGAGGAAGAGGTCATTCTGACCGTTTCCCTGACCGGTTTCACAGCCGCGTTGGACGCAACAGAAGATTCGCAGTAATCACCCAAACCGCCGAAGCGCGATCACCGCGTTCAGGCCCCCGAACGCGAACGCATTCGACAGCGCGACGTCAACC
>CAYPVL010000012.1:34880-48503 GCA_964414165.1 uncultured Cognatiyoonia sp.
CATAGCCGATTGTGGGCGCAATCACCCCATCACGCAGCGCCATGATGCAGGCAAGCAGTTCAACAGCGCCCGTACCCCCGATCAAATGCCCATGCATGGATTTGGTGGATGAGATCATCAGCTGATCTGCATGCGCCCCGAACACATCCGCCACCGCCGCGCATTCGGTCTTGTCATTGGCTGCTGTGCCAGTGCCGTGAGCGTTGATATAGCCAACACGGTCGTGGGCCAGTTTCGAATCCGCAACCGCCCCCGCAATCGCACGCGCCGCCCCTTGTTTGGATGGCATCACAATGTCTGAGGCATCCGAGGACATGGCGAACCCTGCAACTTCACACAGAATTTCTGCACCGCGCTTTTTGGCATGCTCAAAATCTTCAAACACGAAGACCCCAGCCCCCTCGCCCTGTACCATCCCATTGCGCGTGGCGGAAAACGGGCGGCAGGCATCCTTGGACATGACGCGCAAGCCTTCCCAAGCCTTGATCCCGCCAAAGCACAGCATGGATTCAGACCCGCCCGTGACCATCACATCCGCCATGCCACAGCGCACCATATTAAAGGCTTGGCCCATGGCATGGTTGGATGACGCACAGGCGGTGGCGACCGTAAAAGACGGGCCGCGCAGGTTCCACTCCATACTGACCTGGCTAACGGCCGCATTGTTCATCAGCTTGGGAACAATGAAAGGGTGCACCCGGTTCTTGCCCGCTTCATAGACGGCGCGGTAGTTTTCATCCTGCGTATTCAGCCCACCACCCGAGGTGCCAAGGATCACGCCAGAACGATCTGCAAGCGGGCCATTGAACGTCAGCCCGGCTTGGGCAATCGCCTCGCGCGCGGCCAGTAGGGTGAACTGGGTAAAGCGATCATAAAGCGCGATTTGCTGGCGGTTGAAATGCGCATGTTCATCATAATCGCGCACCTGCCCGCCGATCTGGATCTGCAAGCGGTCCGCATCGCGGATGTCCAAAGGCCCGATGCCACAACGCCCTTCGCGCATGGACTCCAAAGTGGACGCGACATCCGTCCCAATCGGGTTGATCGTCCCGGCCCCAGTGATCACGACCCGGCGCATAACCTAGGCTTGGTCCTTGACCAGTTGTTCGACCGCTTTGACGATGCTTGCGACAGACGAGATATCAAAATCGCCCTCAGCGGGGTCATTGGCGTTGAAGGGGACATTGATATCAAAGGCCTCTTCAATCGCGAAGATGCTTTCGACCAGCGCAAGGCTGTCGATCCCCAGCTCTTCCAGCGTGTTCTCAAGCGCGACGTCGCTTGGTTCAAGCAAGGCTTGCTCTGCGATGATCTGGATGACTTGGTCCTGAATGCTCATCTGTTGCACATGTCCAGTTGCGTTGCCTGCGATGTAGTCAGTCTGGACGCGTTTTGGAACAGGCAATCAGCGCAAAAGCTTGCGCAACGCTTTTTGTGTGGCCCGAAAGACGGGCATATCTGTCGCGGGATACCCCATGACAAACTGACCATCGGCCACATGCCCCAGCACAATCGCACCGCCACCAAGGACCACATCAGCCCCGATTTTGACGTTGTCCTTGATCCCCGACTTGCCACCCATGACCACGCGGTCCCCAAGCACGGTGGACCCCGCAACAGCCGCCTGCGCACAAAGCACACAGTCTTCGCCAACGATCACGTTGTGTCCAACCTGCACGAGGTTATCGATCTTCGTGCCACGGCCAACCCGCGTGGGGCGGATCGTGCCCGCATCAACGGTGCTATTGGCCCCAACTTCAACATCATCGCTGATAACGACACTGCCAAGGGAATGGATGCGATGGCGGATTGCATCATCAGGCGGCGCAAGTGGCGCGCGCCCCATGCCCGCGAGTGCGCGTTCTTCATTCGACGGCCCTGCCGTCACGAAAGAAAACCCATCCGCGCCGATCACTGCGTTGGGTTGCAAAATACAATTATTACCAATCTGCACGCCTGCGCCAATGCGCACGCCAGCATGGATGATGCAGTTCGCACCAATCTGTGCACCGCGTCCGATGCTGACGTGACTGGCAATCTGCGTGCCCGCGCCGATGGTCACATCTTCATCAATCATCGACAAAGGGCCGACGCTGACCTCCATAGACAGGCGCGTGCAGATCACGGCGCTGGAATCAATGCCTGTGGGCGCGCGCGCAGGCGCAAAGGCTTGTGTCAGATGGGCCATGGCCAGACGCGCACGGGGGACGGCAATCGCGGCCTCAAGTCCCAGGGATTCCCAATCTGCACCGGGCCAGACGACGGCGGCACGGGCTTTGCTTGTGGCCAATGCATCCGCGTAGGCCGGGGTCATGGCAAGGGCCAGTTCATCGGCGGTCGCGGACGCAGGTTCAGCAGGGCGTGCAACCAAAAGATCAACAGCGCCAAAGGCTTCTGCCCCAAGCGCTGCTGCGATGTCTTTGATAGAATATGCCATGGCGTCCCCGATGTTTGGGACAGGTTTAGCCCTGAAGCCCTGCCACCGCTACCCCTTGGCGGGACAAGGCCCGCCAGATCTTGGCATCACGGCCATAGATATCAGGGCGGAACTGCAAGGAACCCGTCACATTGGTAAAGGCCGTGCGATAGACAAGATGGACCGGCACCGCCTCGTCCAGATTCACCCGCCGTTCACGGCCCGTGCCAAGGATGCCCTGAAAGAACGCCTCGGAGTTGCTTTCCTGCTTGGCAAGCAGCGCATAGGCAAAATCAAACGGGTCGTTCAGGCGGATACAGCCGTGGCTATAGGCGCGCACTTCGCGGCTGAACAGGTTCTTGGCGGGCGTGTCATGCAGGTAGATATTGTATTGATTTGGGAACATGAACTTGACCAGCCCCAGCGCATTGCCCCGACTTGGGGGCTGGCGCATCGCATAGGGAAAGTTGCGGGCGTTGAAGCGGTTGAAATCCACGTTGTTGCGGTTGATCACGCGGCCATTGCGATCCGTAATCTCAAGATGGCGGACGGAATTGCGGTTACGCTGCAACTGCGGCAGGTATTCCTTGGTGATGATCGAACGGGGCACATACCAGCTTGGGTTGATGACCATAAATTCCATCACATCCGAAAACTCAGGGCTTTGACGGTCCCGGTCACCGGCACCGATGACAGAGCGGGTCGAGAAGGTCACGCGGTCATTGTCGACAATGCTGGCCGAGAAATCAGTGAGGTTCACCCAGATGTGGCGCGCGCCCTTGGGGCGGTTCATCCAACGCTCACGCTCCATCGCGACAATGATTGATTGAAGGCGCGCCGACATCGGCTTGTTAATCTCGCGCATCGTGCTTGCGCCCACTTCGCCATCAACGGTCAGCCCATGGGCCTGTTGAAAGCGTTGGACGGCCGCCGCAATGGCATCATCATAGGTTTGCGTCGCCGTGCGCGGCAAGAACCCCATCGCAATCAAACGGTTGCGCAAAGCGACAACATCAGCCCCTTCGGCCCCAGCTTTCAGGGTTCCGCTGCGGACCTGTGGGCCCCAACCGCCCTGACGGATTAAGCCTTCAAGGCGCAGTTTCTCGCGCATCAGGCGGGTGTATTCGGGGGAATTGGGGGGCAAAGCCCGCAAGAACCCGGCTGGATTGGCCGCAACGAAAGCATCAAGCGTGGCAAGGCGATTGCGCAGCGGCACGTCGCGCTTGATCAGATCATCAACCGCGCTTGGCACCAAAACACCCGTCTGCACGTCGCGGGCATATTGCAGGAACAGGCGGGTCATCTCGACTTCCATCTGGCCCTGTTCGGCGGGGGTCGTCGCGCCGCGAAGTTGGGCCATGATGGCTGCGGGATCATAACGCTCTGCTGGCAATCCATGCAGCGACGCACCGGCAAGTGCTGTCAAAAGGGCGTTGCGGCGGTTGCGGTCCGCCTCGGACGTGCCAGACCAAATCCCTTGAAATGCGCGGGCACGGTAGAATGCGGCCAAGTCTTCATCACGGGCGGCCGATTCCGCGACGGCTTGGCGAAAGGCGGTCACTTGCGCCAAAGCGGGTGCGGCTGTCGCAAAAAGTAACACCACGACACTCACCAAAAATGTCAAAACTGAAATATGATTGCGCATGGCAGCAGCAAAAGACGACACGACAGGCCCCCCGGGAAACACTTGTTATTCTTGAACGCACGGCAGCACGCACGCCCCCTTGGATCAGCAGACAAAAGGTTGCGCCCGGGGATGTCTATTCACATTTGCGTTGAGAGCAAGGCCACCAGAGGACAACAGATGCGCCATGACAAAATGGTCACAGTCATCGGCTGATGAAAATCTGCGCAGAATATCGCCGATCCATCATCATTGTTTCAGAAATACCCCCTAAAACGCTTGGTTCCGTCAAAAACCTATGCAATAAAACCACAACATCTGGGGATAGATGAACAGCGCGGTAACAAATTCGCGCAACGGGACAGGCGCAAGGTTATGACAGATCGTAAGACTACGGGCTTTACTCGGCGTGGATTATTGGGTGCTTTTGCAGCAACCGCAGTGACCGCCGCACCAACTTTTGCAAATGCAGCAGGCTTCCTGCGCGGCGGTGGCGATATCCGCCGGATCAAGATGTATTCGGGGCGCACGGGCGAGCGTCTGGACACGATCTACTGGATCGAAGGCGAATACATCGGAGAGGCGTTGCGCGAAGTCAATGCCTTCATGCGCGACTGGCGCAATGGCAAGACAATCAATATCGACACCCGCAATATCGACATTATGGCCGCGTCCTTGCGCCTGATGGACACATCAGAGCCCTATCTTCTTTTGTCAGGCTACCGGTCGCCAGAAACCAACGCCATGCTGCGCAGCCGGTCATCCGGCGTGGCGCGCAATTCGCTACACATCCGTGGTCAGGCCGCTGACTTGCGCCTATCCAGCCGATCCGTGGCACAGATGGCGCGCGCCGCTGCATCCTGCGGCGCAGGTGGTGTGGGCAGATATTCGGGCTCAAACTTTGTGCATATGGACTGCGGTCAAGTGCGCACATGGGGGCGCTAAGCCCCGATTATCCTTTGACGGCAAACAATGCTGCGGGCCTGCGCCCGTCGTTCTTGCGCTGGCAACAATCCCCGTAATTCGTGCTGGCATGAACATCTGAAGACCCCTATTTTTATGGGGTATTTAGATGGTGGAATGTTGCATGTCGATTTTGGATAACCCCGAACAATTGGTCCGCTTGACCAAGGCGAACTATGGCGACGGCGTTGGGACGCCCGTTCAAAACGGTGATCCGATCACCATTGCCGATGATATCTTTGATCAGGACGGTAATACCGTGAACAGCGCAGGCCTCAGCAACCTGTTCGTGGCTTGGGGCCAGTTTCTTGACCACGACCTGAGCCTGTCGCTTGAGAACAAAGATGAAAGCCTGTTCACCGATGGGCTGGTCGCCCCGCTTCACCGCTCAGAGTTTGAGATTGACGATGACGGTGCCCGCGTGCCCACAAACGCGATCACTTGGCAGGTTGATGGCAGCCAGATCTATGGATCAACCCAAGACACTACGGCGCAGTTGCGCAGCGGAACCGGCGGTCATCTGCGCATGGGCGAAGATCAATGGTCGGATATGGGCCTTCTGCCTGATGATCATGCCGACCTGATGGAAAAGGGCGGCAGCTGCCCCTTTGCGGCAGGCGATATCCGCGCCAATGAAAACCCGGCCCTTGCGTCAATGCACACGATGATGGCGCGCGAACATAACTATTGGGCAGATCGGCTGGCCGAAGAGCATCCCGATTGGGATGATGGTCAGTTGTTCGCAGGTGCGCGGCAGATCGTCGAATACGAGCTACAAAAGATCACTTACGAAGAATGGCTTCCCAAGCTGATCGGCGATGCAGCAGGCGAAGACACAGGGTATGATCCGGATGTGAACGGCCAAATCTCGGTCGAATTTTCGACCGCTGCCTTCCGCTTTGGCCACACGATGGTGTCCAGTGACATGCCCCGCATCGATGATGCCGGTGCCGAGATTGACGCAGGCGACATGAACATCATGGATGTGTTCGGCGACACTGACCCGATCCGCGAAGCAGGGATTGATGCGATCATCCGCGGAGCAGCCGGCAGCTTTGCCCAAGAGCTTGACACCAAAGTCGTGGATGATCTGAACTTTTTCCTCTTCTCCGGCGGCACCGACGGCCCAAGGATGAGTCTTGTGGCGCTGAATATCCTGCGCGGTCAGGATCACGGGCTGCAAAGCTATGTGGACACGCGCGCAGCATTGCTGGGGGATATTGATCCTGAAACACTGGACGCCACAGATTTCTCTATCATCACTGCAGACGAAACCCTGCAAGGTGAACTTGCCGGGGTCTACGCCACGGTGTACGATGTTGATCTTTGGGTCGGCGGACTGGCCGAGGATGCGATCGCGGGCACACAGATGGGCCCCCTTTTCACCTATATCATCGCCGAACAATTCGCCCGTACCCGCGCGGCCGATGAAACCTTCGGCGATCTTGACCCCGCCTTGGGCGAGGCGATCCTCGCCGAAGTGCGCAGCAGCACAATGCAAGATGTGATCATGCGCAACACCGAGATTGATCTGATGCAGGACGATCCGTTCTTGGCGCAAGCACGCGCATTAACAGCGCGCGACGGCATCGCCCCGTCAGAGGGCGATGACCTGCATGATCTGGTGGCTTGCGACGTACTTGGGTTGGTCGATACGGGCGCAGGTGACGACACGGTCACCATCACCGGCGGGACCAGATTGAACGAAAGCCTGCTGATGGGCGCGGGCGACGACACCCTGATCATGTCCAGCGGCAAGATCATCGGACGCGCCGATATGGGGGCGGGCGATGACAGCGTCACGCTTTCGGGCGGGGCAGATGTGGAACGGCTTGTGACCGGTTCCGGGGATGACACCATCACCGTCACCCAATCCGCACGCGTCGGTGTAATCAGCACCGATGGCGGGGCCGACACCCTGACAATTGGGGCACGGGCGACGGTAGACTGGGCCTATCTTGGCGACGGGGAAGACCGGGTCAATCTGGGCAATGGGGCGCATGTGCACCATCTTGATGGTGGGGACGGGACAGACACGCTGAACGTCACCGGCGGCGATTTCCGCGTTGATTGGCTGAACGACGATCCTAGCACAGGCGAAGGGCATGTGGTCTACCTTAAGGATGACGGATCTGAAACGGGCAAGCGGGTTGCCTTCCGCAACATCGAAAACATCGCCTGTTTCACCGCCGGGACCCGGATCATCACCGCAGGCGGCGCGCGCCGGATCGAAGATATCGCGGTCGGCGATAAGGTCTATACGCTTGACCATGGGCTGCAGCCGGTCAAATGGATCGGCACATCCACGGTACTGGCCACAGGCGATCTGGCGCCGGTGCGCTTTGATGCAGGGGCAATCGGGAACCTGCGCGCCTTTGAGGTTTCACCCCAACACCGGATGCTGCTGTCAGACTGGCGCTGCGATCTGCTTTGCGGCGCGGATGAGGCGCTGGCCCCTGCCCTGACGCTGACCAATGATACAACGATCAAACGGCGCACAGGCGGCACTGTGACCTACATCCACCTGATGTTCGCACAACACGAAATCATCTTCGGCGATGGGGTACCTTCCGAAAGCTTCCACCCCGGCACACGCACATTCACCGCGATGGACGCCGCAACGCAGGCCGAACTTCTGCGGCTGTTTCCTGCGTTGGTAGATGATCTGGAAAGCTTCGGCCCCTCTGCAAGGACGACCTTGAAGCGGCACGAAGTGGCGCTGATCAAGCAGATGCGCTGATAAATCATATCCGATGAAAGATTGGCGGTCCGTAGAGGATTCGAACCTCTGGCCTCTGCCTTCGGAGGGCAGCGCTCTATCCAGCTGAGCTAACGGACCGTGGGTTTGCTATACAAGCGCGCCCCGCCGCTCGCAATGACAAAACGGGTGGGTCGGGATTTCCAGACTTGGTTTGCGGCCACATATTCCCCACCCTGCCCGCACGACCAAGCCCATTTTAAAATCATATCCAATATTTCTGGAGACTTATACGATGACACAGATGCCCCACGGGATGTCCCGTCTCGACCTGTTCCTAAAGGAATGCCTTGATCACCATGCGCTGAACGATGACCGACCCTTACCGCAGGTGTTTGGCTATTTGCTGGATGCCAATCCGGTCACTGGCAATCTGACAAGGCCCGATATCGTTGACGCTTTTGACAAGCTTGTCGAAACGATGCGCGTCAAAAAGGTGCAGCCGGGTACGGCGGATGCCGGGATGACCTTCCTTGGTCAGTTCATTGATCATGATATCACCCTTGATGCGACCAGCGCGATTGGCACAAAGATTGATCCACGCAATATCCGCAACATTCGCACCCCTGAACTGGATCTTGACTGCGTGTATGGCGACGGCCCAGAAGCATCGCCCTATCTTTACGGCGAAGGAGATGCCCACGAATTCCTGCTTTTTGGGCGCAAAGATAACCCTTATGATCTGGCCCGCAACTGCAAGGGCCGCGCACTGATCGGGGACTTTCGCAACGATGAAAACATCCTTGTCAGTCAGGTCCAGGGGGCCTTCATTGCCCTGCACAATATCCTGATGAGCAAAGCCAAAAAGAACAAAGACGCAGGCCATGATATCGCGGATTGCGCCGCCATGGGCGTGCGATCCGAGGTTTGGGATGGGGTCATCAATCCCGGATTACAGACCTTTGAACAGGTCCGCCGTTTTATCCGCCTGCATTATCAGTGGATTGTCATCAATGAATTCCTGCCCGCTTTCGTGGATCAGGCAGATATTGATCACGCTTTTGCCCATGATCTGTTCCCCGGCGCCCCAATGATGCCCGCTGAATTCTCGGTAGCGGCCTATCGCTTTGGGCACGCTACGGTGCAGCATGAATATGTGCTGCGTCACGGAGAAGCGCCGCTTGATCTATTTGCGCTGCGGGGCTTCGGCCCACGCGATGCAGGTGCGACAATTGAAATGGCGCAGTTCTTTGGACCAAAGGCGCAGAAGGCGCTGCCGGTTGGCACAAAAATGGCCAATACGCTATTTGAGCTGCCAGATTTCATTGTCGGAAGCGGGCTGGAATGGGGAAACCACAAAATCCCCCTCCCGCAGGCCAAGAAACTGGCGCTGCGCAATATCCTGCGGGATCGCACAGCGATGCAACTCCCCTCGGGTCAGCAAATGGCGCGCCATCTTGGCCTCGCAGAGCTGCATCCGCCGAAACCGCTGAAAGATGCCCACATCGACAAAACCCCGCTTTGGTTCTACTGCCTGCAAGAGGCCGAAGCGTCAGGCAAAGGCAAGCTGACAGGTGTTGGCGGCAAGATTGTCGCCTCTGTGATCGCCCGTATTTTGAAAGAAGATCGCGAAAGCGTCCTTCATGTGCACGGGTTCACGCCTTGGAAAGGCTTTGGTGCTAATTGCACTATGGCGAACATAATGGCCTTTGTGGAAAAGCATCGCGATGATGTGGACTACCGCGAAGACCTGTTCTGCGGGTAACGCGTATTGCGGGTAATCAGTAAGGGGGCAGACCGATGGTCTGCCCCTTCCTGCTAGCTGAACAGTTCGTGACACAATTCAAGCGCGTCAACCAAAACATCCACCTCATCGGTGGTGTTATACATCCCGAAAGATGCACGGCACGTCGCCGACACGCCCATATGATCCATCAGCGGCATCGCACAATGTGATCCTGCGCGCACCGCGACCCCGCGCTTATCCAGCACAGTCGAGATATCATGCGCGTGCGCAGCACCGTCTAAGGTGAACGAAAAGATCGCGCCCTTGGTCGCCGAATTCCCCTGCACTTGCAGCCAATTCAACCCATCCAATTTGATCTTGGCATAATCACGCAGCGCGATCTCATGGGCGGCGATATTCTTCATCCCCACATCCATCATGTAATCCAGCGCCACACCCAGCCCGATGGTTTGCACAATCCCCGGCGTGCCCGCCTCGAATTTCATTGGCGCGTCGTTGTAATCAACCCCATCGCGGCGCACATCCTTGATCATGTCACCACCACCAATAAAGGGGCGCATCTCGGCCATGCGGTCGGGGGCCACATAAATCGCACCGGACCCCGATGGCCCATACAGCTTGTGCCCGGTGATCGCATAGAAATCACATCCCAGATCAGCCACATCCACCGGCATGTGCACAGCCGCCTGAGAGCCATCAACCAGCACCGGCACGCCCTTGGCATGGGCAGCAGCGGTGATCGTTTTCACATCCACCACGGTGCCAAGCACATTTGACATATGGGTGATTGCAATCAGCTTCGTCTTGGGCGTGATCGCGTCAATCACATGTTGCGGATCGAGATCGCCGTTCGCATCCACATCCACCCATTTGATCACGACGCCATGGCGTTCACGCAGGAAATGCCACGGGACGATATTGGCGTGATGCTCCATAATGGACAGGATAATTTCATCGCCCGCCTCAATGCGCGGCATCGCCCAGCCGTAGGCGACCATATTGATCCCCTCGGTTGTACCCGAATTCAGGATGATGCTGTCCTCGGATGCAGCGCCAATAAAGCGGGCAATCTTGGCACGCACACCTTCATATTTCTCGGTCGCAAGGTTTGACAGAAAATGCAGGCCGCGATGCACATTCGCATATTCCTCAGCATAGCCGCGCGTCACGGCATCAATCACCGCTTTCGGCTTTTGGGCCGAGGCACCATTGTCGAGGTAAACCAACGGTTTGCCATTCACCTGCCGCGACAAGATCGGGAATTCGGCGCGGATTTTGTGCACATCATACATTCAGATGGCTCCTGTTTGGACGGCAGCACCGCCAATCATGACAAGGATCAGAACAAGGCCGATGGCCAGACCGACAAAGCTGATCACCATCGTCCCGAAAGCCGTCCAAAGGCTGTTGAACCCATGCAGGACGTCGATGAAATGAAGGGTGACATAGAAAATCGCGAAACTGATGATCAGGTGAAACACCGACGCGATCCCGTGAAGCTGCGGTGAAAGCGCAAGCAGAACCACCGTGATACTGCCTGTCACCGCGTTCACAAACTGCAGCCACGACATGATGGCCAGTGTTTGCGGGAAATGCCCGGTGCCGCCAATCATCCGCCCACCAAGGTAGATCGCAAAGACAGACATGATCAGCGCACTGCCCATGATCAAGATCGTCAGGAAGGGCGTGGCAAAGATGGCGTCCATCACGCGCAAAAGCTCTTCTGTTTCGGGGGTTGCGATCGGGTCGGGCGTAAAGTGGCGCACCGCGAATTGCACGATGCCGACCAGAATGATCACAAGGAATGCACCAGACCAAAGCGTCGCGCGATCATCGTGCCGGGCAGTGATCTCTGCTGCGATATCGCGCGGACGCTGGAAGGTTTCGATCACCAATTGCAGGGCTGCGTTCATACTACACCGGCGCTTTCTCGGCTTCGCGCAAGCAGAGGAACCCGATGATTGCGAATGCCGCGAACCAGATAAAGCCAACAAGATTGGCTTGCGGGCCGTTGCCGATAAATCCATAGGCCAACCCGTAAAGCAACAAGGCAGGCGTTGTGGACAGAAAGCTCCAGAACAGTGCAAGCCGTGCTGAAAACCACGTCCCTTTCCCGCCAAAAACCTTTGCAATGATATGCAAAATGGCTGCGACGGCATACATCATCAGTGGCGCGATCATCAGCCAAGACATCACCGCATATTGCACGCGCGTGCCCATTTCCATCTGCTCGGTCCCGGTCGGGACATCAAAGCCCGCATTCCACCGTGCGATCATCGGCAGTTGCGCAATGATCGCAATGACGCAAGCCGCCATGAGATAGGCAATCGCCCGATCCTCGCGCTGGCCCATGGCCAGAAGGCTGCGCATGACCACGCGCGGCTGCCGCCATGTGCGGATCATATCGGTGCTAACGGCCATCCCTAGCCGGCGTGCCGCGCAAGCCAGCCTTCAAGGCGGTCGCGCAATTGTTCGGCCAAGGTTTCATCGGCGACTTCTTCCAAAGCCTCGGCCAGAAATGCAAGGGTCAAAAGGTTCGTTGCTTCTTTCCGGCTCACCCCGCGCGATTGCAGATAAAACAGCGCATCTTCATCAATCGCCCCGGATGTAGACCCATGTGAACAGGCCACATCATCGGCGTAAATCTCAAGCTCGGGCTTGACCAGAAAGACGGAATCCCCGTCCAACAACAGCGATTGGCTGATCTGATAGCCGTCGGTTTTCTGGGCCCCCTCTTTCACAAGGATCTTACCCTGAAATACACCTGTCGCCCCGTTGCGCAGGACTTTCTTGAACACCTGACGGCTTTCGCAATCCACCGCATCATGGGTGACAAAAACCGTATCATCGTGATGGAAATCAGCACCATCCCCAAGGCAGGCCCCAGCCACATGGGCGATGGCGTTGTCGCCAACAATGTCGATCACGCATTCATTGCGGGTCAGTTTGCCGTTCACAGTTAGCGTGAAGGATTTAAATGTCGCCTCAGCCGCCACGCGCGCAAAGCAATGGGTAACAGCGCGGCGTTCATGGTCACGGCCCTGCGCGCGGACATGATGGAAAGTGCCGCCTTCGGCCACATCAACTTCAAGGCATTCAGAGAAACGCGCCGCAGCGGGACCCGTTTCCAGCAAAGTTACCTCTGCCCCTGCTTCGACCTTCACAAGGTTATGCAGGACAGCATCCGACGTCGTGTCCTGATGCAGATAGATCAGGTTCACGGGCTTGGACGCTTTTCCTGTCACGCGGATCACCGCACCATTGGTGGCGAAGGCTGTATTCAAAGCGGCCAATGGACGTTCGACCGGGTTTTGACCTGCGGCCTCAAGCGTGCCGTAAAGATCGTGCGCCCAATGAATATCAGTCGCAAGAGCTTCGGCCAAAAGACCAACCTCAAGCCCTTCACCGGTCAGATCGCTAGATAACGCAGGATCATAGACACCATCCACAAAGACAATTTTGATACGGTCGATATCATCAAACAGCGGGCCTTCGTCATTATCAAACAATGCAGCCTCGGACGCTGTTGGCTGCACAAGCGACGTTGGATCGGTGTATTTCCAATACTCATCGCGCTTGCCGGGCAGGCCCATCGCGCTGACACGGGCCAAGGCGGCTTGGCGCGCGGTATCCCCGCCTGCTGGCAAGTCCATCACTGCCAGCCGGGCCTCGGTCGCGTCTGCTTTCATTTTCGCAAGGGCCATCTTAGGACACCGCTTCCAGAATGTCGGCATAGCCGTTGTTTTCAACTTCAAGCGCCAGTTCCGGGCCGCCGGATTTCACGATCCGCCCATTGGCCATGATGTGCACAACGTCGGGCTTAATATGATCAAGCAGGCGCTGATAATGGGTGATCACAAGAAACGACCGACCCTCACTGCGCAGGGCATTCACGCCCTCAGACACAAGCTTCATCGCATCAACGTCCAAGCCCGAATCCGTTTCATCAAGGATGCACATCTTCGGCTCAAGCATCGCCATTTGCAGAATTTCGTTACGCTTCTTTTCACCACCCGAAAAGCCGACGTTGACCGGGCGCTTCAGCATATCAGCATCAATCTTCAGCGCTTTTGCCTTTTCGCGGACCACTTTAAGGAACTCTCCTGCCGACATTTCATCTTCGCCGCGCGCCTTGCGCTGGGCGTTCACGGCGGTGCGCAGGAAGGTCATGTTGC
>CAYPVL010000013.1:0-38680 GCA_964414165.1 uncultured Cognatiyoonia sp.
GTTCAAACTGGCCTGTGCCCTGCGCGTTCATACGGAAATAGGTGGAAAGCTCCATCGGGCAGCGCACACCCGGCGGGATGTAGACAAATGAGCCATCCGAGAAGACGGCGCTGTTCAAAGTGGCATAGAAGTTGTCAGAGGGCGGCACGACAGTGCCCAGATACTTCTTCACCAGCTCAGGATGCTTTTCAATCGCCTCCGAAATGGAACAGAAGATGACACCGGCAGCCTCAAGCTCTTTCTGGAAGGTCGTGCCAACTGACACGGAATCAAACACCGCATCCACAGCAACCTTACGGCCCTCAGCGGGCATCGCCTCGGCACCTTCAACACCAGCCAAGATCGCCTGTTCCTTCAAAGGAATGCCCAGCTTTTTATACGTCTCAAGCAGTTTCGGATCGACATCATCCAAAGACTTCGGCTTTTCTGCCATGCTTTTGGGACGGGCATAGTAATAGATGTCCTGAAAATCGATGTCAGGGTAGTTGACCATCGCCCACGACGGTTCTTCCATCTTCCCCCAACGCTCAAAAGCAGACAGACGCCAGTCCGTCATCCACTCGGGCTCATTGTTCTTTGAAGAAATCAAACGGACGATATCTGGGTTCACGCCCTTGGGGGCGTAATCCATCTCAATCTCAGTCTCCCAGCCGTATTTGTAAGCGCCTGAAAGTTCCTTCACCGCATCGACAGTTTCCTGATCGACACCTTCTTTGACGTCCATGTTGTCCAAAGCAGCCATGTTGTTTCCCTCTCAAGCAGCCGTAGCGCTGCGGATCTTTGTTCTTTTGCTCAACCAGGCATCCGCGAAACGCAGCACCTCATCTTTCGTCGTCTGCGGTCCCAGCGACACGCGCAATGCGCAGGCCGCGTCCCCGTCATTATATCCCAGCGCCTGCAACACGCGGCTGGCCTTGACCTTGCCGCTGGAACAGGCCGAACCTGCCGAAACAGCAAAGCCCGCAAGGTCCATCGCCATCACTTGCGTCTCGCCTTTCCAGCCGGGGCTGATCATGCAGGACGTGTTGGGCAGGCGGTCAAACGCTTTCCCGACAAAAATAGTATTCTTTTCGCCGGCCTCAATGGTCTTTTCTAGAATATTTCTAAGTTCCGCAACCCGGTCCCAGACACCATTCGCAAGATCGGCTTGCGCGGCAGCACAGGCTGCGCCGAATCCGGCAATCGCAATCACATTCTCGGTGCCTGACCGGCGACCCATTTCTTGGCCGCCACCCTTGATTTGCGCAGCAATGTCATGGCCTTGGGGCACAATCAGCGCACCCACGCCTTTGGGGCCGCCAAACTTATGGGCCGACAGGAACACCATTTCGACGCCAGACCATTCGTAAGCAAACGGTAGCTTGCCAAATCCTTGGGTAATATCCGATACCGCAAGCCCGGTAGGCAGGCGTTGCACGATCCCGGTCTCAGAATTGGCCAATTGGACGACAGACCCTGCAGGATCAGCCACCTGAACAACCCCGTCCACCACAGGCAAAACCGGATCGACCCAAGCCAAAACCGCCTCATGCTCTAAGCCCGAAGCGACCAAGCCGCAGCCCGCCAAGGCCAAAGCCGCGGCCTCTGTCGCGCCAGATACAAAGATTACATCGGCATTCGCCGCCCCGACCGCTTCAGCCACCTGCGCCCGCGCCGCCTCGACAAGCCCCTTCGCAGCCCGGCCTTCCGCATGCACAGAAGAAGGATTGCCAACAACATCCATCGCCGCAACCATCGCATCGCGGGCCTCCATGCGCAAAGGCGTGGTCGCATTGTGATCCAGATAAATCCGGGCCATCAAAAATAACTCTTTGGTTTGGAAATATCCCGGGGGAGGCGGAGCCGGGGGCAGCGCCCCCAACTCAAAAATAGCGTGCGGCGCAGCGGCTCATTTTGGTCACGCATCTTCATCAACCACCTCAAACAGCGCCGGGACCGCCGGACAAGGGGCCAGATCATTGCCAATCACATCCGACAGCCGGGCCTGATGCAAAAACACGTAGACCTGTGCAGACAGCCCCTCCCACAAACGATTGGTCATCGACTGGGCACGCGACCCGGACGCAGCCCCCGAAGCCCCCGCCCCTTTATGCAAAGCATTCACCGTCTCATCCACGGCCTCCAACACATCGGACACCCGAATGTCGGATGGAGACCGGGCCAGACGATAGCCCCCACCGGGGCCACGCACGGATTCAACCAAGCCAGCGCGGCGGAGTTTCACAAACAGCTGCTCCAAATAGGGAAGCGAAATATCCTGACGCTTTGAAATTTCGGTCAGATTGGTCAGCATATCCGCGCCCTGCAACGCAAGGTCAGCCATCGCAACCATCGCATAGCGGCCCTTTGTGCTCAGCTTCATGACCGTCCCCCAGTTGAAAAAGCGCAATTTCATTGACGTCAGCGGCTGTCATGATTAGGTCATGCCAACCCTGTCGGACGTTAAGTCACGCCCGATTTAGAATCTTTCTAAAGTGCCTGAGCGTTTTCGTCAAGAAATGCGCAGCCCAAATAAAACGGAACTCTATGCCCGAAGTCATTTTCCCCGGCCCAGAAGGGCGCCTTGAAGGGCGCTACCACCCGCAAAAAGATCGTGATGCACCGATTGCGATCGTGTTGCACCCGCACCCGCAGTTTGGCGGGACGATGAACAACAAGGTTGTCTATAACCTGCACTATGCGTTCTACAACATGGGCTTTACGGTACTGCGGTTTAACTTCCGCGGCGTGGGGCGCAGCCAAGGCGAATACGACCAAGGCGTGGGCGAATTGTCCGATGCGGCGTCAGCGCTCGACTACCTTCAGTCGATGAACAATAACGCCAAACATTGCTGGGTCGCGGGTTTCTCGTTCGGGGCATGGATCGGGATGCAGCTTTTGATGCGCCGCCCTGAAATCACCGGCTTCATCAGCGTCTCACCCCCGGCGAATATGTATGACTTCAGCTTCCTTGCGCCCTGCCCGTCCTCAGGGCTGATCATGAACGGCACAAACGACCGGGTCGCGCCGCCCCAAGACACCGTGAACCTTGTAAACAAGTTACACGAACAAAAGGGCATCACCATCACCCATGAATGCATGGAAGGTGCCGGGCATTTCTTTGAAGATCCACATATGGACCCTATGATTGACACAGTCACCGATTATGTCCGCCGCAGATTGACTGAAAACACGCGGTAGGTTCCCCATGGGCTATACAGAAGACACGGCACAAGACATCGCCAAACAGGCCTTGGCCGAGGCCGAGGCGTCGGGTGATCCCAAGATCGTTGACCAGATCGGCGAAATGATGGGGGCCTCATCGCAGTCCCTGCAAGAGGCCTACCTTACCGCAATCCGCGTGCGCCGCTCTGAGGCGCGCGCGCGCGAGATGCTGGCAGCAGCCGCAGCCAAACGGCAAGCCGCGCCTGCGCCCGCCGTGGAAGCCGAAGACGACGAAGTGAAACCCCTGCCCAAAGGCTGGTAGGTTATGGCAAACGCCCAACAGGCCGATATCTTTTTGATCCCTCTCTTGGATGGCTCACATGCTGCCGGGCAGATCATTGAAAGTGAAGAAACCCCAGAGAATGCAGTGCTTTGCCTGCTGACCTTAAGGTTATTGGACACCGACAAAACGCCCACACCCATCGGCATTTCAGAAATGATCGCTTTGGTGATGTTGCGCCCAGATCACCTGAACGATGGGACTTGGCCAGTAATCGGCTTTGAACAGCTACCGCCCGTGGAAAATGTGTTCCAACTCAAAGCCGCCAAGGCCAAGCGCTTTGCCGACATCCAGATCCATGATGCGGCTGTGATTGAGGCTTTCGTGAACGCCTGCCACGGGCATTACCCTTGGGACGGGTTCCCCGACCCCGAATTCTTCGACACGCTGCTGGTCAAACGCAACGCGCGGCCCCCAAAGGCACGCATGCAAGCCGATTTCAGCGCATGAGCGACCGGATCAACCAGCAACTTGCCTTCCTGATCGAGGCCGACAAGCTGAAATCAGTCGTCCGAGGTACGACGCTGAATGACGGCTCGCGCCATGAAAACAGCGCCGAACACAGCTGGCACATCGCGCTTTACGCGCTGGTGATGGCCGAACACGCCGAAAAGCCAGTGAATGTGGACCGGGTGATCAAGATGCTTTTGCTGCATGATCTGGTTGAGATCGACGCAGGCGATATTCCGATCCATAGCTCTGCGGCGCGCGATGAAGCCGCGCAAGCCGCCATCGAACAGGCAGCAGCGGATCGCATCTTCGCGCTTCTTCCCGCCGATCAAGCAGGTGAATTCCGCAGCCTATGGGACGAATTTGAAGCTACCCAAACCGATGATGCCATCTTTGCCAAATCCATCGACCGGGTGCAGCCTGTCATCGCCAATCTGGAAACAGGCGGCGGATCATGGCGCGACTATAATGTCACCGCAGATCACCTTGAAACCCGCGTCGGCGTCAAAGTGAAACGCGGCGCACCCAAGGTCTGGGCTGCTCTTTCCGCACGAATAAACGCATGGTTTGCTGAAAACACCTGACAAAGGCCTATACAAAGCGGGCCAACAGGCTTAGGCGACCCCGAACGCCACCGAAAGACGCCCCATGATCCAGACCCTTGCCGATGCCCTTGAAAAACAAGGCTATGATACGCTGACCCCCGTACAGGAGGCCTGCACCGACCCCACGCACGAAGGCGAAGATCTGCTGGTCTCGGCCCAGACGGGGTCTGGCAAGACGGTTGGCTTTGGGTTGGCGATTGGCGCAACGATCCTGAATGAAGACGGCAAATTTGATCAGGCTGATAAACCCCTTGCCCTGATCATCGCACCCACCCGCGAACTTGCGATGCAGGTGAACCGCGAACTGTCGTGGCTTTATCGCGGCGCGGGCGTTGTCATGGCGTCCTGCGTTGGCGGCATGGATATGCGCACAGAAAAGCGCACGCTTGAGCGCGGCGCGCATATCGTTGTGGCGACACCGGGCCGTCTGAAGGACCATATCCTGCGCGGCTCGCTTGATATGTCCGCAATCCGGGCCATCGTGCTGGACGAGGCCGATGAAATGCTTGACCTTGGCTTTCGCGAAGACCTTGAATTCATCCTTGGCGAAGCGCCCGAAACGCGCCGCACCCTGATGTTTTCGGCCACCGTCCCGCCGATGATCGAAAAGCTGGCCAAATCCTACCAGTCAAACGCGATCCGCATCAGCACCGTCAACAAATCAACGCCGCATGCCGATATTTCCTACCGGGCCCTGACCGTGGCACAGCACGACGCGGATAACGCGATCATCAATATGTTGCGTTATTACGAGGCACCAAATGCCATCGTCTTTTGCAACACTCGCGCGATGGTAACGCGGCTCACAACGCGGCTATCCAACCGGGGGTTTGCCGTCGTGGCCCTCTCAGGTGAGCTTTCGCAAAACGAACGCTCTCACGCCTTGCAAGCCATGCGCGACGGGCGCGCGCGGGTCTGTGTCGCCACCGATGTAGCCGCGCGCGGGATTGATTTGCCGAACCTTGAACTGGTCATCCATGCGGACTTGCCAACCAATGCCGAAACGCTGATGCACCGATCTGGGCGCACGGGCCGTGCCGGGCGCAAGGGGATTTCAGCACTGATCGTGCCGCAAAAGATGCGGCGCCGCGCAGAGAACCTTCTGAAATGGGGCAAGCTTACTGCTGAATGGGCTGTACCGCCCACGGCCGACGAAGTGCAGGCCAAGGATGAAGAGCGCCTTCTGAACGATGATGTCTGGACCACCGATTTCACCGAGAACGAACAGGCGTTTGCGGCCAAATTGCTTGAATCCCACGCCCCTGAAAAGATCGCTGCGGCCTATCTGCGGCTTTATGCGGGCAACGCATCGGCCCCCGAAGATCTGACTTTCGTGGACCCGCACGCCAAAGCGCCTGCTTATGAAAAGAAAGAACGTGCCGAACGCGCGCCCTTTGGCCCCTCCAAGTGGTTCAGCGTCGATGTCGGCCGCGAAGGCAAGGCCGAAGCGCGCTGGCTTTTGCCGATGATCTGCAAGGCCGGTGATATCACCAAACGCGAAATCGGTGCGATCCGCATCCAGCCCAATGAAACATTCGTCGAGATCAAGGAATCCGCGGTACCTGGATTCCTAAAGGCGGTTGGCAGCGATATGCGTCTTGAAAACCAAGCCTCGCTCAAAGCGCTGGACGGCGTCCCGCAAATCAGCGAACGCGGCGCGCGGCCCAGCAAGAAAGCCTACCAAAAGCGCGATACTTCCACGCCGCCCCCCTCGCGCGCGCCGCGCGAAGATGCGATCAAACCGATTCCCGGTGCCGCCGATGACACGGCCCCGCGCAAACCGCGCAGCAAGCCTCAGCGCAAAGACCACGGCGATGCGCTGGTCGCCAAAAAGCCCCCCTACAAGGGCAAAGATGGCAAGCCCCCCTATAAAGGCAAGGATGGCAAACCACCCTACAAAGGCAAAGACGGCGACAAACCTGCACGCAAGGGCAAGCCCGGCGACAAGCCGTTCCGCAAGCCCGGTGGGGATAAACCGTTCCGCAAGCCTGAGGGCGGCAAGCCACGGGCCAGTGCGTCAGATACCTCCAAACGGTTCGTGCCACCGGGCGGAAAGCCACGGGGAAAACCCGGCGGCAAAGGCCCAAATGCCACGCCAAAACGCCGTAGTAAGTAGATCACATTCAATTCAATTGGGTGTGACCTGCCCACCAAAAGGCTTTGTTCAGCCGTCTTTGTCGCGCAGTCTGATGTAACAAAACCTTGACAGCCGCTTCTGGTTGTTCAGGATCGTTAACGTATTAACGAGTTACAAAAGGAAATCGATGATGGCACAGCCAAAATCAAAGCAGCCCGATCCGGCACCGGCCCCCGCACCACAACAAGCGGGAAGCGAAACACCCAAGCAAAAGCCGGTCTTCAAAGACTTCGCCAGCATCTAGCGGCACTGGCCCTGCGACAGCGCAGGCGCTAAACTGCGGACATGGCTGATCTAACAACCATCCGCAATATCGGCCCGGCGCAAGCCAAGGCCCTGAAATCCGTCGGGATCAACACCGCCGAAGACCTGCACGATCTGGGTGCGGATGCCGCCTATACCAAACTGCTTGAAGCAGGCACGCGCCCGCATTTCATCATGTACTACGTCTTGCACATGGCGCTTCAGGGACGGCCTTGGAACGACTGCAAAGGCGCTGAAAAGCAAGCGCTGCGCAAAAAATTCGACGCCCTCAAAACGCAAAGCTTTGACGAAGACCGCTCTGAACTTGAAGAATTTCTGAACCGGATTGGGGTTGTGGAAAAGTAACTCCCCCCTCCGCACCGCACAAAAAAGCCCCCCAGCCACAACAGCTGGAAGGCCAAAATCACAGACGTAGGGTGGGTTATTAACCCACCAATTCCAAGCCAGAGAAGAAGAACGCAATCTCTTCAGCAGCCGTTTCAGGCGCATCGGAACCGTGCACAGAATTCTCACCGATGGACAGGGCGAATTCCTTACGAATGGTGCCCTCAGCCGCATCAGCCGGGTTCGTGGCCCCCATCACTTCGCGGTTCTTTGCAATCGCATCTTCACCTTCCAGAACCTGCACAACAATCGGCTCGGAAATCATGAATTCGCACAGCTCACCAAAGAACGGACGCTCTGAGTGCACACCATAAAACTGCTGCGCTTGGACCAGCGTCAACTGGATACGCTTGGATGCGACGATGCGCAGACCGGCTTCTTCAAACTTGGCCACGATCTGGCCTGTGAGGTTCCGCTTGGTGGCGTCGGGTTTGATGATAGAAAATGTGCGCTGGATAGCCATGGTGTTCGTCCTTTGATCATGGGGCGCAAAGCCCCGGAATATCATATGGGCGCGCCCTAACATGGGGTGCAGGTCATGGGAAGGCCCTATCGCATTGACCGCGCGGCCGCGATCAGGCAAAGCCCACCCATGCTCAAAATCTCAGACATCACATATTCGGTTTCCGGTCGCACATTGATCGAAAATACATCCGTAACGATCCCTGCCGGACACAAGGTTGGGCTTGTCGGGCGCAACGGCACCGGCAAGACCACACTGTTCAACGTGATCCGGGGGGATATGATCCTGGATACCGGCAGCATTGACATGCCACGGGGCTGGAAAATCGGGGGTGTCAGCCAAGAGGTGCCGGGCAATGAAGTATCGCTGATCGACACCGTCCTGCGCGCCGATACAGAACGCGAAGCGCTGCTGGCTGAAGCCGAAACGGCGACAGATCCAAACCGCATCGCCGAAGTGCAACTGCGCCTGTCGGATATCAACGCGTGGTCCGCCGAAGCGCGGGCCGCCTCAATCCTCAAAGGTCTTGGCTTCACCCATGACGAACAATCCATGCCTTGCTCGGCCTTCTCTGGTGGGTGGCGGATGCGCGTGGCCCTTGCCGCAGTGCTGTTCTCCGAACCCGACCTGCTGCTGCTTGACGAACCGACAAACTATCTCGACCTTGAAGGCGCGCTTTGGCTTGAGGCCTACCTTGTCAAATACCCCCACACCGTCCTGATCGTGTCCCATGATCGGGAACTGTTGAACCGCTCGGTCGGGGGTATCCTGCACCTCGAAGACAAAGGGTTGATCTACTACACCGGCAATTACGACAGTTTCGCCAAACAACGCGCTGAAAAGCGCGCGCTCATGGCTGCTGCGGCACGCAAGCAAGATGACAAGCGCGCACATTTGCAGGCCTTCGTGGACCGCTTCAAAGCCAAGGCGTCAAAGGCGAAACAGGCGCAATCGCGCGTCAAAATGCTTGAAAAGATGGAAACTATCCGCGCGCCCGAAGATGCGGCGCGCACTGTCTTTACCTTCCCCGAACCCGAAGAACTGTCCCCGCCGATCATTGCGACCGAAGGGGCGGCTGTGGGCTATGGCAACCAGATCATCCTGCACGATCTGAACCTGCGCATCGACCAAGATGACCGTATCGCGCTGCTTGGGCGCAACGGCGAAGGGAAATCAACGCTTTCCAAGATGCTATCAGGCCGACTGACCGTCGCGCGCGGCAAGATGACAACATCGAACAAACTGCGCATCGGCTTTTTCGCACAGCACCAAGTCGACGAACTCCGCATCGAGGAAACGCCGCTTGATCACCTGCTCCGCGAACGCGCACATGAAGGACAGGCCAAGCTGCGCGCACGGCTTGCGGGCTTTGGACTTGGGGCGGATCAAGCCGACACCGAAGTTGGCAGGCTGTCAGGCGGACAAAAGGCGCGCCTCTCGCTGCTGCTGGCAACACTCCCTGCCCCGCATCTGCTGATCCTTGATGAGCCGACAAACCACCTTGATATCGAAAGCCGCGAAGCGCTTGTCGAGGCGCTGACGGCATACTCTGGCGCGGTGATCCTTGTAAGCCACGACATGCACCTGCTGTCGCTTGTGGCCGATCGACTTTGGCTGGTCAGCAACGGACGTGTGAAACCCTACGAAGAAGATCTGCCCGCCTATCGCAAAATGTTGCTGACCCCTGAAAAGATCGAGAAAGCAAAACCAGCAGCACCCAAACCCAAAGCGATCACACGCGATGAACGGCTTGCCCTGAAGGCCGAGGTGCGCAAATGCGAAGAGCGCGTGACAAAAATCAACGCGATGCGCGACAAACTCGCCAAGAAACTAGCCGATCCAGACCTGTATGAAGACGCCAAGAAGGGCGAACTGGAAACATGGAACAAGAAATACGCCGAAGTCATGCAAGGGCTGGAAAAGGCCGAGGCGATGTGGATGATCGCCCTTGAAAAGCTTGAAAAGGCAAACGCATGATGCGTATCGCCGGGTCTTTCTGTTTGGCAAACGCCCCTGCTAAGCGTGCAGGCCAGCCAAGATGACCGACGCCGCCGTCCTGATCCCAGCTTTCACCACGCTGTTCATCATCATCGACCCGCTGGGCCTGACCCCGCTCTTCATCGCACTGACACAAGGCATGACCCCGACCCAAAGGCGCGGCGTCGCGATCCGCGCGTGCCTTGTCGCCGGGGCACTGATGGCTGTTTTTATGCTTTTGGGCGAAGCGGTGCTTGGCTTTGTCGGCATTTCTATGGATGCCTTCCGCATCGCCGGCGGCATTCTGTTGTTCCTCACAGCGCTTGAAATGTTGTTCCAACGCCGCCAAGACCGCAAAGCCAGTAACACCGTCGAAACGGATATCGAAAACGATCCGTCGGTCTTCCCCCTTGCCCTGCCCCTGATCGTCGGACCCGGCACGATCACGACGCTGATCTTGCTGGCCGGACAGGCAGAGGGCAGCACCGGGCTGTTTGCCATCGCCGGGGTTTGCCTCGCGGTCCTCGCAATCGTCTTCCTGTGCTTCCTCGCCGCAAGCCCGCTCGAACGCTTGCTTGGCAAAATCGGGCTGAACATCGTCACGCGGGTTCTGGGGATGTTACTTGCCGCACTCGCCGTGCAATTCATCCTTGATGGGCTCAGGGGTTTCGGCCTCGGCGGATAGGCTCTATATCAGGATCATGGCCGATGATCTGACAATGCGTATCGTATACCTGATTATTCTGCTGCTCTGCTTGGGCGGCAGTTTCTGGGCGTCCATGCGCCAAGACCTTGCGAAATCAGCGCAGCAAGCCCTGATCTGGGTCATGATCTTTGTGGGCATGCTTGGGGCGGTTGGACTTTACAACGATTTGGCCAGCAACAACCTGCCGCGCCAATCGGTGTCCGAAAGTGGTGATGAAATCGTCGTGCCGCGCTTTCGCGACGGGCATTATCACCTGACGCTGAACATCAACGGGGCAGACGTGGATTTCCTTGTGGATACAGGGGCGACGGATGTGGTGCTGACGCAAGCGGATGCGCGCAAAGTCGGGCTGAACCTGAACGCGCTCGATTACTCACAACAAGCCTCAACCGCGAACGGGATCGTGCAAATCGCGCCGGTCAGATTGGACCGGGTCACTTTGGGCGATATTGTTGATACAGATTTCCCGGCCTCGGTAAACGGCGGCCAAATGGACGGCTCTCTTCTTGGGATGGCCTACCTCGAACGCTTCCGCAGCATCGAAATCAAAGACAACGCCTTGGTTCTAAAGCGATAAGGACACCACCCATGCGCATCCTCCTCATCATCTCACTCCTCGGCCTCACCGCCTGCGCAACACCCAACGCGCTGCCCGAAGACTTCAACCCAGAATTCGCATTCTAAGGCACAGCACACGCAACCCGCACCACCCAAATCAACTCTTTGGTTTTGAAATATCCCGGGGGGAGCGCAGGTCGGGGGGTCGTCATTGGAGCGCCATTGGTCCGAGAGACAATGGCCACGCCCCCTCCACACCCAATCAAGACGCCCCACTCTCGGCTTTTTTCACCCAGCGCCCACCATCCTGCGCCCAATACTGCGCCGCAACACCAGCGCCGGTCAGCGCCTTCCACTGCCCACGGGCATGGGCCAACGCATCGCCATCATGGCCATCAAACAGAATGCAAGCACGCTCCAAAGCCGTAACCTCTTCCGCAGACACATCCGCGCCACCCACGCTCATCACGCAACCAAAACCCTCGGCCCCAACAGAGGTCCCAAGCAAGATTGGCTGTTCCGCATCATGCGGGCCACCGGCCAGACCATGGGGCACGAAATCATCAACAGCCCCCTGCCAAAGCAGCGTATCCAACCGTTCGAGCAGGCCCAAATCCGTACCGCGCACCAACACGCGCCAGCCTGCACCGCGCGCTTTGGACAAAAGCATCGGCAAGGTCGCTTCAAGCGGCGTTTCGGTCAGATGATAAAAATAAACCGCGCCCATGTCAGCTTTCAAACTTCTCCGCAATCAGACGGTTCAACGCCATCACGCCCCAGCCTGTGGCACCTTTCGGGGCATAAGCCGTTTCGGATTTCACCGATGCCACGCCTGCAATGTCCAAATGGCACCACGGCACATCATCCTTCACAAAGCGCCCCAAGAACTGCGCCGCCGTAATCGACCCGGCAGGGCGACCCACGCTGTTGCGGATATCCCCAACGCGGGATTTCAGCATTTTGTCATAGGCCGGGCCCATCGGCATACGCCACGCGCCCTCGCCTTCAACCGCAGCGGCCTTCAAGAAATCCCCGGCCAATTCATCCGAATTACCAAAGACCCCGGCGTTCTCATGCCCCAAGGCAACAATAATCGCGCCCGTCAGGGTCGCAAGGTTGATCATCGCGCGCGGCTTAAACCGCTCTTGCGCATACCAAAGCACATCAGCAAGGACGAGGCGGCCTTCGGCATCCGTATTGATGACCTCAATCGTGGTGCCCTTCATTGAGGTGACAACATCCCCCGGACGGGTCGCAGTGCTTGAGGGCATATTTTCAACCAAGCCGACAAGCCCGACAACATTCGCGCGCGCCTTGCGCAAGGCCAAAGTGCGCATCACGCCCGCAACAACACCCGCACCACCCATGTCCATGGTCATGTCTTCCATGCCACCCGAAGGCTTGAGGCTGATCCCACCGGTGTCAAAGACAACACCTTTGCCGACAAGCGCGAACGGCGCTTCGTCCCCGCCGCCATTCCAGCGCATCACAACAACCTTGGATGGGCTGGCCGAGCCTTGACCGACGCACAGCAAGGCCCCCATGCCGAGCTTCTTCAGCTCATCCTCCTCAAGGATCTCAACATCCAGACCCAGCTCCTGCATCGCCGCGAGGCGGGCAGCGAAGTCATCCGTCGTCAGAACATTCGCAGGTTCATTCGTCAGATCACGGGTAAAGAACACACCCTCCGCAATTGCAGCGCCATCCTGCGCGGCCTTCGCCAGTTCCTCTGGCTTGCTGGCCATAACGATCACGGGGCCATAAGGTTTGTCCTCTGCCGTTTGATGGCGGGCAAAGCGATAGCAGCGCAAAGCCATGCCCAAAGCGACCTCATCGGCGTGCTTCAAAGTTCCGGCAAGCACGAGCATTTCAGCCCCAGAATGGTGCTTTGCCAAGGCGACACCCGCCTTGCGCGCGCGCGCGGCATCTGCATTTCGGGCAAGTTTGACAACAATCACCGACAAAGCGGCCATGCCTGCAGGATAGGCCAATTCGATCGCCGCCCCCATCTTTGCTTCGGCAAAAACGGGGCCTTCAACCAAGCGCGCCAGCGCCTTGCGCGTCAGCGTGTTCACCTTGCGCGCGCCCGCATCCAGCTTACCATCCGCACCCACGAACACAGCCACCACGCCGGGGGCTGCGGCCAACTGGTCAAGATCAACTTCTTTGATGTGGATTTGGATCGGATCAGACATGCGCGCGGCCTTTCATTTCATATGTCGGCAATCCCTAGCTTGGGGGGCCGAAAAAGGCCAGTTCCCCGTTTCCTCGCAGCCTTGCTTGGGCTAGTTTGTCGCAAAACGAATTGGGGATCAGCGGGACGTGGCACGATTTGACAGATATATGCTGTCGCAACTGATGGTGCTGTTTGGCTTCTTCAGTCTGGTGCTGGTGATGGTCTATTGGATCAACCGGGCGGTTGTGCTTTTTGATCGGCTGATCGCGGATGGACAATCGGCTGGGGTCTTTCTTGAATTCACCGCACTCTCCCTGCCCGCCGTGATCCGCCTTGCCCTGCCAATCGCGGCCTTCGCGGCATCGGTTTATGTGACCAACCGCATGACGACCGAAAGCGAACTTGTCGTGGTGCAGGCAACGGGGTTTTCGGCCTTCAGGCTTGCGCGGCCCGTGGCGTATTTCGGGGTGATCGTGGCGGTGATGATGCTGTTCCTGACCCATGTCCTTGTGCCCACATCCGCAGCACAGTTGAATGCGCGCCAAGCCGAGATTGCACAGAATTTCACAGCACGCCTGCTGACCGAAGGCCAATTCATGGAGCCCGCAGAGGGCGTCACCGTTTACATCCGCGAGATCACGCCCGAGGGCGAGTTACGCGATATTTTCCTCTCAGACCTGCGCGATCCGGACAGCCATGTCACTTATACGGCGACGCAAGCCTACCTTGTGCGGACCCAGACGGACACGCAGTTGGTGATGATCGACGGGTTGGCACAGACGCTACGCACGGCGGATCAAAGGCTGTTCACAACATCATTTGCGGATTTTGCCTATAACATCGGGGGCCTGATCTCGGTCAGCGCACGTGAAGGGCGTTCATCGCGCGAGGTGATGACGTGGGAACTTTTGAACCCCACGCCAGAACTTGAGGCCGAAACCGGGCGCGACGCAGCCCGGCTGATCTCCGAAGGCCACGACCGCTTTGCCCAAGCTTTGCTTGGCACGGTCGGCGCACTTCTTGGCTTTGCCGCGCTTCTGGTCGGGGGCTTTTCGCGCTTTGGCGTTTGGCGGCAAATTATCGGCGCGATCCTTTTGATCATCGTGATCAAAGCGCTTGAAACGGTTGGTCTGAACATCGCGCGCAGCAACCCAAGCCTTTGGTTCACAGCCTACCTACCCATTGTCGCCGGGTTCGCGATGATCTGGGCGCTTCTTTTCATCTCAACCCGGCCCTACCTGTTCAAACGTCGCCCAAAGGTAGCGGCATGATCCTGCATCGTTATTTTGCCCGGCGTTTTGTGATGACCTTCCTTGGGGTCTTTGGGGTATTCTTCCTGATCCTTGCCTTCATCGGGCTGGTGGACACATTGCGGCAGTTTTCAAACGCGGACGTCAGCTTTGCACAAATCATCGGACTGACACTGCTGAACATCCCACAAGCGATCTACCGCATTATGCCCCTGATCATCATTATCACAACGATTGCGATGTTCCTTGGGTTGTCGCGATCGTCCGAATTGGTGGTGACGCGCGCGGCTGGGCGTTCGGCCCTGCGCGCACTGCTTGCGCCGCTGTTCATGGCGCTGATCATCGGGATCAGCGCGGTTGCGATTCTAAACCCCATCGTCGCAGCCACATCGCAGCAATACGAACAGCGCAGTGCGACATTAAAAGGGGATGCAAGCGCGTTGATCCTTGGGGAAACCGGGATTTGGCTGCGCCAAGGCGGGGCAGACGGACAGACCGTGATCCGGGCCGCATCCGCCAATCTGGATGGCACCGTCCTGCGCGATGTAACCTTTCTGACCTTTGCCAATGCAGGCGGCCCGACCCGGCGGATTGAAGCGGCATCGGCTAACCTGCAAGACGGCGCATGGGATTTGCGCGACGCAAAAAGCTGGCCGCTCACGCGCGGGACCGTGCCAGAGGCATCGGCGACAAACCACACGACGCTACAAGTCCCCTCGACCCTGACCGCAGACCAAATCCGCAATTCGTTCGGCACCCCCGCATCAATCCCAATCTGGGATCTGCCCGCTTTCATCAACCGACTGCAAGCCGCAGGCTTTTCTGCGCAACGCCATCAGGTGTGGTTTCAGATGGAACTCGCCCTGCCGTTTTTCTTGGTGTCGATGGTGATGATCGGGGCCAGCTTTACGCTGCGCCACCAACGGGGCGGGCGCACGGGGCTCGCGGTCCTGCTTGCCATCTTTTTGTCATTCGCAATCTATTTTTTGCGCAACTTCGCGCAAATTTTGGGGGAAAACGGACAGCTCCCGGTGCTTTTGGCCGCATGGGCCCCACCAATCGCAGCCATGGGGCTGGCGATGGGAATGCTTTTACATCAAGAGGACGGATAATGCGCCTCCTCGCCCTTCTGTTGTTCCTGCTGCCCGCCAGCCTACACGCGCAATCAGCGGCAACGCTGGTGGCCGATGATGTGAGCATCCAAAACCAAAGCCTGTTGATTGCGTCAGGCAATATCAACGTCTTCTATGATGGGACCCGGCTTTCAGCCCGGCGGATCGTCTTTGACCAAACAAACGACCGGCTGACCATCGACGGACCGATTGTCATTCAAGGGCGCGGCGGGGAAATCATCACCACCAACCGCGCCACGCTGGACCCGCAGCTTGAAAACGGGATCCTGCAAGGGGCGCGGCTTGTGCTGAACCAACAGCTGCAACTGGCCGCAAACCAGATTGACCGGGCCGAAGGGCGCTATTCCCAACTTTACAAAACTGCTGTCACATCCTGTCGGGTCTGCAGCGGGCAAGCACCCCTTTGGGAAATCCGGGCCGAGCGGATTATCCACGATGAACTGGAACGGCAACTCTATTTCACAAACG
The DNA here is from genome assembly GCA_964414165.1 of uncultured Cognatiyoonia sp. Taxonomy (GTDB): domain Bacteria; phylum Pseudomonadota; class Alphaproteobacteria; order Rhodobacterales; family Rhodobacteraceae; genus Cognatiyoonia. The sequence continues at coordinate 16,056 of CAYPVL010000013.1, forward strand.
CAAGCTTCCATGTGCGCGGGGTCCCGATTCTGTGGCTACCGCAAGCGCGACTGCCTGACCCAACACTGGAACGGGCAACGGGATTGCTTGTACCGCGCATCCGCACATCCAACCAACTGGGGATCGGGATCAAGCTGCCCTACTTTATCAAGCTGGGGGATCACCGGGATCTGACACTGACGCCATACCTATCAGCCGAAACAAAGACACTTGAAGCGCGCTATCGGCAGGCTTTCCTGCGCGGAGATATTGAAATCAACGCCGCCATAAGCCGCGATACGCTGCAAGAGGACGACTTTCGCAGCTACATTTTCGCCGACGGGTTGTTTGACATCGGGCGTGGATTTGACCTGGCCTTTGACATCGAAGCCGTTAGCGATCCGGCCTATCTGCTGGATTACGGCTTTTCCAGCAAAGACCGACTGGACGGTGCGATCAGTATCATACGGGCGCGGGACACGGACCTGTTTCAAACCAGCTTTACCTACTATCAAACGCTGCGCGATGACGAAGTTAACAACACGCTCCCCCCGATTGTCGCGGATTTTTCTTACGAAAAGCGGCTTTTCCCGCAGGTTGGCGGCACGCTGACATGGAACGTCAGCGGGGATGCGCTTGTGCGCTATGGGTCGGATGTGGGTGACGCCGGGCGGGATGTGGCGCGGCTTGGGACAGGCGTGGATTGGCAGCGGCAATGGATCAGCAGCGCGGGGCTTGTGACCAAGGCCGAAGCCGGGGTGCGCCTTGATGCTTACCGCTTGCGGGATGCGACGGATTTTGACAGCGGGCTGCGCACGGCACCGGGGGGGCAGATCACATTCAGCTATCCAATGGTGCGCCGCCGCGCGCAAGCCACGCAAATGCTGACGCCGATTGCCGCGTTTGGCTGGTCCGACAGCTTTGGCACAACGCCCCCCAACGAAGACAGCACCCGGCCCGAATTCGATGCCGCCAATCTTTTCGCGCGCGCGCGGTTTCCGGGCGACGACGCGGTTGAAACGGGCTTTCGCGGGGCGGTGGGCGTGCAATGGGCCCGGCACGGCGTGCGGGGTGGGACGGCAAACCTGACCTTCGGACGGGTCTACCGGGAAGACATCAACCCTGACTTTACCACGACATCCGGGCTGCAAGGGAACGCGTCTGATTGGCTTGTGGCCGGGCAATTCACCCTGCCACAAGGGTTCCGGCTTGAAGGGCGCACACAGCTTGGGGACAAGCTTGCCCCGACAATGGCGGCTGTCAAAATTGATTGGAACACAAGCGATCTCACACTTAGTACATCCTACCTGTGGCAAGCAGCAGACGCTGATCTTGGGCGCCCCGACCCAATTTCAGAGTGGCTTTTGGACACGCGGGTGCAAGTGAACGATATCTGGGCGGTCAGCTTTGACACCCGCTATGATGTAACCGAAGACAGCCCCGTCACAGCCGGGCTTGGGGTGGAATGGCGCAATGAATGTGTGACGGTCGATCTTTCGGTCTCGCGCCGCTATACATCTTCAACTACAGTAGACCCATCGACAGACTACGGGCTGTCTGTGTCGCTGAACGGCTTTAGTGCAGGCCGGTCGGTGGCTGGCCCGGCAAGAAGCTGTCAAAAATGACGAAACGAGGACGAGTCATGCGCCTGATCCATTTCCTAACAGCCCTCATGCTGACGGCCTCTGCGGCCTTTGCCCAAGGGCAATTTGCGCCTGCAATCACAGTCAATGACAGCGTCATCACGGTATATGAGTTGCAACAGCGTGCGCGTCTTCTGGAATTGTTCCGCACGCCGGGTGATCCGAATGCACTGGCGCGCGAGCAGTTGATTGAAGACCGCCTCAAGCAGCAGCAGCTTGATCTGACGGGGCTGCGCCTGTCTGAAGAGGCGCTTGAAACCGAACTTGTCGCCTTTGCCGAGCGGGCCAACCTTTCGCTTGATCAGTTCCTGACGATCCTTGGACAAAACGGCGTTGACCGCGCCACATTGGAAGAATTCGTGCGCATGGGGGTGTCATGGCGGGATTATATCCGGCAGCGGTTTGGGGATACGGCACGGGTCAGCCCGGCTGAAATCGATGCGGCCCTACGGCGTGGGGGCAGCAGCAATGCCGGTATCGAAGTCCTTTTGAACGAAATCATCATCGCAGCCCCGCCGCCCCGCGCCGCCGCTGCCATGGCGCGCGCGCAGCAGATTTCGCAACTGACAAGCACCGCAGCCTTTGAATCCCAAGCGCGGCAAGTGTCAGCGCTTCCAAGCCGGGCGCGCGGCGGGCGGCTGGATTGGTTGCCTGTGTCAAACTATCCGCCGCAAATTCAGGCGCTTTTGCTGTCGCTTGCCCCCGGTGAAGTGACACAACCGCTATCAATCCCGAACGGCGTCGCGCTGTTCCAACTGCGCGCTGTGCGCGAAGTGCCATCAGCGCCCCCGTCACCAACCGCAATTGAATACGCGGCCTTCTACCTGCCCGCAGGATCAGACGGTGGGGCATCCGCCGCCGCCCAACTTGCCCGCCGTGTGGACACTTGCGATGATCTTTACGGCGAAGCGCAAGGGCTGCCCGAAGACGTGCTGGAACGCGAGACGCTGCCCGTTTCCGAAATCCCGCAGGATGTGGCGATTGAACTGGCACGGCTTGACCGGGATGAAATTTCAACGAACCTGACTCGGTCGGGCGGACAGACACGGGTGTTCTTGATGCTGTGCAACCGGCAATTTGGGGATGGTGCCGCACCCGACCGCGATACCATCGCAACCCAGTTGCGTGCGCAGCGCCTTGGGGCTTTGGCGGATGGGCTCCTGCAAGACTTGCGCGCAGCGGCGACAATCACCAATGGCTAAACCGATCGCGATCAGCTGCGGCGAACCCGCAGGGATCGGACCCGAAATCGCAGTGAAAGCATGGGAGGCCGTAAGAACGGATATCCCTGTGGTCTGGATCGGGGACCCGGCACATCTGCCCAAAGGCACGCCCTGGGGCGCGTTCGGAGAGGTTGCGTCTGCTGAGGCGCTTCCTGTCATCGCGCGCGATTTCGGCGCACCCCGCGTGCCCGGCCAGCCCAATCCGGCCCACGCGCAAGGGGTGATTGATGCAATCAAGACCGGGGCCAATCTGGCGATGGACGGAACCTGCGGCGGGCTGTGCACAGCCCCAATCCACAAAGCAGCGCTGATTGATGGGGCTGACTTCGCTTATCCCGGACATACGGAATTTCTGGCGGCCCTCGGCGGGGATGTACCCGTAGTGATGATGCTGGCCTGCGATGAACTGCGGGTGGTTCCGGCGACGATCCACATCCCACTGGCCGAAGTGCCCCGCACACTGACAGCATCCGTACTGACCGACACAATCCTTGTGACCTATGCGGCCCTGCGCCGCGATTTCGGGATTGCCGCGCCACGCATCGCGGTCGCAGGCCTGAACCCACATGCAGGGGAAGACGGCAAAATGGGCCGGGAAGAGATCGACATGATCACGCCCGTACTGGACGCTTTGCGCAGCGAAGGGCTGGATATCGCAGGGCCCATGTCGGCTGACACAATGTTCCACGCCAAGGCCCGCGCGGGCTATGACGTGGCGGTTTGCATGTACCACGATCAAGCCCTGATCCCGATCAAGACGATTGATTTTTCAGGTGGGGTGAATGTGACGCTGGGGCTGCCCTTCGTACGCACATCGCCTGATCATGGCACCGCCTTTGACATCGCCGGACACGGAGATGCGGATGCGACGTCGATGATTGCAGCTTTGCGGATGGCGCAGCAGATGGCGGTAGCGCGCGATGTTTAGTCCGGGTCCTCCATTTTTCTGCGAAAAATGGTTCGCCTCCGGCGGGCATATTTTTATTCAAAAGAAACTATGAGCCAGATCGACGATCTTCCCCCGTTGCGCGACGTCATTGAGACGCACGGCATTGCCGCGAAGAAATCGCTGGGGCAGAACTTCCTGCTCGACCTTAATCTCACAGCCAAAATTGCGCGACTGGCGGGCGATCTGTCCGGCGCGGATGTGCTTGAAGTCGGCCCCGGCCCCGGTGGTCTGACCCGTGGACTTCTGGCCGAAGGCGCGCGCCGGGTATTGGCCATCGAGAAAGACCAACGCTGTATGTCTGCCTTGGCTGAGATCGCAGCAAAATACCCCGGCCAGCTTGAGGTGATCAACGGGGATGCGCTTGAGGTCGATCCGCTGACGCATCTCTCTCCACCGATCAAAGTCGCCGCCAATCTCCCCTATAACGTCGGCACCGAGCTCCTCGTGCGCTGGCTTACGCCACCCATTTGGCCGCCGTTCTGGGACAGCCTCACGCTGATGTTCCAGCGCGAAGTGGCCCAAAGGATCGTTGCTACGCCGGGATCAAAAGCATACGGACGCCTTGCGCTGTTGGCCCAGTGGCGCAGCGATCCACGCATCGTGCTGGACCTGCCACCCGAAGCCTTCACGCCCGCCCCAAAGGTCTCCAGCGCGGTCGTGCATCTGACGGCGCTGCCCGCACCCCGCTTTCCAGCAGACCCCAGCACATTGAACCGGGTCGTCGCGGCGGCCTTTAACCAGCGGCGCAAGATGCTGCGTTCGGCGCTGAAATCCGTCAGCCCTGATATCGAAGCACATCTTGTGTCAGCCGGGATCAAGCCTACCGAACGGGCCGAACAAGTCGGGCTTGAGGCCTTCTGCACCCTTGCCCGCAGCCTTGATCAGGCATAGGGAAAAGAAAAGACCCAACCGATTGGCTGGGTCCTGTCATTACTCTGCGGCCTCTGGTGGATTATCCGCAATCGGGTCTGGCTTTGGCTTGCGCGTCCGGGGCTTGCGGGCCTTTGGCTTTGGAGCCTGCTCGGGGGTGTCGACCAACCCGCTATCGCCCTCAGGGGCAATCACATCGGGCTGGTGGGCTTGGGGCTGTTCGGCGTTGGCTGGATCATTGCTTGCGGCCTCTTGCGCTTTCAGGCGCTCTTGGCGTTCGCGGTCGCGCTCCGCCTGACGCTGGCGGTTTTGCTCTTCCTGCTCTTCGCGCTTGGCCTCAACCTCGCGCGTGGCCTCGGCCAACATGCGGGTATAATGCTCGGCGTGTTGGGCGAAATTCTCGGCATCGACGCGGTCACCGGACAAAACGGCATCGCGGTGCAACTGGTTATACTTGTCGATGATCTGCTGCGGCGTGCCGCGCACTTTGCCATCCGGGCCAGAACTATCGAACACCCGATTAATGATATTCCCGCCCGAAGGACGATTATTATTGCGATTTTTATTACGCGATCGTGACTTAGAAGATCTCATGAAAACTCGTGCTTTCGTCAAGCCTACTGGCTTTTGTTGCGCTTTTCTGATCGCGATGCACGCGGCAGCAGTTGATTGCGATCAAGCGTTTCTGGCGACATATCAGCGAGAGCACCCGCTCATCGGCTGATTGGAATGAAAGACCATGAAGCGCCCGTCAGAGCAAGCCCAAATACGCCGATTGCGCGCAATTTAGGCAGTTTTACGCGGCTTTCTGCCCCAAACGACACGGTTTCGCCCGTCCAGATCGGGAATCACCGTGATTTCGGTGAGCTTGGCAGCGGCCATCATGGCACTCACGGCCTCGGCTTGAGTCGGACCAATTTCCACCATGAGCCGCCCGCCGGGGGTAAGGTATGGATCGTGGTGGGCGATGATATGGCGGTAGTGGGTCAGCCCGTCTGCTTCGTCAGTAAGGGCAATGCGGGGTTCGTGGAGGCGCACTTCAGGTTGCAGGTCGTTCATTTCGGCGGCGGCAATATAGGGTGGGTTTGAGACGATAAGGTCGAACTGGCCATCAACTGCTTCGAACCAGCTTCCGCAATAGAAGGTTGAACGGTCGCTTAACCCAAGCTGCGCAGCATTTTTGGTGGCCACACCAAGCGCAAGCGCGGACACATCCGTGCCAAACCCATGCGCCGCTGGGCTTTCAGCAAGCAACGTCAGCAAAATGCACCCCGACCCGGTGCCAAGATCAAGAACGCTTTGATATGATTCAGCTAGCGCCGCCTGCACCAATGTCTCTGTATCTGGTCGAGGATCAAGCACATCTGACGTGACGCGGAAATCCCGTCCAAAGAACGAACGCACCCCCAATATTTGGGAAACAGGCACGCGCGCCGCGCGCCGCGCGATGGCCTGATCAAAGAACGCAACTCGGTCGGATGACACTTCGTCTTCCATTGCCAGCGTAAGTCTGTCCCGTGAAATGCCCATATGCAAAGCGAGCAAAATACGCGCATCGCGCTGCGGATCATCCACATGCGCCGCCCTTAACTTTTTGATCGCGTCGGCAAGCAGATATTTTGCAATCACGCGCCCATCTCAGCCAGCAATGTCGCCTGCGCATCCGCCTGCAAGGCGCTAATAATCTCCTCCAGATCGCCCTGCATCACCTTATCCAGCGCATAAAGCGTCAGGTTAATCCGGTGATCCGTCATGCGCCCCTGCGGGAAGTTATAGGTGCGAATGCGCTCGGACCGATCCCCCGACCCCACCTGCGCCTTGCGATCCGCCGAGCGTTCGTCATCCGCCTTCTGCCGCTCCATATCAAAAAGCCTTGTCTTCAACACCTGCATCGCAATCTCACGATTTCGGTGCTGAGACTTCTCGGAACTCACCACAATCAACCCCGTCGGGATATGCAGGATCCGCACCGCCGAGTCGGTCGTGTTCACATGCTGCCCACCCGACCCGGACGCGCGCATCGTATCAATGCGCAAGTCACTGGGATTAATGTCAATTTCGACATCCTCAGCCTCAGGCATCACCGCAACGGTGGCGGCAGAGGTATGCACCCGCCCCTGACTTTCCGTCTCGGGCACACGCTGAACGCGGTGCACGCCTGACTCAAACTTCATCTTGGCAAACACACCATCCCCCGCAATCCGGGCGACAACATCCTTGATCCCGCCAAGCTCTGACAGGGTTTGTTCCAAAATCTCAAACTTCCAGCCCTGCCCCTCGGCATAGCGTTGATACATGCGCAACAAATCAGCGGCAAAAAGGCCAGCCTCATCACCCCCTGTGCCGGGGCGAATTTCAAGCAATGCAGGGCGGCCATCTGCGGCATCCTTTGGCAAAAGCGCCAATTGCACCTCTTCCTCAGACCCCTCCAGCTGCGCCTTCAAATCCGGCAATTCAGCTTCGGCCAGTTCCTTCATCTCAGGATCGGCCAGCATCTCTTCGGCCTCAGCAATCTGCGCGACAAGGGACTTATAGGCCTGAACCGTCTCAACAACGGGCTTCAAGTCGCTGTATTCCTTGGCCAAAGCGGCAATATCGCCACCGTCCACACCGCCCGACATCTTCGCCTCAAGAAACTGGAAGCGGGCAATCAGCTGTTCGATTTTTTCAGATGCAATCATGGGCAAACAGGTCGCTTATTCGGGCGCAACAATCAAGGGGCCAAGCTGGGCCAGCCAGTCTTTGATCCGGGCTTTGTTCACACCAACATCAGACAACCCAAACCGGGCACGGCTGGAGATATTGAGGTGTGGACCATCCCCATCAATCCAGACGGTGGTGTAATCGGGAAACCCGAACACGGCGCTGCGCGTGACATAGCTGATCAGGCCATCCTCAACGCGTCCGGCCAAGCGCACTGTGCGTGGCGTTTTCGCAATCACCAGATCAACGGCGCGCAGCATCTCCTCTGTCGGGGTCGTAAACTGCCGCACTGCGCGAAAGCTGTTGGGCGTTTCGATATCGCCAACACCTTGGGGTGCGGCGGCGGTGTGAACTGCATCCACATCATGGGGCGCAAAACGAAAGAAGGTCAGGGCAAACACAATGCCAACGACCAAGAGGCCCAAAATCCATCGCATATTCAAATCCTTAGCGGTAAGGGACACCCGGCAGGATCGAGAGCATTTCAAACATAATGTTCGCACCGACAAGGGCTGTATTGCCTGATGTATCGTAAGGCGGGGAAACTTCAACCAGATCGACACCGACAATGTTGAGGCCACGCAGCCCCCGGATCAGCTCCATCGCCTGCATCGTGGTCAGACCACCAATTTCGGGCGTGCCAGTGCCGGGCGCGAATGACGGATCAAGGCTGTCGATGTCATATGTGATGTAGGTCGGCACATCACCAATCTGTGCCTTGATCTCAGCCGCAAGTGGCGTCAGCGACTTGTGCCAAAGATCAGGGGCAAGGTGCTGCTTAAAGCCCCAGCCAGCAGCTTCCGTAAAGTCATCCGCTGTATATCCCGTCCCACGCAGCCCAATCTGAAACACCTTATCGGCAACGATTAGATTCTCTTCATAAGCACGGCGAAACACCGTGCCATGAGTCTCGCGCTCGCCAAACATCTCATCATTCACATCCGCATGGGCATCCACGTGGACCAGTGCAACCGGTCCGTGCTTTTTGGCAATGCTGCGCAGGATCGGCAGGGTCAGCGTATGATCGCCGCCCAAGGTCGCCGGGATAAAGTCATGCTTTAAGTGCGCATCGTAAGTCTCTGTAATAATGCGAATACTCTTGACCAGCGAAAACGTATTGATCGGCACATCCCCAAGGTCCGCCATCTGCAACCCATCAAAGGGGGCAGCACCGGTTTGAATGTTATAGGGCCGGATCATCGCCGATTGCTCGCGCAATTGCTTCGGCCCCATCCGTGTGCCAGAGCGCCACGACGTCCCAATATCCATCGGAATCCCAATGAACCCCACGTCCAACCCGTCAGCCGTGTCCGCCGCGGGCAAGCGCATAAAGGTCTGCGGCCCCGCAAAGCGGGCCAGATCATTGCCGGAAATCGGTTGGTTCGGCATCAGGTTTTCCTTTTATTCCAAAGGGCAAGGCAGCAAAGCTCCATCGCGACATGCGCGCCTGCAATGGCCGTGGCCCCGGTCGTGTCATAGGGGGGCGAGACCTCAACAATATCGCCCCCGACCATATTGATCCCCGCCAGATCACGCAGGATCGCCGCCGCCTGCCATGTGGCCAAGCCCCCCCAAACGGGTGTGCCGGTGCCGGGGGCAAAGGCCGGATCAAGCGCATCAATATCAAAGGTCACATAAGTCGGGGCATCGCCCACACGGGCCTTGATCTGTTCAACGACCCAAGCGCTGCCCTTCTCATGACAGGCCCGCGCATCGATGTAAGGCATCCCCAGATAATCATCACATTCCGTGCGAATGCCCACCTGAATGGACCGTTCCACATCCACCAATCCAGCCTTCACGGCCTTATACATGAAAGTGCCGTGATCGATCCGGTCCATATCATCATCCGCCCAAAGGTCAGAATGAGCATCAAACTGCACCACGGCTAAGGGTCCGAATTTCTCGGCATAGGCGCGTAAAATCGGCAGCGTGATAAAGTGATCACCGCCCAAGGTCACCGTCCCCGGCCCCTGCCCGATGATCCCGGCGATATGGGCTTGCACCAGCGCTGGCACACCAGCAACATTTGCATAATCAAATGGCATATCGCCATAATCCACGATCGCGAATTCCGACAACGGATCAAACCCATCCCATCCATAAGGCGGATCATAGGGCTGCAAGCATGATGCCTCGCGGATCGCACGCGGCCCAAACCGCGCACCAGGGCGATGGGTCACCGCCTGATCAAAGGGGACCCCCGTAACAACCAAGTCAGCGCCAACCACGTCCTTGGAATAGGTGCGACGCAAAAACGACGTCGCCCCCGAGAACGCATTCTCAAAGGCCAATCCACGCCGCCCCTCACGCATAAACGCTAAATCCACCTCGCGCTTGGCATCCTCTAAAGCCATTCAATCCGTCTTTCTCTGTCCCAAAATACGTCCGCCGGAGGCCTCATTTTTCGCAGAAAAATGGTCACCCGCCAACCGGCTGCGCCCGCTCAACAACACGGGCAAAAAACGACGCGCCCGCAGCCGCCGTTTCATCATCAAAATCAAACTTGGTATTGTGCAAACCCGCCGTATCGCCATTGCCGACAAACAGATAGGCACCGGGACGCTCCTCCAGAAAATAGGCAAAATCCTCTGCCCCCATCTCCGGCATCTGCGCCTCATCCACATCACCAACCTCGCGGGCGACATCGACTGCAAAGGCCGTCTTCTCCGCATCATTCACCGTCGCCGGATAGCCCGTTTCATAGCGATAATCGACCTCCACACCAAAGCTTTCCGCCTGCCCTTTCACAATCGCCTCAAGCCGGTCCATCACCATCGCCTGCACGTCTTTGTCGAACGAACGCACCGTCCCGTTAATAAACGCCGTCTCAGGAATGATATTATCCGCCGACCCCGCATGAATCTGCGTCACCGACACCACCAAATCCTTGCGCCCATCATGGTTGCGACTGACGATGGTCTGGATCGCCTGCACCAGGCCCACGGCGGCAATCAACGGATCAACAGTGTCTTGCGGATAAGCGCCATGACCGCCGCGCCCCTTGATATCGATATAGAACGTATCCACAGCAGCCATAATCGGCCCCGGCGTCGTCTGGAACTGACCGACAGGCAGTCCGGGAACATTGTGCAGCGCATAAACCTGCGCAATGTCAAAACGATCCAGCACGCCCTCTTCCACCATCACACCAGCCCCGCCGCCACCTTCCTCAGCAGGCTGAAAAATCAACGCCACACGGCCCGCGAAATTCCGGGTTTCGGCCAAATAGCGCGCCGCCCCCAGCAACATTGTTGTATGGCCATCATGACCACACGCATGCATCTTGCCGGGCACTTTCGAGGCATAGTCCAGCCCCGTCTCCTCCTGCATCGGCAACGCATCCATATCGGCGCGCAAGCCAATCGTCGGCCCCGGACCATTCCCCTCAATAATCGCCACAACCCCCGACGTCGCAATCCCCTCATGGATCTCCGTAATCCCAAACTCGCGCAGTCGCGCGACCACAAATGCCGCCGTCTCATGACAGTCAAACTGCAACTCAGGATTCGCATGGATATGGTGCCGCCACGTCTTCATATCCGCGGCATATCCGGCAATACGATTGATGACTGGCATGGGTGGCACTCCGGCGTTTGGGTTAATACACATACCCAACCCCAAAGACGGAGCGCGCGCAATGGCTGATGACACCCTGATCCATGACCCCAACGGCGGGATGCCACGGCTGCTCGAAATCATGGCGCGCCTGCGCGACCCCAAAACAGGCTGCCCATGGGACATCGAACAGGATTTCACCTCCATCGCGCCCTACACGATCGAGGAAGCCTATGAGGTCGCCGACGCCATCGCCCGGTCTGACTGGGGCGATCTCGAAGGCGAACTTGGCGATCTGCTGCTGCAAACCGTCTACCACACCCAAATGGGGGCCGAGGCCGGGCACTTTACCTTCGACTCGGTCGTCAAAAACATCTCCGACAAAATGGTCGCGCGACACCCGCATGTCTTCGGGGACGAAAGCCGTGATAAGTCAGCGGAACAACAAACCGCCGACTGGGAAAAGATCAAAGCGGCCGAGCGGGCGGGAAAGGCGCAAAAGCGCACCCTCGACGGCATCGCCCTCAACCTCCCCGGCATGACCCGCGCGGTGAAACTGCAAAAACGGGCCGCCCGCGTGGGGTTCGACTGGCCGGACGCCGCGCAAGTCATCGACAAAATCGCCGAAGAAGCGGGCGAACTGGCCGAGGCACGCGACACCATGGGCCACGCCGAAATGCTGGACGAATTCGGAGACCTCCTCTTCAACCTCGCCAATCTCGCCCGCCACTTAGGACTGGACCCCGAAGAAGCGGTGCGGGGGACCAACGCGAAGTTCACGCGGCGGTTTAAGGCAATTGAGGATGCTTTGGCGCAGGATGGACGGACGCCGGAGGAGAGTACGTTGGAAGAGATGGATGGGCTGTGGGATCAGGTGAAGGCGGGGGAAAGACGACGTAACTAAGTAGTATATTTCAACTCTTGGAAGTAGGGCACTTGCATGTCCGGCCAGCCGAGGTACGGTCTTAAAGTAAATTAGCTTGTCGAGATTAGTGATGCCCCTAAAAAATAAGATATTTCTGACTGCTTCGCTCATCCTTATCTTTGCTTTACCAATACTATTTGGATACCGCTTCTGGACTGGACAAGCTTCCCGACTGGACTTTGGGATCTTGTTATTGGGGCAAGGGATTTTTGTTTTAGCGTTACGGTGGGAAAGCCGCGCGTCTCCAGATGTGAAAGCAAGAAATCTGTTAGCTTTACAAATATCGGATCGTTTGCACGAGACAATTCTCAGTTCTGAAAATCTGGATGATATTCGCTTTGAAGAAGCGAGCATATTGAATCTAGTGCCGCTTGATAAATGGAAAACTACGAGGTACCTCCAAGGCGAATTTTTATATATTGGAGTAACTTGTTTTTTCTGTTTGTCTGCTGGGCTGACTTTACTATACTCGTACTTTTTCTCTCCCGACACAGGTCTTTGGGAACTCTTCTATTTCATTGCTGATTCCGTCTCAAAAGGTGCGTTGGCAGATTTCCTAGAATCCTACGATTTACAGCCATTTTCTCACCAACTCACTGGATTTGGCTTTAACACAATCTCCTTCCTCATTAAGACTGCGACTGGAGCCATTCTAATTGCTGCCATTTTGGACTACTGGAGATTTAAATCAATTCAAAAAGATGTCATTAATGATCTAACCCTAACCGGTTTTGCAAAGCTTTTCATCGAAGATCAAGTAAGGACAGTTTTTGCAATCGGTTTTGCTGCCGGAAAAGACTATAATAGTTCATTTGACAGAATAAAGCGCGCTTCGTTTTCTCGAACGAAGCGAGTAATTATCCATCAACCGGCAGGAAACCCTAAGCAAGCCGCATATACTGAAAATGTACTTAAAAGATATGAGATTGGCAAAGATATGTTTGATCGTGTGTTTGGGCCAATTCTTACTTCGCAAAAAACTGCTCAAAAAGTATCGCAAGGAATTAAAGATGGGGCGATTTAGTTCGGCATTCTAACCCGTTTAATATCTCACTAACCCACCGTAACGATTTTGATTCCAAACACAATTCCAGCCCTTTTCGCATGCGAAAACCTATTTTTCGCACATTTTGCCCGAATCGCCCCCTATCCAGACGCCTTCTCCTCCAGCATCAACCACTCCTCCTCCGCATCCGACAGCGCGCCGTGCCGCGCGGTCAACGCATCCGTGGCCTTCTGAAACTTCACCGGGTTCGCGGTGAACAAGTCGGGATCAGACAGCAACTCTTCCAGCTTCGCAATCTCTGCCGCAAGCGTATCAATCACCCCCGGCAGTTCCTCTAACCGGTGCTGTTCGGTAAACGACAGCGCGGGTTTCGCAGCGAAACTCGCAGGCTTCTCACCCTTCTTGGCCAAGGGTTTCGCAGCCACTTTCGCCTCCACAAAATCCCCGCCGCGCTGCATGCGGTAATCCGACCAGCCGCCCGCATAGACCGTCGCCTGCCCGTTGCCCTCCATCGCAATCGTCGTCGTCGCCACCCGGTCCAAAAAATCGCGGTCGTGGCTGACCAGCAGCACGGTGCCATCGTAATCGCCCAGGATATCCTGCAACAAATCCAGCGTCTCAATATCCAAGTCATTCGTCGGCTCATCAAGCACCAACAGATTACTCTCCCGCGCCATCAACCGAGCCAGCAACAACCGGGCCTTCTCGCCCCCCGACAAGGACCGCACCGGCGCGCGCGCCTGTGCGTCATCGAACAGAAATTCTTTGAGATAGCCCACAACATGCTTCGGCGTCCCGCGCACCATGATCTGATCGGATTTCCCCGAACCACCAAGGGCCGGATCGCTCGCCAGATTGTCCCAAAGCGTCATCTCAGGATCAAGCTGCGCGCGGGCCTGATCGAACACGGCAATTTCCAAGTTCGCCCCGTGCTTCACAGCCCCGGAATTAGGTTGAACTTGATCCAGTAACATCTTGATAAGCGTGGTCTTTCCGACACCGTTAGGGCCGACAAAAGCAATCCGATCCCCCCGGTTTACAGTCAGATCAAACCCACTCACGATCTGCTTGCCATCAAAGGATTTCGACAACCCCTTGGCCTCAATCACCTTGCGCCCCGAGGCCTGCCCGCCTTCAAAGCTCATCGCCGCCGTGCCTTGGCGCTTGATCTGGCTGGCCTTCTCGGCACGCAAATCCTGCAAGGCGCGCACGCGACCCTGATTGCGTTTGCGCCGGGCCGAAATCCCCTCAACCGCCCAACGGGCCTCGGCCTTGATCTTGCGATTCAGCTTGTGGCGCTGCTGGTCCTCTTCTTCCCAAAGCTTGTCGCGCCAGTCCTCAAACCCGTCAAAACCCTGTTCTGCGCGGCGCACCTGCCCACGATCAATCCAAAGCGTCGCACGGGTCAAAGCCCGCAGAAACGCGCGGTCGTGGGAAATCAATACAAACGCCGCGCGGGTCTGCTTCAACTCCGCCTCAAGCCAGGCAACCGCCTCGATATCCAAATGGTTGGTCGGCTCATCAAGCAGCATCAACTCCGGCGCTTCCGCCATCAGCTTGGCCAAAGCCGCGCGCCGCCGCTCTCCGCCCGACGCCGTGGCCACAGCCCCCTCAGGATCGAACTTCAGCCCTTCAGCCACCATCGCGACCTTATATTCCTCACCCGGTTCCAACCCGCTGGCGGCATATTCTCCCAGGGTCGCAAACCCCTCCATCGAAGGATCTTGTTCCATATAGCCAACGGACACACCCGGTGCGGGCACAACCGCCCCTGCATCGGGTTCAACCAGCCCGGCCATCACCTTCATCAAAGTCGATTTCCCCGACCCATTGCGCCCCACAAGGGCCACACGGTCACCGGGTTGCACGACCAAGGACAGATCATGAAACACAGGATCGCCACCAAAGGTCAGCGAAATATCAGAGATTTGAAGATGAGGAGCACGTGCCATGGCCGTCAGCTAAATCGCCCACCCGGATAGCGCAAGCCCCCTGCTTCTTTTGAATACAAATATGCCCGCCGGAGGCCTCCGTGTTTCTGAAAGAAACCGGACACTATCCCACCAATGCACGCAACGCCCGCGCCCGCGCTGGCGGGATGCGGGCAATCTCAAGCCCCGTAAACACATGCAAGGTCTGCATATGACGATCCACGACAGCATGATCACTGACCCATCCACCCATCGACAAATAGGTGCGCAACAGCGGCGGCAACTGCGCCAAAGCGCCTTTCGTATCGGCAGTAACCAACGGATACACCTCATCAGACGCCACAGCCGGGGCAAACCGCGCCGGGGCCTGAAACCGCGTGGCCATCAGTGAAAAGGCACCGCGATAGGGTGCAGGGTCTACCCCCTCAAAGCTGGAACATCCGAACATCAAAGCCACGCTATGATCATCAACCAATTGGGCCAAAGCCCCCCACGCCAACCGCAAGATGTCTGCACTTTCTGCCAGTGGATCAATGCAAAAGCGGCCCATCTCAAGCATGGGTGCTGCAAACCCCGACAGACGCGACAGATCATAGGACTGTGCTGCATAGGTCCGGCCCAGATCCGCACCAGAGCCTAAAATCATCACACGGAATGTGCCGACCAAACCGGCATCCCCGGCGATCATCACATGGGAACAGGCATCATCAAAAGAATCCGCATCACGCCCCTCAGCCCCAAAGAAACAACGATGACGCAGGGCCTGACAGGCGGCCAGATCAGCGGCAGATGTGGCCATCCGCACGCCATAGCGGCCCTTGTTAAACGCAATTGTCATCACTCACCCATCTGGCAGACCGCCCACACACGCCCTAGGTTATCGCTTAAGCGCAATAAGGAAAGATAAAATGGACAAAGTCATCAAATCAGACGCCGAATGGCGGGCAGAGCTTTCGGACATGGCCTATAAAGTCCTGCGCAAGCACGCGACCGAACGGGCGGGCACGCACGAAAACTTCCCCAAAGACCCCGGCACCTATATGTGCGCGGGCTGCGGTGCTCCATTATTTGAACAAGACACAAAGTTCGAAAGCGGCACCGGCTGGCCGTCTTTCTATCAACCGATTGATTCAGAAATGGTGGGCGAAACCGAGGACCGCAGCTTTTTCATGCGCCGGACCGAAGTGCACTGCAATCGCTGCGACGGACACCTTGGTCACGTCTTCCCGGACGGACCACAACCCACCGGACTACGCTATTGTATCAACGGAGCGGCCCTGAAATTCGAGCCCGAAACCGAATAACTCTTTGGTTTTCAAATATCCCCGCCGGAGGCACCGCACTTTCCAACTTACTCCGGTGGTCAACGCGCTGCGTAGGGTGGGCAATCTGCCCACCTAGCCATCTCCAAGGAAATCACCTGCGTTCACGCGCCCGATTGACCCAAGCAACTGGCGCACAAAAGTGCTGTCGCGCACGCCTGTATCCGTCACACGGCGGGACAGCACGACGACGTTGCCATCCTCAAGCCCAAAGCGTTCGATATTCGTCACAACGCCTGCGCTATCAAAGGAAATTGCCAAAACCTCGCGGTCAATCTCTTGCGGGGCAAACGCCCCAAAGTGGCGGAACTGGCTTGCGACATAATACATCCCACTGCCATCAAGCACACCGCCTGCGGTGGGCGGGCCGACGGCAGCGATAACGCTTTCGCGGGTATCAACGCCGACTTGGATAAGGGAAAGTTCCTCTGCAAGCGGAATATAGCCATGGTTGCGAATAATCGGGGTGCAGGCGGTTGCAGCAAGAAGCGTGCCCAAAAGGGCCACAGATCGCAGCATCTTCCATGGTTGGATCGTGGTCATACGTGCCTGCCCTCTTGCTTTGACGTCGCGCGCCTTTTAACCAGACTTACATCAAGCGACCCCACACATTCAAGAATGGAACGGCATTGGCTGCACAACCCCGCACAACACTGCGCCTGTCTGATCTGGCAAACCGCAAACCGACCACATTCGAAATCACACCCGATACGGGGACGCGCGACCAAATCGCCACTGATCTTGGGATCGTCGGGATCAAAAAGCTGCGCTTTGCCGGACAGATCACACCAGCGGGCAAGTGCGATTGGGACCTGACCGCCGATCTTGGGGCGACGGTCGTGCAAGACTGCGTTATCACATTGGACCCGGTGACCACCCGGCTTGATGAACAGGTGCACCGAATCTACGCCGCTGATTTTGAGATCAGCGACGCGAGTGAGGTTGAGATGCCCGAAGATGACCGGGTTGAGCCGCTACCCGATGCGATTGACCTGTTGGCCGTCATGCAAGAGGCGCTTAGCCTCGCCCTGCCCCCATTTCCGCGCAAAGACGGGGCTGCCCTTGATCCGGTGATCCACACCGAACCGGGAAAAGAGGCGATGACAGACGATGATGCCAAGCCTTTTGCGGGGCTGGCGTCCTTGCGCGCCAAACTGGAAGATCAGAACGACGACTCTCGTTAATAGGCCGACAAGCTTTCATCGCGCTGTCCCCGCTGCAAAACATAAGGCACAGCCCCTGAAGTCAGCCCGAATATATCTCCGGGCCGCGCGTCATCTGTCTGGCCCAGATAAGTGCCAGCCGGAATACAATGTGTTTGCCCGCGCTGACGCGTTACTGGGTTGAAACTGTTAGGCCCATAGTCAAAGCAAACCTCGGCATAGGTGGCAGGCGCGCGCGATTGCCGGGTGGACCAACGCCCTGTGTTCACAACGCCATTGCCCGGATACCACAAGTACGCCTGCCCGTTCGCCGCAAGGTAGGAAATCTGCGGCCCATGCGCCGGACTTACCGCAAGCGATGTTTTCCCGACAATCTGCGCGCGCAACTGCTCGGCATTCAGTCCCGGTGTGCGCGCTGCGGTCAGTTGCTGGGCGTTATAATAAGGATTGGTTGCACTGCAACGCATCGCTACCCGGTTGCCATCGAAGGACCCCAAGCCATTTGTCTCGGCGCTTAGCACGGTCAACGGACCGTTGCGGCAATAGGTTGTGCGCGCAATCTGCTGCGCCAAAGCAATCGACGCTTGCGACCCTGCGGTGCGCAACTGAGCCAGATCCTGCGATGGCACACGCAATTGGTTGCGCCCGCCCGAGTGGACAGGACGATTCTGGAAGGTCACGGCCAACAACGTGACGGTACCACTATCGGTAAAGGCCCTAAGATTAGCATAAACACCATTTTGCACAGACCCATCATGCACCACCATCAAACGCGGGCCCTGAAGACCGGGAACCTTACCAACCGTAGAACGGGTTTGCGGCCCACAGGCCGCCAGCAAAGCAAAGGTAGTCATCACAAAAGCAGCTTTGCGCGGAAGCATTGCAAGGATGCCCATTTTATATCCTTTCACATTGGTCACAATGCAATATTCATGCAAAATCCCGGCTGAAGTTTGACCCCTGCAAGTCAAGCTTCAGGCGAATAAAGGCGCTGTCTTTCGCAGTCCACAAAATACTTGCGCCAAGTAAAAATCCCAGTATGTTCGCGCGTCTTGAAACACCCCTCTCGACAGTGCTGCCCGAATGGCATAGACGCTGGCAAGAATGTGAAATCCGGGCGCGCGTCGCCCTTGAAAACAAAGGTTGCGACATGGCCGTCCAGCAGAACAAAGTATCCAAATCCCGCCGCAATAACCGGCGCGCGCACGACTCACTTGTGGCCGCAAACCCGAATGAGTGTGACAACTGCGGCGAACTCAAGCGTCCACACCACATCTGCCCCTCATGCGGGCACTATGCGACACGTGAAGTGATCGCAGCCAACGATGAAATCGACATGGACGAAGACGCCGCATAAAGCGGCTTTGGGGGCGCACCGTCATGACAACTGGCCAGACGGAGACCCCTCCGACCTCGGCTGTGCAGACGGCCAACGTCCTATCTATTGACGCCATGGGCGGAGATAACGGGCCTGCAACTGTCGTTGCGGGCCTGTCTAAGTTTCTGCGCGATGCACCTGACGCCCACGCTATCCTGCATGGCCCCGAGGCCACATTGCAGGGCCTTGTGGCAAAGCAGGGCATTTCGTCCCGCGTGACGATCCATGACGCGCCCGATGTCGTGAAGATGACCGACAAGCCCAGCCATGTGCTGCGCCACGGCAAAGGCACATCCATGTGGTCTGCCATTGAAGCTGTGCGCAGCGGCGACGCGGCGGTTGCGATTTCCTGCGGCAACACGGGCGGGCTGATGGCCATGTCGATGCTGCGTCTGCGCAAGGCCGACGGGGTCAACCGCCCTGCCATCGCTTGTCTTTGGCCATCACGCAACCCCCAAGGCTTTAACGTGATGCTGGATGCGGGGGCCGATATCCGCGCCGATCAGGATGACCTTTTGACCTATGCGCTGATGGGCGCTTCCTATGCGCGCAACGCCTTCGACCTTGATCGCCCACGGGTCGGGCTGCTGAATGTTGGGGTCGAAGAACACAAAGGCCGCGCCGAACTCAAAGTCGCCCATGAATTGATCGGATCAGCCACAGACAAAGGCGATTTCGACTATATCGGCTTTGTTGAAGGGGGCGATTTGCCCTCGGACCGGGTGGATGTGATCGTCACCGACGGGTTCACCGGCAATGTCGCATTGAAAACCGGCGAAGGCACGGCCACACTTATTTCCGAACTCATGCGCAAAGCCTTTTTGGCCAACCCCTTCTCGACCCTTGGGGCGCTGCTGGCGCGTCGTTCCATTGGGCGTCTGCGCAAGCGGATTGATCCGCGCCGGGTCAATGGTGGGGTTTTCCTTGGGCTGAACAAAACCGTCATCAAAAGTCACGGCGGGGCCGACGCCACCGGCATTGCGGCTGCGCTGCATCTTGGCTACCGGCTGGCGCAATCGGATTTCTCGGACAAGCTGGCCGCGCGGGTTGCAACTGCCGCCGCCCTTGCCCAAGATGCGATCCAAGACAGCGAAACCCAAAGGGTCGCAACAGAAGGCAAAACATGACACGTCGCGCAGTGGTAAAAGGGGTCGGACACTACCTGCCCGCCCGCGTTGTTCCCAACGCTGAGTTTGAAAAAACGCTTGAGACATCGGACGAATGGATCAAAGCCCGCTCGGGGATCGAACGGCGGCATTTCGCAGCCGACGGAGAAACCACATCAGATCTTGCAGCACATGCCGCCAAAGCAGCCCTGAAACATGCTGGAATGAATGGGGAAGACATTGACGCGATCGTGCTTGCCACTTCGACCGCTGACAACACATTCCCCTCTGCTGCGACCATGGTGCAGCACGCCATCGGCAATACATCAGGCTTTGCATTCGATGTGCAGGCGGTCTGTGCGGGCTTTGTCTATGCACTTTCAACGGCGAACGCGCTGATCATGTCAGGCCAAGCCGACCGGGTGATGGTCATTGGCGCAGAAACCTTCAGCCGCATTATGGATTGGACCGACCGGTCCACCTGCGTTTTGTTTGGAGACGGGGCTGGCGCGCTGATCCTGCAAGCCGAAGAAGGCGATGGCACATCCGCTGATCGCGGGATCCTGTCCACCGATCTGAATTCAGACGGACAATATAAAGACCTGCTTTATGTCGATGGTGGCGTTGCGACGCAGAACACCGGGCAACTGCGCATGGAAGGTAAAGAGGTCTTCCGCCATGCCGTCGAAAAGCTTGCCGCGACCGCACATACAGCGCTTGAAAACATCGGCCTTGGGGCAGATGACGTGGACTGGGTCGTACCCCATCAGGCCAATATCCGTATCATTCAATCCACCGCCAAAAAACTGGGCGTGGGGATGGACCGTGTGATCGTGACCGTACAAGACCACGGGAACACCTCGGCTGCATCGATTCCGTTGGCACTTTCGGCTGGTGTGGCGAACGGGCAGATCAACCAAGGCGATCTGATTGTCACCGAAGCCATCGGCGGCGGACTGGCCTGGGGCGCTGTTGTTTTGCGCTGGTAGGCAAAACATGCACCTTTAAGGCAGTGTTGCAAGCGCTTGATATTGACTCTGAATTTGGCTGTGACCTATGGTCGCTGAAATTGCAGGGGGATATTATGGCTGGCAAGACTTTGACACGCATGGATTTGGCAGATGCGGTGCACGGGCAAGTTGGACTATCACGCAACGAAAGCGCCGAATTGGTGGAAAGTGTGCTGACCCATGTGTCAGACGCGCTGGTCAGTGGCGAGACGGTGAAAATCTCATCCTTCGGGACATTTTCAGTGCGCGACAAAGCGGCCCGTGTGGGGCGCAACCCCAAGACCGGGCAAGAGGTGCCGATCCATCCGCGCCGCGTTCTCACCTTCCGGCCATCGCATCTGATGAAAGACCGCGTCGCCGCAGGCAACAAAAGCTGATCCATGGCCAAAGCTCCTGACGCCTTTCGCACAATTTCAGAAGTGTCCGAATTGCTTGACACGCCTGCGCATGTGCTGCGCTTTTGGGAAAGCAAGTTCAGCCAGATCAAACCGATTAAACGCGCCGGGTCGCGCCGCTATTATCGGCCCGAAGATGTGGCCCTGCTTGGTGGGATCAAAACCCTTCTGCATGAAGAAGGCATGACGATCAAAGGCGCACAAAAGCTGATCCGCGACAAAGGCGTCAAGCATGTCCAGACCATCGGAAACGCCAAAACTGGCGTGATTCCCGTGGCAGAGGCGGTCGCGGAGACCGCAGAGAAGCCCAAGAAGGCGCGCGCAAAGTCCAAAAAGCAAGACGCGCTGCCCAAGATCGAAATTTCAAACATCCGCACGTTCACACCCCCCGTTGCTGTGGACCCCGCCAGCCTGCCGCCCAATCCCAAAATGGACGCGGCCAGGCCGCCGCGTTTCTTCACCGGTGCCAAACGGT
Source organism: uncultured Cognatiyoonia sp. (assembly GCA_964414165.1). Classification (GTDB taxonomy): domain Bacteria; phylum Pseudomonadota; class Alphaproteobacteria; order Rhodobacterales; family Rhodobacteraceae; genus Cognatiyoonia. The sequence goes on from CAYPVL010000013.1 coordinate 37,692, forward strand.
TGAACAGCGATGAAATCCGGGCGAATGCCAAGAAAATTGCACCCCTTGTGGCGCGGCTCGAAACCTTGCGCGATCAGATGCGCCGCGTCTGAATTGGCGCTTGCGTGGACGCGGATTTTCGTTAAACACGGGCGAAGTCGGGCTATAGCGCAGCCTGGTAGCGCGTCCGTCTGGGGGACGGAAGGTCGCAGGTTCGAGTCCTGCTAGCCCGACCAAAAACAACCGCCCGTTTGCGCAATCGCGCAGCGGGCGTTTTGCTAGATGATGGAGCAGAATGCGATGACACCGGGCGTGCTTGCCGATCACCAAATCCGCGATCTGATTGCGGCAGGCGCGATCACGGCCACGGCAGATATTGCGCCCGGACAAATCCAGCCCGCATCCCTTGATTTACGCCTTGGAACAACCGCTTACCGGGTGCGCGCATCGTTTTTGCCGGGGCCAAATCGGACTGTTGCCGAACGGCTGGCTGATTTTCAGATGCATGCGGTCGACCTTACTGACGGGGCCGTCCTTGAAAAAGGCTGCGTCTACGTTGTGCCTTTGGCCGAGGCGCTGGCCCTGCCCGCTGGCATGACGGGTGCGGCAAGCGCGAAATCCTCTATCGGGCGGCTTGATCTTCTGACCCGGATCATCACCGATCAAGGTGTCGAATTTGATCGCATCCCTGCCGGATACACGGGCCCGCTTTACGTTGAAATCTGCCCCCGCAGCTTTTCGGTCGTGGCAGCGCCCGGGCAGATGCTGAACCAGATTATCTTTCGGCAGGGCCACACCCGCATGTCCGATGATGACCTGCGCCGCTTGCATGCAGCAAGCCCGATTGTGGATGTGACGCCTGTCATTTCCGACGGGCTTGGCTTTTCGGTTGATCTCAAACCTGCGCGTGGAACTCTTGTTGGTTACCGCGCCAAGCCGCATACGGGCGTGATTGATTTGGCCCAACTGAACCATTACGACCCTGCAGAATACTGGGAAGAGGTGCACAC
>CAYPVL010000013.1:38690-46400 GCA_964414165.1 uncultured Cognatiyoonia sp.
AGGCTGGATCATCCTTGATCCCGGTGCATTCTATATCCTTGTCAGCCGCGAGGCGATTGTGATCCCCCCCATGCAAGCCGCTGAAATGGCCCCGTATCTTGCGATGGTCGGCGAATTTCGGGTGCATTATGCCGGGTTCTTTGATCCGGGCTTTGGTTTTGCGGATGCAGGCGGCACCGGGTCGCGCGGGGTTTTGGAAGTGCGCTGTCACGAGGCACCTTTTGTGCTGGAACATGGGCAAACCGTCGGGCGGCTGATCTATGAACATATGGCCGCCATGCCCGATGCGCTTTATGGGCGCGAGATTAAATCAAACTATCAGGGGCAAGGTCTTAAGCTGTCAAAACACTTTCGGGCCGCTGAGGCCGAATAAAGGTGCGGCGCAGCGCGGGGTCAAAGACTACGCGATTGCGCCCGTTCCGCTTGGCCGCATAAAGCGACGTATCCGCACGCTTGATCGCCGCCTCATAACCGCGATCCCCAGCCATAAACGTGCTGACCCCAATCGAGCCGCTGACCGGAACCCTTCCTTTGCCATGGGACACAGCAGGTAGGTCGGAAATAGCTTGCAAAGCAAGGCGCACCCGTTCGGAAATCTGGTGCAGATTGCGCAACTCAGTGTCGTTCAACACGCAGAGAAATTCTTCACCACCCCAGCGTCCGACCGCATCTTCTTCACGCAAGAACGGCAATAAAGCATGGCGCACAGACCGTAAAACTGCGTCACCAGTCATATGACCGAACGTGTCATTCACCAACTTAAAGCGGTCCAGATCAATCAGCACCACAGCAGCAGACACGCCCTGTCTTTCAAACCGTTGCCATTGTGCTGACAGCGCTTGGGCCAAACCTGCACGGTTTAACAAGCCTGTTAAAGGGTCGTGAATTGCTTGTTGGCGCAGCTTACGTTCGGCTGCACGGCGTTTCTGATCGGCTTTTTCCTGCAAGAACCCTGAGGCAAGGGTTACAGCCATCATGATCCAAATGATAGCGGAAATCAGCGCGGCCTCAACATGGAATTCGCGCTCTGGCACGCCATACCAATGGTGCAACAGAAACCCACAAGCCCAAGGGGCGGCAAAACTCACCCCCATCATCAGGCGTGTGCGCGTCCCGATTGATCCTGACAAAAACATCACACGCACCAAAGGGCGATGCAGGTAAAGCGACGTAATTGCCCAAAGGCCAAAGATCAACGACACAAGGGTCATCGGGGCCATTTGCCCATCAAAATATGGCAGCCCGTAGGTTTGCCCGATCAGCCCATTCAGCACCAAAGCGGTGCCAACCATGCCTGAAATCAATCCACATACAGGCAGTCGAAACCGCATCATCACGCACACAGCCAGCAAGCTGACGATCAAAGCAGTGTCGACCCCCACTTGGCCCCGGAACGTATCAAATTCGATTTGTGTGAAACCGATCATCATCGCGGTGTGCGGAAGAAGACAAAGCGCAATCGCAAGAAAAGACATGATCGCGTTGATCAGCAGGCTGCCGTTGCGCCGATCGCTACTGATGATTGCGGCTGCAAGGCACATAATACTTAGCGCCGTAAGGGGCGATGTCGCAGGCGATTCAACCCGTCCAATTGCCCAAATCGTCCCCCCCCCAAGGTCAAAGACGACACCGATCACGGCTGCAAGAACTGCGGCCAAAGCAAACCACGTTCGCCCCCCTTCCAGCCAGTTCATAAAGCGGTGGGGGCCGCCGTCATCACATTCTGGTTTCTCCAGATCACCCAAAGCACGCACACCTTTCGACGTTTTGTCAGGGTCTTGTGCGCGCGCAAAATAAAAAACGACTTAACAAACGTCGGTCAGTTAAAATTTTCACTATTTTCGATTTTCTTGGATTCCTCTTCCTGGAACAACTCGCTTTGGTCGTCGTTCGTGACTTCTTCCTCATCACTTGCCGCACCGGGGGGTGGTCTGTTTTCAAGTAGCCCAGCTGCGCGCAGCTCTTTCAGCCCCGGCAAATCCCGTGCGTTTTCAAGGCCGAAGTGGTCAAGGAACCCTTGCGTGACCACAAAGGTCACAGGCCGCCCCGGCGTCATGCGCCGCCGCCCCAGACGGATCCATTCCATCTCGATCAACTGATCCACGGTCCCCCGGCTGACGCTTACCCCGCGAATTTCTTCGATCTCGGCGCGGGTCACAGGTTGGTGATAGGCCACAATCGCCAGCGTTTCGATCGCCGCACGGGACAGTTTGCGCACCTCGACTGTTTCTTTCTGCATCAAGAATCCAAGGTCCCCCGCCGTGCGGATTGCCCATGCATCCCCGACCTTCACCACGTTGACCCCCCGCCCTTCATAGCGCTTGCGCAGGTGCGTAATCGCCTCGGCCGGATCACACCCGTGGGGCATCCGCCCGATCAATTCGTGCAAGGTCACAGGGTCGGCGGTCGCAAACAGGATCGCCTCGACCATGCGTTCCTGTTCGCCCATGGGTGGTGCCTCAAACAGGCTGTCGTTTTCAGGGGTGTCAGCCATCGCGCGGCTCCCGTTTTCGGATTTCAATGGGGGCGAAAGTTTCGCCTTGGCGGATATCAATCTTGCCTTCCTTGGCCAGTTCAAGCGAAGCCGCGAAGGTCGCCGCCGTCGCCGAGCGCCGTTTGACCGGGTCAAGTTCCCACCCTTCGGGTAAGTAGCTGACAAGATCAGTCCAATCGCCTGCAAAACCGATCAGGCCGCGCATACGCGCCAGTGATTGTTCCATCGTCATGACCGCGTCGCGGTCCATCACGAAGGGGCGGAAATCATCCTTCGTGCGGATGCGCGCGTAGCCTTGCATCAGGTCAAGCAGGGTTGCGGTGTAGGTCACGGTGCGCACGCGCGCGACGTCCTCGGTGATGCCCCGCGCAAAGAAATCGCGGCCCAATTGATCACGCGCCATCAGCCGGGCGGCGGCTTTGCGCATCGCTTCAAGCCGTTCGAGTTGGAATGCGAGGTGCGCAGCAAGTTCTTCGCCTGATGGCCCTTCCTCAGTCGGGTCAGGTGGCAACAACAGACGGGATTTGAGGAACGCAAGCCACGCGGCCATGACCAGATAGTCGGCGGCGAGTTCAAGGCGCAGTTCCTTGGCCTTTTCAACGAAGGCAAGATACTGATGGGCCAAAGCAAGGATCGAAATTTCGCGCAGATCGACCTTTTGCGTGCGCGAGAGCGTCAGCAACAGGTCCAAAGGCCCTTCAAAGGCCCCCACGTCAACGATCAGCGCCTCGGCGGCGACCCGTTCGCTGACGCTGATTGTATCTTCCTGAAACGCGTCCGACATGCCCGCTTTTGCCCCTAGAGCAGTAGGGCGTCAAGTTCAGCTTTGCAGTCCGAAATGTCAATTGGTACGGGTGTTTTGCGTTGCGCAAGGGCGCGGGTCCCGCGCCGGATTGCGGCGTCCGTCATTGGCGTCAGGACTTTGGCCATCGCCAATTGCTCGGCCCGGTCGCCATTGCAATGCAGCACGAGATCGCAACCTGCTTTGAGCGCGGCAGCGCCCCGTTCGGGGACCGTGCCTGAAAGCGCCTCCATCCCGATGTCATCCGTCATGATCAGCCCGTCAAAGCCGATGTCGTCGCGGATGACTTTCATCATCTTGGCCGAGGTTGTGGCCGGGTTGTCTGGGTCGATTGCGGTGAACACAAGATGACAGGTCATCCCCATTGCGATGTCGTTGAGCGCCTTGAAGGGCGCAAATTCCTGAGCGTCAAGCGTGGCCCGATCAGAGCGCACTGTGGGCAGGTCTTTGTGGCTGTCCACCTGCGCCTGCCCGTGGCCGGGCATATGTTTGAGGACGGGCAGAACACCGCCTGCAAGATGGGCTTCAGCACAGATGCGCGCGGCCTCAACGACGGTATCGACGTCTGTGCCATAAAGCCGATTGCGCAGGAACGGGTGCGTGTCGTCTTGGGCGATATCGGCCAAAGGTGCGCAGTTTACATCAATCCCGACGTCATGAAGGTCCTGCGCGATCAAACGATTCCGCAGCCACTGCGCCCTTTGCGGATCGCGCGCGCGCGCCATTTGATCAAGCGCTGGCAGGTATTCCCGCCAATGTGGTGCGCGCATGCGCTGCACGCGGCCCCCTTCTTGATCAATAAGGATCGGGGCCTGCCATCCAACCGCTTCGCGCAAGGACGCAGTCAGGCGGCAAAGCTGTTCAGGCGTGTCGATGTTGCGCCCAAACAGGATGAACCCCCAAGGGTTCAGGTCGCGGAAGAAATCCATCTCCCACGCGTCAAGCGTCAGCCCCTGACAGCCTGTGATAACAGCCGCATGGGGCACTTAGCGGATAACAACCGGCATACAGTCTGCATTCTCGGCCTCAAGGGCTGCGCACAGGCGCTTGGCATCGGCAAGTTCTGCAAAGCCTTGGGCACGCAAACGGTAGAACGTGCGCCCACCAGCGGTGGCTTGTTGGATCAACTGCTCTTTCCCGGTCAGGTAGTCGCCAAAGTTGGCCTGCAACCGATCCCACGCAAGGGCCGCTGATTCAGGGCTTGGAAATGCACCCAACTGTACAAGCTTTGTGCCACTTGGAAGCGCGACCGTGCTGATTGTTGGTTGCGCAGGCGCGGGCGCTGCAGCGGGGGGCGTGGTGGTCACAGCCGCCGGGATGACAAGGCCAGCGGGGCGTTTAAAGGGGCGCAAAGACCGGGTCACGCCGGGGATATCGCGCGAAATGATTGTGATTTCGGGCTCGGGCGGCAAAGCCTCAAGCGGCGGAGTCCCGGCGGTGATCTCTTCCACCAAAGCCAGCACATCATCGGTATCAAGGGGCGCGACCGGTTCATCCGCCACGGGATCATCTGTCAAGGCAGACAATACAGCCGTCACCGCATCCGCCGTTTCAAGCTGGGGATCGACAGGCACAACCTCTTCGGCCTCGGCCATGGGCTGTACGTCAATATCTTCAGCCGCCAGATCAATGCCAGCAGGCGCCAGCATCAGCGTATCTTCCATTGCGCCCGCTTCGCCTTCGGCCAGCACTTCGTTCACAGACAGACCTGTGTGCGATGCAACTTCGCCGCCGGGGTTTTCGGGGGCCACGCGCATTTCGCCTTCCATGGCTTGGACCACGGGAATGCCGGTGACATCACGCATCACCAACTCATAGCCCCAGATGCCAATGCCAACCATCAGCGCAAGGGATGCAACCGCACCCGCGTATTGTGTGACGCGCCCAAGTGCCGCGCCCACAGGAATACTGTCTTCATAAATTGCCATTGTCCGCCTCACTGCTTTCCGCACTTCTTACTTCGTGCGGTTTACCTGCTCGATCCGGCGTTTGGACGCGTTAGCGCATCTCTTCTACCGGGGTCACGCCTAAAATACCCAAGCCGGACGCGATAACAAGCTGCACAGCCCGGATCAGCGCAATTTTGGCGGATGTTGTCGCAATGTCACCCTCTTGGATGAAACGCAGGGCGTGATCCGCGTTCCCCATGTTCCAGAGGCCGTGGAAATCGGACGCCAGATCATACAGATAGAAGGCAACCCGGTGCGGTTCGTGCCCTTTTGCAGCGATTTCAACAAGCCGCGGCCATTCGGCAAGCTTTTTGGCCACCGCAATTTCGGCCGCGTGGGTCAGTTTGCTGAAATCCGCTGATGCAAGGGCTGCATCACTGAAATCACCCTCAGCCTTGCGCAGCACCGAATTCACCCGCGCATGTGCGTATTGTACGTAGAAGACAGGGTTGTCTTTCGACTGTTCGTTTACTTTGTCAAAGTCAAAGTCCAGCGGCGCATCGTTCTTGCGCGTCAGCATATGGAACCGGGTCACATCCGCGCCAACCTGATCAACCACATCGCGCAGGGTCACGAACGTCCCTGCCCGCTTGGACATCTTGAAGGGTTCGCCGTTTTTGTACAGCTTCACAAGCTGGGTCAGCTTGATATCAAGCGGCACTTTCCCGTCAGAAAGTGCGCTGACCGCTGCCTTCATCCGCTTCACATAGCCGCCGTGATCTGCCCCAAAGACGTCAATCAGCGCATCAAAGCCCCGGTCAATCTTGTCATAGTGGTAGGCAATGTCGGGCGCAAAATACGTCCACGACCCGTCCGACTTTTGCACAGGCCGGTCTACGTCGTCGCCATGTTCGGTGGATTTGAACAAAGTCTGCTCGCGCGGCTCCCAATCGTCGGGCATCTTGCCTTTGGGTGGTTCAAGCGTGCCGCGATAAATCAGGCCCTTGTCGTCCAGTTCCTTGATCGCATCCTCAATCCGGCCCGTCCCATACAAGGACTTCTCGGAAAAGAAGTTATCCATTTTGATGCCAACAGCAGCCAGATCATCCCGGATGAGGCCCATCATGGCGGTGATCGAGAAATCCCGGACCTCTTCTAGCCAGAACTGTTCGCCCTTGTCGACGAACTGATCGCCGACTTTGGCTTTCAGCGCCTCACCCACCGGGATCAGATAGTCGCCCGGATACGTTCCATCTTCAAAGGCAACCTCTTGGCCATGCGCCTCTAAGTACCGCAGGTACACCGACCGGGCGAGCACATCGACCTGCGCGCCGCCGTCGTTGATGTAATATTCGCGCGTGACATCATAGCCCGCATAGGCCAGCAGTGATGCCAGAGCATCCCCGAATACAGCCCCCCGCGTGTGCCCAACATGGAGCGGCCCGGTGGGGTTGGCCGAGACATATTCAACCATCATCTTCTTGCCCTGCCCCAGCGTGGACTGGCCGAATGTGGGATCAGTGAGCGCAGTCTTGATGACGCCCTGCCAGACAGCCGGATCAAGCCGCAGGTTCAAAAAGCCCGGCCCCGCGACCTCGGCCACGGTAATCCGGGGATCATCCGTCAGCTTGGCGGCCAGCGCATCCGCAATCGCGCGTGGGTTCATCTTGGCAGGCTTGGCAAGAACCATCGCCGCATTCGTCGCCATATCGCCATGGGCGGCATCGCGCGGGGGTTCAACCGTGACAGGCGCGGTATTCAAGCCATCCGGCAAAACACCTTCTCGCACGAGCGCATCAATCGTCGAAAGGACGGTGCTGCGGATTTCGGCAAAAAGGTTCATGGGTCTGGCTTTCTAAGACATGGGTGGAAGTTAGGCGTGCGGTTTACCACGGGCGCGGCAAAGGTCAACGGGAGGTGGGCGCTTGTCAGGACGCGGGGCCGCATGTGGCGGGCAAGACGGCGGGCGATACGCCGGAGCGTTCTGGTGCATGCGTGATAGGATTAGAGGGGGAAACAGATGTTTGAAAATGCGCCAACGGCAGCTCAGAGCCCAACCTGTGAATTCGAATTTCTCGCTGCGAGCGCTCGCAGCATGAGTATTTCTGCATATGCAATTCTGGTATTGCAGCAATACGGCCAAAAACCGGACATCCATGAATTCGTTATACTTCGGGTGTCAGCGCTGTGCTGATGTGTGGGTTGGAGGGAGGATTGGAGGGCAATCATGCCACGTGTTCAACTTCCCGCAGTCACTTCGAAAAACAGTGCTTGGAACAAGGGCCGGATCATTGGTCAGAAACGTCCGCTGCTGCCAAAACAGGTTTGGGCGATCCGTGCACGACTCGAACTCGCAGAAAACCGCCGCGACCTTACACTGTTCAATTTGGCAATCGACAGCAAACTTCGCGGATGCGATTTGATTAGACTGGCTGTCTCCGACCTCGTGAGGGATGACCTAGTTCGCGACAGGGTGTCGGTCATCCAGAGTAAAACCACGCGACCGGTTCAGTTTGAGCTAACTG
>CAYPVL010000014.1:0-16520 GCA_964414165.1 uncultured Cognatiyoonia sp.
CCCGCACCCATACCCCGCCATGGTTCGTGATTTTCAGGCGATCATCGGCAAGGAAACCCGCGAACAGATGCAGGCCGCCGAGGGCCGCCTTCCCGATACGCTGATCGCGGCCATCGGCGGTGGATCAAATGCGATGGGCCTGTTTTATCCATTCCTTGACGATAAAGAGGTCAACATCATCGGTGTCGAGGCTGGCGGCAAAGGCGTGAACCAAAAGATGGAACATTGCGCCTCGCTCACCGGCGGACGTCCCGGTGTGCTGCACGGCAACCGCACCTATCTGTTACAGGATGATGATGGGCAGATATTGGAAGGTTTCTCGATCTCTGCCGGGCTTGATTATCCCGGCATTGGCCCCGAACACGCGTGGCTACATGAGATTGGCCGTGCACAATATGTGGCGATCACTGATGTTGAAGCGCTTGAGGCCTTCCAGCTATGTTGCGCGATGGAGGGGATCATTCCCGCCCTTGAGCCTTCGCACGCCTTAGCCCATGTCATGAAGATCGCCCCTGATCTGCCCAAGGATCATCTGCTGGTGATGAACATGTGCGGGCGTGGTGATAAGGATATTTTCACCGTCGCTAAGCACCTTGGCTTTGACATGAGCGATACGGAGGGGCGTAGCGTCAGCGGTTAGCATTCGGCGCTGCAGGCCTAAGCGGCGTTCACGTCGTGTTTTTCAAGCACATCGCCCGGCACAATTTCCAAGGCCCGCACATGGGTTGCGGCCAAATTTACTTTGGGCGCGCAGCCATCGTCATGGGCCTGCAAGAAGCGCGAGGCGCACAAACACCACGCGTCGCCGGGTTTGAGGCCGGCAAATCCGAACTCTGCCCGTGGGGTTGAAAGGTCGTTGCCGACGTATTTTGAAAACGCCAGAAACTCGGCCGTCATCACCGCGCAGACTGTGTGGCTGCCTGCATCCTGCGCGCAGGTATCGCAGGCCCCATTGCGGAAGAACCCGGTCATTGGATCGGTCGAGCAGCTTTCCAATTTACCGCCAAGTACATTTAAAGAGGGGTCTTTTTCCATGCGCGCTAACCTAGTCCAAAACTGCTAATCGTCAAAGCCTGCCGGGATGGCCGCGAACATTTCCATGTTCTGTTCGGCGATCCCCGGAAAAGCGGAACCCCCGGATTGGCCCCGTTTGTTCCAAGCACAACGTCGCGGTTGCACCTTGGATCATCATGCCAAGGACATGAGTTTTGACGGCGGCGATCAGCACAAAGAAACTGTGCACAAAGCCATGCGTTTCATTCGGTGATCCAATTCACCCAGCGCCCATGAAAATCAGCGCGTCCAAGGTCAAGCAATTCATTCCCAGGCCACAGCCGCAGCGTTAGGGCTGCGCCCTTCTTGCCGCCGTCGTTTTCCATACTAAACCACGCCAGCGGGGCGTCGTCAGTTGCTGCGGTCCCTGCGGCCTCGATCAAGCTTGTGCCAAGGGTTTGCTTGTCTTGGGGGAAGTACTGCCAAGCGATTGTTGAATAGATCAGATGCACCTGCCCTGACAGGGGCGTCAGCCGTTTGGCCAGCCAGTCAATTGCATCGGCGCGCAGGACCTTGGCACTGGCAACCTTGATAGCGGCCTCGGTCAGGGCCATCCGTTCGGGCTGGTCGGCCCAAAGGTAGGCCTGCAAGCGCAGCGCGTCTTCGGGATGGGTGGGGTCAAGCGGATTCAGGTCAACGCCTTCGCGCTCTGCAATGGTGGGTTCTTGTTTTGGGGGCAGCGGCCCTTTCCAGTCAGGTGCAAGCTTGGCTGCCGGATGGGGCGGGCCGAACAGCTTATTGCCGATCTCAAGCGCGAAGCGGTCAAACATCAGGTTCAACCCAGCGCTTGCCCCAAGTTCGGATAGTTTGATCGGTAACCCATAGCGGGCCTGCAGCAGGTGGCCCACGGGGATCAGCGCAGCCGAGCGGCGCACTTCGTTGGTTTGGGGTGGGCTGGCAAGCCATGACAGCAGGAACTTTTCTTCCGTGACCAAGGCCTTACTGACCGCCTCCCACAGTACATCGTCAGTGGGCGCATGCGGGGGATAGACCGCGCCCAGTTCTGCCTGTCCGCGCAGTTTTAATGCGTGTAACCCACCACACAGGCGCAGGGGCACCGATTGGGACCGGGGCGACAGATCGCCTTTCCAGCCGTAAACCCGATCCTGCACCGCCCCAATCGGCCAGTCCCGATCCGCGAGCAGTGTGCAAAGCCGCTTCATAAAGGGCGATCCCAATTGCGCACATGCGACCCCCTGTTCGTAGAAGGCCGCCCGGACGGTTTTGGGCTTCATTTAAAGCGATCCATAAGTTTCTGCATCGCTGTGCGCGTGTCTTCGGGTTCTGGCGCGGGTGGGGCAGGCTTTGGTTTGGGTTTGCTGGTCGAGGAGCGGGGCGGGGCCACACGCAGGGCGATGGCGTTCATGAACTTGCCAGAGTCCCCTTGGACCAAATGTTCTATGCCATCGGACACGCCGCGTAAAACATCATCCAGCCAATCCGCATCCGCTTTGGCAAAATCACGCAGAACATAACCGGCAACCGCATCCTTATGCCCCGGATGCCCGATACCCATGCGCACGCGGTCGTATTCAGGGGTGATATGCTGATGGATCGACCGCAGCCCGTTATGACCCGCATGGCCACCACCGGTTTTGACGCGGACCTTGCCGGGGGCAAGATCAAGTTCATCATGGAAGACGATCACATCCGCTGGGTCCAGCTTGTGAAAGCGCATCGCCTCGCCCACGGATTGCCCGGACAGGTTCATAAAGGTCTCGGGCTTGAGCAGGATGACCTTGTCCGATCCAAAGCGCCCTTCTGACAGACTGCCTTGGAACTTGCCACGCCACGGCGAAAACCCGTGGTCGGCCGCAATGCGGTCCAAAGCCATAAAGCCAATGTTATGACGGTTCTGCGCATATTTCGCGCCGGGATTACCAAGGCCAATGATCAGTTTCATAAAGCCGAGTTTAGGAGGTTTCGGGACGCGGGGACAGAGGGGAGGCAGACTTTCATTGAAAGTCTGCGCCAAATCCTCGAAGAGGATTTGCCTGCTCGACATTGCGACAACAAACAAAAAAGGGCGCCCCGCTGGGACGCCCTTTAAATCTTGCAAAACCGTCCGGTTTATTCGTCGGCAGCTTCTTCGTCGCCCGCTGTTGGGACTTCGTCTGCTGCGACGTCTTCGCCATCCTCGGCCTCATCATCATCCGAGCCCACGACGCGTGGTGCGGCGATGGACGCGATGACAAAGTCACGGTCGATGACCGATGTCGCACCTTCTGGCAGCGTGATGTTGGACAAGGAAAGTGTATCGCCCATTTCCGCTTCGGCCAGATCGACGGTGACGCTTTCGGGGATTTCCCCTGCAAGCACTTCCAGTTCGATTTCGTTACGCACGACAGTCAATGTGCCGCCTTTCTTTACACCTGGGCATGTGTCCTCGTTCAGGAACTCAACAGGGATAAAGATTTTCACGCGACTTGTACGCTTCAGGCGCATCAGATCGATGTGCGTAGGCAGGTCTTTGACAACGTGGCGCTGAATGCCACGACAAATCACACGCACGTCGTCGTGGCCTTCAACCTTGAGGTTGAACAGGGTCGACATAAAGCGGCCCTTGCGCAGACGTGTCAGCAATTTGTTAAAGTCAATCTGGATTGCAACGGGGTCTTCGCCACCACCGTAAACAATGCCGGGTACGTTGCCATTACGGCGTGCTGTGCGGGCGGCCCCCTTGCCTGTCCCCGCGCGTACCTCGGCGTGAAGATCTGGGATCTTATCAGCCATAGTCATATTCCTTAATGTAGGGGCCCGCCTCCAAGGGTGTCCGAGCCCGATGAAGTCTGCGCTATAGGGGGAATCGCCGCGCTTGGGAAGAGGGTTTTTGAAGGGGTCTAGATTGTAGTCCTGCCTGCTTGTTTTGGCGCGGTTGTGCTGTCGCTAAATTCCACCAAGTCCCATTGGGTTCCATAAAGGTCTTCGAACACTGCGACTGTGCCATAGTCTTGCACAGCGACTTCATCATAGTCGCGCACCACAAGGGCCGTCAGGGTCAGCGATTGGTTCATGGAAATCTTTCAGTCTGAAACCTGCTTCACACCTATCTTGCCATCGTGTCGGAACCCTGCCAACCCTGCGCCATGTCTGTTTTGAATGCCCTTTATACCTCGCGCAAACCTGCCGCCGCCTTTGTTGTGGTCGGCTTGTTCTGGGGGTGTTTTGCGGCCTTTGTGCCTGTCATCAAGGCGCAGTTGGCGGTGAATGACGCGCTGTTTGGCACGCTTTTGCTTGGGTCTGCCACGGGCCTTGTGTCGTCGATGTTTCTGGCCCCTAAAGCGGATAAGCTGCTTGGGGCGCGCGCAATGCAGGTGGGGATTGTTTTGTTGTCGCTCGCTTGGCTTTTCCCGTCCTTGATCACTGCACCATTGGTCTTTGCGCTCACCATGGCTTTTGTAGGTGCCGCGTCAGGCATGCTGGATGTGGTGATGAATGCGCGGGTGAGCGAACTTGAATCCGCGCACAACCGTCCTCTGATGAACGCCAATCATGCGATGTTCTCATTGGCCTATGCAATCGCGGCCATCATTACTGGCCTTGCGCGCGAGGCTGGGATCCCTGCGGCCTTCGTTTTTACTGGTTTCAGCGCCTTTTCGGTGCTGCTGGTGCCCTTCATGGCTATGCCCGTTGCGCAAGTGGAAGCCGAAGAGGGGTACCAAGGCCGCTATCCGCTTTGGCCCATCGTGATTTGCGGACTGATTGTGTTGTCCGCTTTCATGTCTGAAGCCACGGTTGAGGCGTGGTCGGCGCTGCACCTTGAACGCACGCTTTCAAGTGGTGCCGCAGAGGGTGCGCTTGGCCCGGCCATGCTGGGGTTGATGATGGCGCTGGGGCGATTTTCGGGGCAGGCGATTTCCGAGCGGTTTCGCGATCTGACGGTGATCATCTGTGCAAGCCTTATCGCGGCGACCGGGGCAATCATCGCCGCCCTCGCGCCGACGCCTTTTGTGGCCTACATCGGCTTTGGCACGTTGGGCCTTGGTGTTTCGGTGATTGGGCCTTTGGGGCTGGCGCTTGTCGGGAAGGTCGTCCCTGCGCATTTGCGGACCGAGGCGATCAGCCGTTGTGCGGTGATCGGCTTTTCGGGGTTCTTCTTTGCGCCCATGTTAATGGGGCTTGTGTCCGAGGCATTTGGCTTGCGCGCAGCCTTCATGTGCGTGGCAGGGCTGTTGCTGCTGGCAGCCCCGCTGGCCCTTACGGCCGCGCGGCTGCCGCAACACAACCGGGTTTAGCCCGCCAGCATCCGCTTGATCTTGGCAACGGCGCGGTCCACGCCTTCGCCGTAACCAATTGGTTCGAAAAGTTTTCCGTCTTCATCAAACAACAATACAGATGCTGTGTGATCCATGTTGTAGTTTTCGTCATTGCCGGGCACGCGGCGGGCAAAGATCGCGAAAGCTTTGATCGCTTTGTCGATCTCTTCCCGGCTGCCGGTCAGGCCGACAACGCCGGGTGCCCATGACACATAATCATCCAGCACATCAACCGTGTCCCGTTCGGGATCAATGGTAACGAAATAGGCCCGGAAGGCCTGATCGGTATCATTGCCAGTTATTTCATACTGCCATGTGGCGATATCTCCAAGCGTGGTTGGGCAAACTTCGGGGCAGTGGGTGAAGCCAAAGAAAATGGCCGTTGGGGCACCTTTGAGTGTCTCTTGCGTAAAGGTCGACCCATCGGTGCCCACAAGGGTGTAATCCCCTTGGCCCAAGGTGTCTGCGATGCTTTCTTGCGCCTTTGGGCCCAGGAACTGGAACCAGCCAACGGCGATCAGCGCGACGGCCACGAGGCCCCAAAGGGCAATGCGAAAGGTTTTCATCTGTGCGCTGCCCATGATCAGTTCGACCCGTGTCCGCTATGATCATCCCCGTGACCATGACCATGCCCATGACCCATCGCGCCTTTGGCGTTTGTTGCACCGACAGGCAGGTCCAATGTGACCTCTCCGGCGGTTTCAAATGTCAGGGTCACGGATACGGTTTCCCCTTCGACCAAGGGTTGGCCAAGTTGCATGAACATCAGATGAAAGCCACCCGGCTTCAAGGTGACAGTTTCGCCCGCAGGGATGGGCAGGCCGTCGTCAAGTTCGCGCATGCGCATCACGTCACCATCCATTTCCATCGTATGGATTTCGGTCGCGCCTGCGATGTCAGATGTGGCGGCGATCAGTGTGTCGTCCGCATCGCCCATATTCATGATCGTCACGAAACCGCCCGCCACGGGGGCGTTTGGCAGCGTCGCGCGGGTGAAGGGATCGCTTAACATCAGATCGCCGATTTTCGTCTCGGCCAGGGTTGAGGTGGCGGTTAAGGACAAGGCGAGTGTACAGATTGAAAGGAATTTCATGAAAAATTCTCCTGTGTGAAGCACGCGCGGATCGGGTCGATCCGGCGACTTCGTATTTGTTTTTTGTTGGCTCGTTATGCTGCTATGCAGGTAAAAATTAACCAGCGTGGGGCGGTCCGCGGGCAAAACTAGGGCGGTGGTGCCGTTGGCTGTGAACAGTCAGATCATGCTGGTGTTGTACTGTGACCCAAGGATCAAGTTGCCAAAAGACATGCGCGCGCACGGGTGCAACAGGATCGGCCAGCAACCGACAGAATGGGCAGTCATGGTTTGAATGGTCCGCATCATGCCCTTCGCAAAGCGCATCCGGTCCCGCCATGGCCACGAAGGCCAGATAATCCGGCGCATTCTGCCCCACCGGTGCCATCCGCCCCGCCAAAGCCATGCTGGCCAGCGCAACGCAAAGCGCGGCAATCAGGGTCAATGCTGGGAAAAAGCGTGCAGGGTTCATAGGCGCAGACATACGAAAGCGCGGGCGGGTTGCAAGGCCTCTGTGCGCTTTGGTCGCTGTTTTGCGCATGAAGCAGCTGTGCTTTGTTGGCGTATTGCTTAGTTATTGCCGCCAACGTCCTTCAAAGTCTTCGGGAACATATAAAATGCTGCGGTCCACGTCTTTGACGTCCCGTTTGCCGCAAAGCGCCATTGTGGTGTCCAGTTCCTTATGGATCACCTCAAGCGCCTTGGTCACACCTTGTTGGCCCATCGCGCCCAGCCCATAGACATAGGCCCGCCCGATCATCACGCCTTTGGCCCCAAGGGCCAACGCTTTCAGCACGTCCTGCCCAGACCGGATGCCGCTGTCCATATGCACTTCGATCTTGTCGCCCACGGCCGCTACAATCGAGGGGAGGAGTTTGATAGAAGACAGCGCCCCGTCCAATTGCCGCCCGCCATGGTTGGACACGATGATCGCGTCTGCCCCGACCTTGACGGCCATCTTGGCGTCTTCCACATCCATGATCCCCTTCAGGATCACTTTGCCCTCCCACATGTCAATCAGCTGTTTCACCCGGTTCCAATCCAGCGCCTGATCAAAGGCCTCTGCCGTCCATGAGGCCAGCGATGAAGGGTCCTTCACGCCTGATGCGTGGCCGACGATGTTGCCGAAAAAGCGGCGGGGGGTGCCAAGCATTTCAAGCCCCCAGTTCCACTTTGTCGCCAGATCCGCGATACTTTTGGCTGTGAATTTGGGCGGGGCGGATAGCCCATTCTTCAAATCTTTGTGCCGCTGCCCCATGATCTGCAGATCAAGCGTGATGACGATGGCCGAACATTTGGCAACGCGCGCCCGGTCCATCAGGCGTTGCATAAAATCATCGTCTTTCAGAGTGTAGACCTGAAACCAGAACGGCTTGTCCGTGCGCGCGGCCACATCCTCGATCGAACAGATCGACATGGTGGACAGGCAATAGGGCACGCCGAACTTTTCGGCGGCTTTGGCGGCCTTGATCTCTCCATCGGCGCGTTGCATGCCGGTAAGACCTACGGGGGCAAGGGCGACGGGCATAGTCACATCTTGGCCTATCAAGGTGCTTGCGGTCGTCCGGTTCGTCATATCCACCGCCACCTTCTGGCGCAGGCGGATTTGGTCAAAGTCAGACGTGTTCTCGCGGAAGGTTTGTTCGGTCCAACTGCCGGATTCGGCATAGTCATAAAACATCTTCGGGGTCCGGCGCTTATGCAGCCGCTTAAGATCGTTGATGTTTGTGATGACAGGCATCGGGTACACCCCTTCTTTATTGGTCAATTTAGTTTACCAATAAAGGCGCGCGCTCACAAGCCCTTGAGCTTAGCCTTTGTGCGTGCCATCGGCGAGGGCTTTGACAAAGTCCAGAACCTCTTCGACGCTATTCCCTGCACCGATCCGCTCAACAATTGCAGAGCCCACGACGGCCCCATCAGCGACACTGGCCACGGCCTCGGCAGCTTCGGGCGTTTTGATGCCGAAACCGACGATAACAGGCAGGTCGGTCGCAGCTTTGATCCGGGCCACTTCCGGGGCGACGCTGTCGGCCTGCACAGTGGCGGTGCCTGTAATGCCGGTCATTGAGACGTAATAAACAAAGCCCGATGTGTTCTGCAGCACCTTCGGAAGGCGCTTGTTGTCCGTTGTCGGGGTGGCAAGTCGGATGAAGTTGATCCCCATTTTGGCGGCAGGAATGCAAAGTTCGTCATCTTCTTCAGGGGGCAGGTCGACGATGATCAGCCCGTCGATGCCTGCGGCTTTGGCATCTGTCAGAAATTGATCGACGCCGCGCGAATAGATCGGGTTGTAATAGCCCATCATTACGATGGGTGTCGTGTCGTCATCTTTGCGAAACTCAGCTGCATATTGCAGCGTTTTCTCAAGCGTCATTCCACCTTCAAGCGCGCGCTGTCCGGCCAGTTGGATCGTTGATCCATCGGCCATCGGGTCTGTAAAGGGCATTCCCAGTTCAATGATATCCACGCCTGCGCCCGGCAGCCCCTTCATCACCGCAAGCCCGGTGTCGTAATCCGTATCCCCGGCCATGATATAGCTGACAAAGGCCTTTTGCCCTTTGGATTTCAGGTCTGCGAATTTAGCGTCGATGCGGCCCATGTGATGTCCCTTGCAGTGATCAAAAGCGGTTTGGGGCAAAGGGGCGGGAAAATCAATGCCTTCGGGTGTGCAAATTGAACGTGCTCTTGACCTACCGCTTTGGACAGGCATGTTGGCTTGTAACGGGCGGTCTTTGGATGATGGGCCTTCGGGCACATCGGGGCGGGGTATCCCCGTCTGATCATTTGACCTGCACATCACACGGCCTGAACGGAGCTGGGGGTTCCACCCAGTGCCGTTCCGGCATGACAAGAGGAGCAAAGACCACCCGTTGCCCCCGCTGACCTTAAAACGCTTCGCACATATCATGGCCGACAGCCTCAGCCGTGTGGCATGGAACGCACGTGCAATCACGGATTGCCTGCACCGACGCTTGCCGCCTACGCTCCATCATTTCGCAGAGCGTCTCAGCACAGACCTGTTGGATGCGTTTGTAAAGCCAATCGCCCCACCACGCGCGGTGATCGCGCAGTGTTTGGCGGACAACACGACCTTCCAGCGCATCCACCGCCATTGCATCAAACACAACACATGGCCCGTGCCCGATCTGCATCCACCCAAGATGCAACCGCTCCCAGCTTTCGCCGACCTCAACATCCCGCAGTTTGCCACACTGTCAGATCTCGCCGACTGGCTGCTGCTGACCCCCGCACAGCTTGACTATTACGCCGATCCCACCGGGCGGCACGAGGAACACGGGGATATGGCAGTGAACCACTACCACTACCACCTGACGCAAAAGGCAAGCGGCGGACACCGTCTTATCGAAGCCCCAAAGCCGCGCCTGAAATCCCTGCAACGGCTGATCCTGCGGGCGATCCTTGATCAGATTCCGGTTCACGCCAATGCCTATGGCTTTGTGCCGGGGCGGAACTGCATCGACGCCGCTGCACGGCATGTAGGCGAAGCGGTTGTTATCGCTTTTGATTTGCGTGACTTCTTTCCATCAATCCAAGGGGGACGGGTCTATGGTGTGTTTCGTGCGCTCGGCTATCCACCGCTTGTGGCGCAGCGGCTGACCGGGCTTTGTGCAAATGTAACACCTGCCCGTATCCGCGACAGGTTCCCGTTCCCCCAGCGCCAAACCATGCGCGTCGGGCATTTGCCGCAAGGGGCGCCGACCTCACCGGCTTTGGCAAACCTCGCAAGCTATCGCCTTGATGGCAGGCTTGCTGGATTGGCGCGCAGCCTTGGGGCGACCTACACGCGCTATGCGGATGATCTGACGTTTTCGGGGGATGCGCATATTCAAACCGCGCTTCTTTGCGCCGTTCCAACGATTGCGACCGAGGAAGGTTTCGCACTGAACCCCACCAAAACCCGCGTGATGCCATCGCGGCGGCGACAGGTCGTGACGGGCATCGTGGTAAATGCCAAGACGAACGTCGATCGTCGCGACTATGACCGGCTGAAGGCGGTGATCCACGCGGGACATTGGGCGCATGACCCCACAGCCCACGCCCAACTGATCGGGCAGATAGGCTGGGTGGCGCAACTAAACCCCGCAAAAGGGGCGCGCTTACGTGAATTGCTTGCAGGGCCGCGCGCAGAGGCCTAAACCCCCGCGAAGGATCAAACAGGAGAGCCGCCATGGGTTTCAAGATGGGTATCGTAGGTTTGCCGAACGTGGGCAAATCAACCCGTTCTGCACGATTGAACCGAACGTGGGCGACGTGGCCGTGCCCGACGCGCGGCTGGATAAGTTGGCGGCGATTGCATCCTCGAAACAGATCATCCCAACCCGCATGACCTTCTTAGATATCGCAGGGCTGGTGAAGGGGGCCTCCAAAGGTGAAGGCCTTGGCAATCAGTTCCTTGCGAACATCCGCGAATGCGACGCCATCGCCCACGTACTGCGCTGCTTTGAAGACGATGATATTACCCATGTCGATGGCCGTGTTGATCCTGTTGCCGATGCAGAGGTAATCGAAACCGAGCTGATGCTCGCCGATCTGGAATCCATCGAAAAGCGGATGCAGAACCTTGTGCGTAAAGTCCGCGGCGGTGACAAAGAGGCGGTGCAGCAAGTGCGCCTGCTTGAACTGGCCCAAGCTGCCATTGAAGATGGCAAGCCCGCCCGCGTGGTCGAAGTGGATGAAGACGACGCAAAGGCGTGGAAAATGCTGCAACTTCTGTCGACAAAGCCTGTGCTTTACGTCTGTAACGTCGAAGAAGACAGCGCCGGATCGGGCAATTCCCAATCCGCCCGCGTTGGCGAAATGGCCGCAGCGCAAGGCAATTCTCATGTGGTGATTTCAGCCCGGATTGAAGAAGAAATCAGCCAGCTTGAAGCAGACGAGGCCGAGATGTTCCTTGACGAAATGGGTCTTGAAGAACCCGGCCTCGACCGGCTGATCCGCGCAGGCTACGAACTGCTTCACCTGCAAACCTATTTCACCGTGGGCCCGAAAGAGGCACGCGCCTGGACGATCAAAGAAGGCACATCCGCCCCCCAAGCTGCAGGCGTCATCCACGGCGATTTCGAACGCGGCTTTATCCGGGCCGAAACGATTGCTTACGATGATTTTGTGACGCTGGGCGGTGAAACCGCCGCCAAGGAAGCGGGTAAAATGCGTGCGGAAGGAAAGGGCTATATCGTCAAGGATGGCGATGTGATGCACTTCTTGTTCAATACGTAAGTTACCCAGCGCCTACCCCGGATAGCACATCCAAAGCCGTCCTTAGATCGGTCGTAAATGCAGCATAGGCTGCGGACTGGTCCGGGGCCGGAAGCCGCAGCAGATATGAAGGATGTACGGTCACAAAAACCTGCATTCCATTGTGGGTTTCAACCGTGCCGCGCCGCCTGAGCAAGTCCTTCCCACTGCCCGTCAGCGCGGCCAAAGCCGTTGCGCCCATCGCGATGATCAGACGCGGTTTCACCAGTGCAATCTCAGTGTCCAGCCACGTCTTGCAAGCCTGAACCTCAGTCTGGCTGGGGCTTTTGTGAATGCGACGTTTGCCACGTTTTTCAAACTTGAAATGCTTGACCGCATTGGTCACGTAAGCGGCCTTGCGATCCAACCCGACCTCCCCCGCAAGCCTGTCAAACAACTGCCCCGCAGGTCCGACAAAGGGCTTGCCGGCCAGATCCTCTGCATCGCCGGGCTGTTCGCCCACGATCATCAGATCAGCATCGCGCGGACCAACCCCGGGCACCGCTTGCGTGGCGGGGCCATGCAAGGGACAGGCCGCACAGCCTTTCAGACCCGCATCAAGCATATTCCAAGATGCAGGTTGCGGCTTGGTGACCAGTTGCGCCCTGATCTGCGCCATGCGTTCGGGCGGCAGGGTCGGGGCCTTTGCGCGCATCTCGGCCACCTTCGCCTCGGCCCCGGCGATCAGCGCGGGGATGTGGCGGGTTTCGGGCATGTTCTTCCAGTATTTCTTGGGCATCTCCGAGGTCATCGCCGAAATTTTCACCCGCGCTGGGTTGAAAATATTGCAGAAATACGTCCCCCAAAGCTCTTCTGTCGCGTCCTCAGGTAGGTTCGGCTTTGGCGCACCGGGGTGGAAGGTCAGTTTCTCACCTTCAAACCGGGCGGTCACATCCGGGGTCACGATCATCCAATCCATATCTGCGAAACGCCGGGCAAAGAACGGGGCGGTGGGTTCGACTGTGTGGTGCGTTGGTTCAAACCATGCGGCAAACGCGCGACGGTTGCCGCCTGTTGCAAGATCGCGAAAGCGCACAAATGCTTTCATCTTGTGCTGGCAGCGATGGACGTTCTTTTCCATTGCGCGCAGCTTGGCAAGGTCGGTATCCGCGCGATCAGCCATTAAACGGGGCGTTTCGATCACGCGCCATAGAAAGGCGTAAAGGCGGGCAAACCTTTCCGGATCGCTGTGCCAAACTGCCGATTGTGCAAGGCTGAGGAAGGATTTCGGCACGCATACGTTGCGGCTTGGCACGGGCAAGGGCGCAGCATCAGCGAATAAATCCGCATCCGCACCGTCAAAATCCCAAAGCACATCGCGCGGTGCCACACCTGCGGCGAGGAGGCGGCGCGCTGCATCGCGCCAAGCGGTGGCGGTGCCAATGCGGGGCAAAGGAACCGTATGCATTTAAAACAGGCTTAACTGTTCGGGCGATGGGGCAAAGCGCGCGCGCAACCCCGCGCTGTCGGTCAACGCACCCGGCGTCCAGCCGGCGGCGACAATAAACGCGCGCGCCTTCTTCAACGACGCGCCCATGCGTTGAATATCCTCATAGCGCAGGGTACGATGACGGCGGGCCGCGATGATACGCTGGACCGTTTTTGTGCCAAAGCCCGGCACGCGCAATAGCATCGCTTTATCGGCACGATTGACATCCACCGGAAACAGCGCGCGGTTTTGCAAGGCCCAAGCTAGCTTTGGATCAATCTCAAGATCAAGGTTTCCATCGGGCGTCGCAGACGTGATTTCACCTACATCAAAGCCATAAAACCGCAGCAACCAATCGGCCTGATACAAGCGATGTTCGCGCACCAGCGGGGGCTTGATCAGGGGCAATTTATCAGTCGCATCCGGGATCGGAGAAAATGCGCTATAATACACACGTTTCAATCTATAATCGCTATAAAGTGTGCTAGATTGATTTAACACCGTGGCGTCATTCGATCCATCCGCGCCAATAATCATCTGGGTGCTTTGGCCTGCGGGTGCGAATTTTGCGGGGCGTTTTCCTGTAAAGCTCCGCTCTTTGCTTGCGGCCTTGCGCTGGCGCACATCACCCATTGCCTTGCGGATTGTCGCTGGGGATTTTTCGGGCGCATAGGCCTGCACGGCCTTGTCGGTTGGCAGTTCCACGTTAATCGACAAGCGATCCGCATAAAGCCCGGCCTGTTCGATCAATTCTGGGGACGCATCGGGAATGGTCTTCAGATGAATATAGCCGCGAAAATGTTCCTCTTGGCGCAAACGACGGGCGATCTGCACCATATCTTCCATCGTTTTATCAGGGTTCTGGATCACGCCAGAGGACAAAAACAGCCCTTCAATATAATTGCGGCGGTAAAATTCAATTGTGAGATGCACCACCTCATCCACGCTGAACCGGGCACGTTCCACGTTCGAGGACACACGATTAATGCAATACGCACAGTCATATATGCAGAAATTCGTCATCAAAATCTTAAGCAGACTGATGCAGCGCCCATCCGGGGCATAAGCATGACAAATGCCCGATCCTTCGGTGGACCCTAACCCCTTGCCATCACTCGAATTCCGCTTGGCGGTACCACTTGAGGCGCAAGAGGCATCATAGCGGGCGGCATCGGACAGAATGGCAAGTTTTTGCTGGAGGGACTGCTGCATGTGTTCATGTTATGTTCTTGTTGCGTTGGGGGCAAGGGGGACATGCTGCGACACGCTGTCAGCGCCAGAATGATCAGCGCGAAATTTCAGTTCTATTGATGCTTTGGTGATCAAGATTGGCAGCCATTGCGTTTCTTGATCCGGCTGCCAGCCGGACTGGCTGCACACAAAAAAGCTGGCACAGCGACTTAACGCTATGCCAGCTTTGCTTTCAATGAACGCGCTTAGGCGTCGATCAGGTCGTCGAGGTCTTCTTCGAGGTCTTCAAACTGTGCATCCTCAGACAAGGTTTCGGTCACTGGGATGACGTCTGCGAGGCTGACACCGCTTGATGCGTCTGAAAGCGTATCGCTGCCCTCGTCATCATTATCTGATCCGTCTTTGTCGGTCAGCAGGAAGCTTGCGACGCCAGCGATTGCAACCGCAGCGGACCCAAGCCATGCCCCAAGTCCGATCAGGGCCAGACCGATCAGCGACAGAATGCCAGAGGACTCACCGTCGTCGGATGACTCTGTGCCATCGGCATCGCCATCTGCACCCAGCACGCCATCACCATTGCCGTCCGTGCCGTCACCATTGGTTCCATTACCATTGGTGCCGTCGCCGACGCCGCCGTTTCCATCGGTTCCGCCATCAACTGGCATCCCGTCGGTTGACGGTGTTGTGTTGCGCCCGCCGTCGGTGGCTGTGTCTGTTCCATCCCGATCAGATGGGCAGTCACAGTTGTTGTCATCGAAGTCGAAGGCAACAAGGAAGGGCTGGGTGTGTTCGGCGTGGTCGTCGCCCGGATCAACGATCATCGTGGCAATATCACCTTCACCCGCTTCGAACCCTTCGCCGTTGGCGATGGCCATATCGACGATCGCGTTCACGTCTGCGTCCTGACCGTAGTTTTCATCCACGCTGTCCAGGCCAACGGTGTCAAAGTTATCCGTCAGCTCCCAGATTGCGCGCTGCACTTCCCAGTCGCTGAACTGACCCGAAGCGTCGTTCGAGAAGTCCTGGTTTACGATCCAATTGATCAGATCAAGGTTCTCGGCCGCTGTTTGCCCATTGGCAAAGCTGATCTGGTCCGCGTTGAAGACGCTGCCATCATTCCCGCCGCTGATTTCACCCGTGAAGGACGGGGCGTTTGCAGCGATTTCGGCATAGATGACCGGATCAAGGATGCTGATACAGTAAGCCTGTTCAAAGACTTGCCCATCAAAGCGGTCGTCCCCTGTTCCGTTCAGGATCAGCGTATAGCCGTCATCTTCAATCGGCCCTTCAAGGTCACCACCAAGGATCTGGTAGGTGCCTGTTGTGGGCAGGCTTGCATGCAACTCGTCAATAGTTTCAGCAACGCCTTTGAACATCAGATCAACGTCGGCTGTGGACTGGGCACCGCCTGCATCCTCGATTGTGTAGGATATCGTTGCTTCGCCTGTCTCGCCGAAGGTCAGATCCTTGAAAGCATCTTCCCCGTCAAAAACCAGCTGACCCCCGATCAGCGACACGTTGATGCCATTTACATCGACTGTTTCGCCTTCGCTGATGGCCTGCCCGTCCACAGCGGTGATGCCGAAGGCACCATCGTCTGTATCGTTTGCAAGTACATCCAGTGTCAGGTTTTTGTCGGCGCAGACAACACCGCTGTCGTTGACTGCGACAGGCGCAACTTCGCCAACACCGCCAACTTCGCCGCCGTCTGGATCGACAGGGTCTACCGGAGCGACTGGGTCAACCGGATCGACCGGATCGACAGGATCAACTGGATCGACAACCTCAACCCCTGCATCGATATCCTCAATCCGCTCACCAATTGCCAAGACGATTGGGGCCGTTCTGCCGTCAACTTCTGATGCGTCACTATCGTCCACATCATTGACGTTGCCATCCACATCCTGGCTGACCAAGGTCTTGCCGTCGAGATCAGGATCGTTTTCCGCGAAATCGACCGTATAGGTCCCGGCGTTCAGATCGGTAAACTCATACGTGCCATCTGTGGCTGTCTCGGTCGTTGCGATAACCGCGCCGGTTTCGTCAAGCAGCTCGACCATCACAGCGGCAACACCCGCCTCGCCGTTGTCTAGCGAGTCATCATCGGTGTCCATAAACACACGGCCCGCTAGGGAAGCTGTGCCGGGATCGACTGGGTCCACGGGATCAACCGGGTCTACCGGGTCAACTGGATCTACCGGATCAACTGGGTCCACCGGATCGACTGGGTCCACGGGATCAACCGCTTCAACCACACCTG
>CAYPVL010000014.1:16620-44500 GCA_964414165.1 uncultured Cognatiyoonia sp.
ACTGGGTCCACCGGATCGACTGGGTCCACGGGATCAACCGCTTCAACCACACCTGCATCATTGTCGATGTTGATGTCGTTGGCGGTGACGACGATGCCTTCGATCACGGACATATTGCCGCCGATGTCTGTTGCGTCGCTGTCGATCTGATCAAACGCATTGTTGGATGCGTTGGTCTGGGTCAGCTCCAGCCCTGTCACGGTGTCTGTGAACTTGACGCCATAGGTGCCCGGAACCAGATCAAGGAAGCTGTAGTCGCCGTTAGCGTCTGTGGTTGTTGTGGCACCCGTTGGGTTGCCATCGGCGTCCAGCAATTCAACTGTTACGCCTTCAACCGCGTTTGTCGCATCATCGTCCAGACCGTTGCGGTCTGTATCAATGAAGAAGCGACCAGACAGACCGCCAAGTTCGGGTGCGGGTTCTTCAACACCAGCATCGACGTTGCGCACATCTTCACCTTCACCAAGCGTGATAACGCCGGTGTTGTGGTTGCCCCCGCTGCCGGTGTTATCAATGTCGCTGTCGATGGTGTCATCGGTGCCAACATTGCTGTCGACCAGCACTTTGTCACCGACGTTGTTGCCGTCAAAGCGCACGATATAATCGCCTGCTTCCAGGCCTTCGAACAGATAGTTGCCTTGTGCGTCGGTCGTCGTTGTCGCGACCGTGCCAACACCGGGCTGCAACAGCCAAACGGTCTGATCTTCCAGGCCCATATCGCCTGCGTCCTGAACCGAGTCGTCGTTGTTATCCATAAAGTAGGTGCCACCAATCGACCCCAGCGGGATATCTTCGGCACCCGCGTCGTTGTCTGGTGTGTTGTTGCCAGCTGTGACGGTGATGTTTGTGATTGTGGACAGGGTTGTGTCGCCAATCGCATCGCTGTCTGTGGCATCCGGGCCGACGTTGTCATCAACAAGGCGCTTGCCTGCAAGGGCACCACCGGGATCAGAGAAGGTTACGGTGTAGTCGCCCGCTTCAAGATCAGCGAAGGCATAAGACCCGTCCGCTGCTGTGGTTGTCGTTGCGCCGGTTTCAACCAGCGTGACCAGCACGCCTTCGATCCCCATTTCGCCATCGTCTTGATCGTTGTCGTTGGCATCCATGAAGTAGCGACCGGACAAAGATCCAAGCTCTGGCTCGGGCGCAGGCTCTGCGATCAAACCGGCATCAACATTCCGCTCGGCTTCGCCGATGGAAAGTTCGACCTGACCGGTTTCGCCTGTGGCAAGGTCGGCGTCGCTGTCGTTGTTTGTGCCGTCTGCGGCCTCTGTGCTTTCGGTTGTGAAATCCAGACCGTCGGGGGCTGTGAAGCGCACGGAATAAATCCCGGCGTCCAGCTCATCGAACAGATAGTTGCCGTCGGCATCGGTTGTTGTGCTGTCCAGCACGATACCGTCAACGTCCAGCAGTTCCACCTCGACCCCTTCAACGCGGTCGTCGCCTGCGTCGAAAACGCCATTGCCGTTGTTATCAAGGAACACAAGGTTCCCGATCGAGGCCGTGCCCGGATCTTCGATCCCGGCGTCATTGTCCTCGGACCGCTCGCCGATGGCGAGGGTGATCACAGCGGTTTCGCCGTTTGCCTGGCTTGCGTCGCTGTCCGTGGCATCGGGGCCGACATTGCTGTCAACCAGCACCTTGCCGTTCACTTCTGTTGGGAAGTCTACAACATAATCGCCAGCGTCCAAGTTTGTGAATTCGTATGCGCCGTTGTTGGCGGTCACGGTTGTGTCCAGCGTGTTGCCCGCGCCATCTTTCAGCGTCACGGTCACGCCGCCCACACCCATTTCGCCATTGTCTTGGCTGTCGTCATCGCTGTCCATAAACACGCGACCCGCAAGCGAGGCGGTGCCGGTATCAACCGTATCCAGCCCTGCATCGTTGTTGATAGACCGCTCTCCGATACCGACGCTGATCAGGTCAGTTTCGCCTGTATGCTGGTTGGCGTCGCTGTCGATAGTGTCATCGCCAGCGTTCTGGTGAACAAGGGTCTTGCCTTCAAACTCGGTCGCGAAGGTGACCTTGTAGTCGCCCGCTTTGAGGGTGAAGAACTCATACGATCCATCGGAATTTGTAATCGTCTGTGCGATGACGTTGCCGTCTGCGTCTGTCAGTTTGACAGGCACGCCGGGGACGCCCATTTCGCCGTTGTCCAACGCATCATCGTCGCTGTCCATAAAGACGCGGCCGGCAAGGGATGCATCGCATGTGTCGATCACTTCGACTTCGGTTTCGACACCCGCATCAACGTCGCACAGGTTTTCACCGGCGGCCAGATCGAATGTTGGGGTTGCGGCACCATGCGCGTTTACAATCGCATCGCTGTCGATTCTATCGTTAGAACCCGCGTTTGGATCAATAAAGGCCTTCCCATCAACATCGGCAAATTGAATGCTGTAGCCAGTGCCCGGATCAACGTCATCAAACAGGTACTTGCCATTCACGTCTGTGGTCGTGCGGGCAACTTCGGTACCGTCTTTCAACAGGATAACCTTCACGTCTTCGACGCACATATCACCTAAATCATGGATGGCGTTGCCATTGTTGTCCATAAAGACCGTGCCAGCAACAGAGGCGGGTTCAACGTATGGCGCATAGTGCAGATCGTTGATTGCACCGGATTTGTTGAACAGCGTTTCGATGCATGTCACGTCTTTCGCATCGATCTGACACGTCTGTGCATCGCCACCAAGGTTTGCCGGAAAATCGAACTCAAGGGCAGAGCCGTCGGCCTTGTGGGCGATAATCTTGCCACCCGACGTGTTATCCACGACGACAAGGTCAGCAACATGCGCGGCAGGCTGGTCAAAATCGATGGTGACTTTATCGCCCAGTGTGTCAGCGTTCGGATCAAAGCGATCATTGTTATCTTCGATCAGTAAGAGCTTGCTCTGCTCGAACGTGTCAAACCCGTGGTCGCCAATGTTAAACTTGGCACCATCAAAGATCGTTGCTTTGTCAGTGAGGTTGGTGTCGAAGCCTGCGCCGTCAGCGTCCAACTTGGGCGCGCATTTGGCAGAGATCACAAAGCCATCGCATTGCTTTTGAAAAGCTGTACCAGCGCCAAGGGCGTTGAAATCAATCGTCTTATACTCTAGTCCCACAGTGGACCTCCAAACTCAACAAACCCAAAAAGGGCCATAAACACCAATCGACGCAGAAACACTGCATCGACACGTTTAGCCCTAATTCGTTTGCGAGATCATCTTGCCGCACCCGAAGGTGCTTTGAGATGGGAGATGCGCATCTGTGGTTGCCTGTAGAAGGCGGATGCACGTTGCAGACGTATTTTTACCCAAAATCAGCCATAAACGACTGGACGGCGTTGAGTCAACGACTTCTTGGGGGGAAAGTTAAACCCGCTCTCCCACGTTGGGTAGGTGAAGAGGGTCAGGGGTGGTTACTATTTAAGATATTGAAAAATATAATTTTTTGTACAAATTTGAAGTGATTTTATGTCAGTTAAACTGCAAATATGCGCGCACCTACGCAGATATTCGAAATTTTTCTTCTCTCGTGGTCCTGTGCCTCAAACCTGCCTTAGTTGCGCCACAGCCGGTAAAATGAACTGTGCTAAAAATGCCTTTCAATCCAATTTTGAGGCTGCGGAACTCAAAAAACCCGTCCGGCCAAGGTCTGTTCACTGATAAGGTCTGGCGATGAGCAAAACCCACTATGGAGACAAAGCAATGTCGTTCTATCGTAACATTCTTCTTTCGGCAGTTGTTGCCGCAGCACCTATCGCCGCTTCAGCGGGTGGTCTTTCGCCAGCCGTCGAAGCCACAGTCGAGCCGATCATCATTGAAGAGGCCGCACCAACATCTTCAGCGCGAGGGCTGATCGTTCCTTTGATCCTTGTCGCAATTCTGGCTGCTGCAGCAGCAGGTAGTGATTCAGACGGCGGTGCAAAAGACGTCGTGACACAATAAGATAAGTGCGACCCGATCTTTCGGTGTCGCGGATTGGTTCTTTATTGACCAAAAACGGACCTTCCTGCCAAATGCAGCGAAGGTCCGTTTTACTTTGACCACGGACCCAACACCCCATGCCAAGCGAATTTTATATCTACCTTATACTTGGCGCACTGGCCGGGGGATTTATCAACGGGCTGTCAGGTATGGGAACCGCGCTTTTTGCGCTGGGCTTTTTTCTGGTGGTGCTTGATCCGATACAGGCCGTTGCGGTTGTGACATTGCTGTCTGTGCTTGCGGGTGTGCAAGGGGTGTGGATCGTGCGCCGTCATATCTTTACAAAGCCGGGGCGGCTGGCCCGCTATATCGTGCCGGGGCTGATCGGGGTGCCGCTCGGCCTTAGCCTGCTGCAATTGATCGATGGTAGAACCATGCGCATTGCGATTTCGGTGCTGTTAATCATCTACGGTGGGTATTTTGGGTTCCGCACAGCGTTGCCAGCATTTGCGCGCAAAACGCCCATCTTGGACAGCTGTATCGGCCTGATTGGGGGGGTGATGGGCGGCGCTGCGGGTGTGTCGGGTGCAATTCCGGGAATGTGGATGTCATTGCGCCCTTGGACGAAGTTCGAAACGCGCAGCGTCTTGCAGCCGTTCAACATGGCTTTGCTGTCAACGACCGTCATCTTACTGGCGCTCAAAGGGGCCTATGATGCGACGACCCTGAAGGCCTTCTTTGTGACCGTGCCCGTTGGGCTGATCGCAGCCCAAATCGGGATCACGGTCTTCAAAGCGATCGGCGACCAGACGTTTCGCCGTCTTCTTATACTGCTGACACTTGCGATGGGTCTTGGGATCTTGGTGTCAGAACTGCTTTAGGGCAAGGCGGCACCGCGCCCCGCCTGTTTGCTAAAGGTAACGGTTCACCAGATTTTCGAGCCGCTCTTGCCGACCTGATTGCGGTGCCGGGTTAATTCCCTCAGCGACAACCCGATCATGGACTGCAGTCAAATCGCTGTTCAACAATGCTTTGCCGTCAGCTGTGTCCCATCCGGCGTAGCGTTCATTGCGCGCAGCCTCAAGCTTGCCATCTTCCAGCATCGCAGCCGCCGCTTTCAAGCCTGCAGCGCAGACATCCATCCCGCCAATATGCCCAAGGATCAGGTCTTCGGCGTCCAGCGATTGGCGGCGCAGCTTTGCATCAAAGTTTGTGCCACCGGTCGTAAAGCCACCGGCGCGCAGCACTTCATAATAGGCCAATGCCACCTCGGGGACGTTGTTGGGGAACTGGTCGGTGTCCCAGCCAGACTGATAATCGTTGCGGTTCATATCAATCGATCCAAAGATGCCCAACTCGCGCGCGACAGCCAGTTCATGTTCAAAGCTATGGCCTGCCAAAATGGCGTGGCCCTGTTCGATGTTCATCTGCACTTCGCCTTCAAGCCCGAAGTCTTTGAGGAAGCCATAGACCGTGGCAACATCATAATCATACTGATGTTTTGTGGGTTCCTGTGGCTTGGGTTCGATCAGGATTGCGCCTTTGAAACCCATCTTGTGCTTGTAGTCGACAACCATCTGCAACATGCGGCCCGCCTGCTGACGTTCGCGGCCCATGTCGGTGTTTAGCAGGGTTTCATACCCCTCGCGCCCGCCCCACAGCACATAGTTTTCGCCACCCAGCTTCATGGTGGCATCCATGCAGGTTTTGATTGTGGCGGCAGAGAAGGCGAAAACATCCGGGTCAGGGTTCGTGGCCGCACCCGACATAAAGCGACGGTGCGAGAACAGATTGGCGGTGCCCCAGAGAAGTTTGACGCCTGTGGCCTCCATCTTCTGGGCGAAATAATCGACCATGGTTTCCAGATTGCGGGTGTTCTCGGCGAAATCCTCGCCTTCGGGGCGCACGTCTGCATCATGGAAGCAGAAGTAGGGGACACCAAGGATCTGAAACATCTCAAAGGCGACATCGGCCTTGAGCTTGGCATGATCCATGCTGTCGCCAAACCAAGGGCGTTCAAACGTCTGCCCGCCAAAGGGGTCACCACCGGGCCATGCGAAGGAATGCCAATAGGCGGCGGCAAAGCGCAGATGATCCTTCATCGGCTTACCCATGATCATCTCGTCCGGGTTATAGTGACGGAAGGCGAAATCGTTCGTGGACTCTGGTCCCTCGTATTTCGCGGCGGGGATGTTTTTGAAAAAGTCTGACATGGTTACAGGTCCTTAAGGGTAGAATAGGCGTTGCGATAGCGGGTCAGACCGTCGGCCATTGCGTTATGCAAAGCAGGGTCCGGGGTGAAGGTTTTGGCAATCGGCGGCGCGGTGGCGATTTCGACGCCGGCCTTGTTTGCAGCCATCATGCCAAGGCGCGCGGCCCCAAGGGCGGCCCCAAAGTCACCGTCTTGGGGGACGTCCAAAGCGATGTTCAACGTGCTGGACAGCATTGAAAGCCAGTGATCAGACTTTGCCCCACCACCCAGCGCCAAGGCGTTTTCGATCTGGGTGCCAGTCGCAGACAAAGCGTCTTTGCAATCGGCAAAGGCATAGCTGACCCCTTGCAATACAGCCCGCGCAGCGGCGCGTGCGTCGGTGGCATGATCCAGATGCAGAAATTGCCCACGCATGTTCGCATCATTATGGGGCGTCCGTTCGCCCCCAAGATACGGCAGGAACAGCGTCTTGGTCGGGGTTTGTACGTCACCAAGGTCTTTGGTCAGCATCGCTGCGGATTGCCCTGTCAGCCGGGCAAGCCATTCGAGCGCATCTGTCGCGGCCAAGATCACACCCATCTGATGCCACGTGTCGGGGACGGCATGGCAGAACGTATGGACGGCACTTGCAGCATCGGGTTGATAGGCATCAGACGCCGCGAACAGCACGCCCGATGTGCCAAGGGATAGAAAGGCATCGCCTTTCTTGACAACACCGGCACCGATGGCGCTTGCCGCGTTGTCACCGCCGCCACCTGCAACAACGACGCCCTTGGGAAGCCCCAGCTTGTTGGCCAGATCAGGGCGCAATTCACCTGACACATCAGACCCTTCGACCAACCGCGGCATCTGCGCGCGCGTCAAGCCCGTCGCGGCCAAAAGATCGTCAGACCAGTCACGCTTGTCCACATCCAGCCAACTGGTGCCAGCGGCATCCGACATTTCGGCGACATGGTCGCCGGTGAGCAAGAGGCGCAGATAGTCTTTGGGCAGCAAGACTTTAGCGATTTGATCAAACAGGGCAGGTTCATGTTTGCGGACCCAAGCAACCTTGGGGGCGGTGAAGCCGGGAAAGACGATGTTGCCAGTTAAGGTGCGAAATTGCGGATCAGCGTCCATCGCGGCGGCCTCAACCGCCGATCGGGTATCGTTCCACAAAATGCAGGGGCGCAGCACCTTATCCGCGTTGTCCAGCAAGGTTGCCCCATGCATATGCCCTGACAGGCCAATGCCCTTCACACCGGATACATCCGCCTGACGGCCCAGCGCAAGAATTGCCGTTTTTACAGCATCAGACCATTGCGCCGGATCCTGTTCGGACCACCCATCATGGGGGCGGGCGACGGTGAGAGGGACCGCGTGTTCAGCCAAAACGCTTTGGGCCTCATCCACAAGAATCGCCTTCAGCGACGACGTCCCCAGATCAAGCCCGATATAGGTCACGCAGCCGCTTTCGGGTTTTTGCCAAGGATGATCATCGACAGGATGTCATCTTCGGTCACATCTTCAACGCGTTCGGCCCCGATCATTTGGCCGTTCTTCATGACAGCAACGCGGTCGCATAATTCCATCATCTCGCGGGTGTCGTGGCTGATCAAAAAGATGCCAAGGCCTTGGGCCTTCAGTTCCTTGATCAGGTCCGCGACCATCGCAGTTTCATGGACGCCAAGCGCGGCGGTCGGTTCATCCATGATCAGGATCTTTGCATTGAAATAGACGGCACGGGCGATGGCGACCGATTGGCGCTGACCGCCTGACAAAGCGGACACCGGCTCTTTCAGTTTCTTGAAGTTGGGGTTGAGGCGGGCCATGATCTTGCGGGTCTCGGCCTCCATCCGGCCTTCATCCACAAAGCCAAACAGTGTTGTCAGCTCACGGCCCAAGAACAGATTTGAGGCCGCATCCAGGTTATCGGCCAAAGCAAGGGTCTGATAGATCGTTTCAATGTTATAGTCGCGGCTATCGCGGGGTGAATTGATCGTGGCCCGTTCACCGTTGATACGGATTTCACCTGAATCCATCTTATAGGCCCCAGACAGCATCTTGATCAGGGTCGATTTCCCAGCCCCATTGTGGCCAAGAAGGCCAACAACTTCGCCCGGGTACAGATCGATACTGACGTGATCGACGGCTTTCACGCCACCAAAGGCAATTGAGACGTCTTTCATTTCAACCAAAGGAGTGGCCATTATTTGATCCCCCGACGCTTGCGGTAAATGATGTCGACCCAGACCGCGATCACAAGGACCGCGCCGACGACGATGTTTTGATAAGGCGCATCCACGTTGACCATAGCCATGCCCGATTGCAGGGATTGCATGATCAGCGCACCGATGATCGCCCCATAGATGGTGCCGATCCCACCGGCAAGCGCGGTACCGCCGATCACGGCAGCGGCGATCACGCGCAGTTCGTCCAGTGTGCCGATGTCATTGGTGTGATAGGTTTGACGGGCTGACGCAACAACGGCCGCAATGGCGCAAAGCACGCCCATGATGGCGAAGATTTTGACGGTCAGAAGGCGGGTGTTCACGCCCGTTAGTTCGGTCGCATCGGGGTTGCCGCCGGTCGCAAAGATATAGCGCCCAAGCCGGGTGCGCTGGGCAATCACCGTCATCACGATGGCGACGACCAGCAAAACAAGCACTGAAATGGGCAATCCATAGCTGGCTGTGCAATTCTCGGCGCTGGCGCAGCCGAATTCGGCAAAGTCGCGCGCGACCACACGTTCTGGGACAGTGTAGGCGTTCAGGATGGCGATGAAGCCAAGGATCAGCCCGACTATTATGATGCCAATCGCCCATTCGGCGGCGACAGGTTTGACTGGGAAACCGTGGCCGACCTTTGTGGCACGGGCCTTGACCAGCATGGCGACAGCGGCAAGTGCGGCAAGGCCGCCGATTATCCAGCTCCACATCGCGCCAAGGGTGCCGTTGATGCCGCCAAACAGTTGGAAGGTTTGGTCAAGCGGGCCGATGGTGGCCCCGTCTGTCATGAACCAGCCCACGTTGCGCCAGATCAGCAGACCGCCAAGGGTGACGATGAAGGCCGGGATCACTTGATAGCCGACGAGGTAACCCTGGAACGCGCCAATCACGGCACCGGTGATCATCCCCGCAAGGATCGCAATCCACGGGATCATCGGGTGGCCAAGGGGCAGGCCGAACATATCGGGCAGGAATGATGTTTGGGTCATCGCCATGACGGCAGAACAGGTGGCAAGCAGCGCCCCAACCGACAAATCAATGTGACGCATGACGATGATAAACACCATGCCCGTGGCCATAATGCCCACAGATGCGGTCTGGATTGTCAGGTTGAAGATGTTGCGCGGGGTCAGGAACTTCCCTTCGCTGAACATACCAAGCGAAAAGCCTGCGTTGCCAAAGCCTGTATAGAGGTGGAAGCCTGCAGCAATCACAAGGAACGCGCCGATCATGCCAAGCAGGCGGGCGTCAAGTTCGAGTGATTGAAAGAAGGATGGTTTTGCAGTGCCGGAGGTATCGGCTTTTTGGTCTGACATCTGTCATGCTCCATCGCGACCATCCGTGCGGGCCGGGGTCTGCGGTTCGGGTCAAATTGGGGTGATCGTCTGAGCGCCTCGGCCCACGCGTGTGCGGGCCGAGGCTGGGAGGACCCTAGTTACAAGGTGCAGGGCCGTTCGTGACGCCTTGGCAAAGCGATTCAACTGTGATCCAGCCTGCGTCCGTTACGGCCGTCAGGTTGGCAGCGGTCACTGGAACAGGGGCCAAGAACATGGCGTTCAATGTTGTACCAGCAGGTGACGTCCACTTTTCGCCACCTTCGATGGCGACTTTGCCGCCCTCTTCAGCCATGGCAAGTTCAGCAGCGATAGCGCCGGCCATCTTGCCCAGTTCACGGGCGTCTTTCCAGACAGATACAGTCTGTGTGCCAAGGGCAACGCGGTTCAGGGCAGCGTGGTCACCATCCTGACCAGAGACAGGAATACCCTCCATGCCCTGGGCTGTCAGTGCGGCAACAACACCACCGGCTGTCCCGTCGTTGGATGCAACAACCGCATCGACGTTGTTGTCATTGGCTGTCAGGATTTGCTCCATGTTGCGCTGCGCGTTCGCAGGCAACCAGCCGTCGGTGTAGGCTTCATCAACGATGGTGATCGCACCGGAATCGATTGCGGCCTGCAGCACTTCTTGCTGACCACCACGCAGGAAGTCTGCGTTTGGATCGGTAGGCGAACCCTTGATCATGACGTAGTTGCCTTCGGGCTGTGCTTCGAGAACGGCACGCGCCTGCATCCGGCCAACTTCGACGTTATCAAACGTCAGATAGAAGGTCCGGTCGTCTTCGATCAAACGGTCATAGGCAACAACAGGAATGCCCTCAGCATCGGCAGCATCGACAGCTGGGCCAATCGCCGCAGAATCTTGCGCCAGAATGATCAGCGCATCAACGCCTTGTGAAATCAGGCTTTCAACGTCCGACAACTGCTTTGCAGATGACGACTGCGCATCGGCAGACACATATGTTGCACCAGCAGCTTCCAAAGCAGCTTTGATCGCGGCTTCGTCTGTTTTCCAACGCTCTTCCTGAAAGTTGGACCAGCTTACGCCCACGGTAATCCCATGGCCATCTGCATAAGCGGTAGAACCGAAGCCAGCCGCAGCAACCGCTGCGGCGATGATGTACTTATTCATTTTATTCCTCCCAAGGTGATATCTCCTGTTATTTGTCAGGAGATGAGTCGTACGACTCGGACATAACATGCCGCTAATATTTTTAGTTTGCAAAATAAAAATCAATCTGCCGCGACATAAAGTTACGAAATAGGGTTCACAACGTCTTATTATGACGCATAATCCAATTTGCGGTCGCTGCGGGAAGGTCTTTAGTTCAAATGCTGAATAATATTGATGGCACAGTACAGGCCTTAGAAGGCGTTGTTGGCTGCGGTCCGCTTCTCAGCCGCAGTAAGGCGAGTGATGTTCCTTTGCGCCAACAGGTATTTCATCATGTGCGCGCGCATGGTCGGGCCAATCGTACCGATATCACGCGTGCGCTTGATATCAGCGCGGGCAGTGCAACAACCCTGACGGCTGATCTGATCGCGATGGGTGTGCTTCAGGAAGTGACCGAAGCACAGCGCGAAATGGGGCGGGGGCGCCCGCCTGTCGCACTCGAAGTGGTGCGCGATGCCGCTTATGTCATTGGGATCAAGCTTGCATTTACGGCCCATGTCGCCGTGCTGTCTGATTTCGCAGGCAATGTCGTTGGGACCGCCACGCTGCCAAAGCCTGACAAGCGGCGCACCTGCGATGAAATCCTTGATGAGATCGCGACGCTGATCGACCGTGTGTTAACAGACACCGGCACGGTGCAGTCTGATATCAAGGCCGTCGGCCTTGGGCTGCCCGGAATTGTGGATCATGCGAGTGGGGTCATCACTTGGTCATCACTGCTGTTGCGCACGAATGAAGACCTGCGCAGCGCCTTTACCCAGCGCTTTGATATGCCGCTGTTCTTGGACAATGATACCAACATGCTGACGCTTGCAGAACTGTGGTTCGGGGACGGGCGGGGCAAGACCGATTTTGCCATCGTCACCATCGAAAACGGGGTTGGGATGGGGCTTGTTGTGAATAACCAGCTTTATCGCGGATCGCATGGGATGGGCTTGGAACTTGGTCACACCAAGGTGCAGCTTGATGGTGCACTGTGTCGCTGCGGGCAACGCGGCTGCCTTGAGGCCTACCTTGCCGATTACGCACTGACCCGCGAAGCGGGCATGGCGCTGGATCAAAACGAAGCTGATCCCAAAGCGCCGGATGAATTGCTGGATATGCTGTTTCAACGGGCAATCGAAGGGCATAGCGCCGCAGAGACCATCTTTCGGCGCGCCGGGCGGTATCTGTCGGTTGGGCTTGCGAATGTTGTCCAACTTTTTGACCCGCCGCTGATCATCCTGTCGGGCAAACGGATGCAATACGGGTATCTTTATGCCGATACGGTGCTGGCCGAGATGCAAAAGCTAACGCTGTCCAATGGGCGGCAGGCTTGCGAAATCGCGATCCATCCGTGGGATGATCGGGTCTGGGCGCGGGGCGCGACTGTGCCCGCGCTTTCGGCGCTGACCGATGTGATGGTCGGCGGGGTTGAGATGCAAAGCCTGTGAGAAAGTTCGCCCTTATCCTTGGTCTGATCGCGGGGCCTGCCTGCGCGGACCCGCTGTTCGAAGACCTCTCGACCAACCTCCCGCCTCATACATATGACGGGGGCTGGGAACACTTCGTAGGCGGTGGCCTTGCGGTTTTTGACTGCGACGCCGACATGTTGCCAGACATCTTTGCCGCAGGCGGTGCGAACCCGGCACAATTGATGCATAACTTGGGTGATTTCCAATTCGAAACGGCCCCAATTCCACAACTGACAGGCGTGATCGGGGCCTATCCCATTGATTTGAATGCAGATGGTATCATGGACCTTTTCGTATTGCGGGTCGGGGGCAATAAAGTGCTGCAAGGCGGCCCCGATTGTAGCTTTACGGATGCGACCACCGCCATGGGCATCCTGGACGATGATCGTTGGAGCACCGCTTTCACCGCATGGTGGGCAGCAGGTGCTGACCGCCCCACGCTTGCTATCGGCAACTACGTGGATCGCAGCAACCCGGATGGACCTTTCGGGGCCTGCGATGTGAACGTGATCCTGCATCCAACCGCGCAGGGCTACCGCGAAGACCTGTTGACCCCCGGCTACTGCCCGCTTTCAATTCTTGCGGCTAATGATGCGCGGGGTCGCCCGACGCTGCGGCTGTCCAATGACCGGCATTACTACCTTAAGGACGGGCACGAACAAATGTGGGACCTGACCGAACAACGCTTTCTTGGCGCGGCGGACGGTTGGGATAACGTGTCGCTTTGGGGCATGGGGATCGCCAGTCGCGACCTGAACGATGATGGGCGGGACGAGGTCATGCTGACCTCAATGGGTGATCAACTGCTGCAATTCGCGCAGGCCGACGGCAGCTATAAGGCCGCTGATTATGCCATCGGCACCTACGCCCAGCGTCCCCACGTGGGCGATGACGGGCGCCCCTCCACCGGGTGGCATGCGGAATTTGCGGATGTGAATAACGATGGGCGGGCGGATCTGTTCATCGCCAAGGGAAATGTCGATCAAATGCCGGGCATGGCGACGCGGGATCCAAATAATCTGCTGATGCAAAACGTGGATGGGACCTTCACTGAAATGGGGGCGACCGCTGGAATCGCGACAACCGCACGTGCACGCGGCGCAGCTTTGGCCGATTTCGATGGAGATGGGCGGCTTGATCTGGTGGTGTCCAACCGCAGGGCCGCGCTTGAACTTTATCGCAACGCGACGGCTGATACGGGCAATTGGATCACGGTCAAACTTAGCCAAGAGGGTGGCAATCGCGACGCCATCGGCGCGGTCATTGCGGTTACAACCGATACGATCAGCCAATCGGTTCAACATACGATCGGCGGCGGGCATGCAGGTGGGCAACTGGGTGCGCGGCACTTTGGATTAGGTGACGCCGAAAGCGCAGAGATCACAATCACATGGCCAGATGGCACCCAAAGCCACGCAACAGCCAATGCCGGAACCCGGCTCCACTTGCGCAAACCCTAACCCATTCAGGCGAAACCCAATCACTCTTTGGTTTTGAAATATCCCCGCCGGAGGCTCCGCACCCTCAACCAGCGCAAAGGCTGCTAGTCTACGCGCGGCACGGGCAACCCACTTGGCACGTCTGTCGGAATGCCCAAGCGGCCACTGATGCTGACCGGATCCGTCAAAACATGCAAAAACGCCACAAGAGCGGCAACGTCATCCGCGCTTAGGGCAACAGGGGCGGTCGTGACTGCGGCGGCAATCGCCGCGATCTGCGTCTCATCCCCCATCACGACAAAATCGGGCGCATCATACGCCGGCAAGATTGCCTGCGCAGGATCATATGCTGCGAGGGCCGCCGCAGGATTGGCATGGTCAGCGACAAATCGCACCAGATCAGCGTGCGATCCGGCGTGTCCATAGGGGGCAGTCAAAGCTACATTGCGCAAGGATGGTGTGCGAAACGCATAGCGATCTGCCTCGCGGCCCGTCACACGAAAGCGCCCGTCGTCGCGGTGGTGATCTTCAAACGTCGCGGCCTTTCCGGGGCCAAGTTGGGGTGCGGCCATCGCATGAAACTGGTGATCCGTCAGGAACGGCCCTGCATGACAGCCCGCACAGCCTGCGTCACCATAAAACAATTCAAGGCCCGTGCGGGCCGCGCCCGTCAGGTCCAGATCTCCGCGCAGAACGGCATCAAAGGGGGCGGTGTCTGATCGCCATTCATGCGCCATAAAGACGGCAATCGCATTGGAAATATCGGTAAAGCCAATATCGTCAGGGGCAGTGATATGCGGATAAACGGCCTGAAACTGCGCGGCATAATCAGGCAGGTCAGCCACGCGTCGGGCCAGAACATCCCAGGCCCCGCCTGTGCCGGTGATAATCCCCTGACGCACCAGCCGCGCCACGTCATTTTCGCTTTGGGATCCGGCCATTTCATCACGGCTGAGAACCGGGAACATGGTCTGTGCAGACAGGGCGGATGCAAAGCCTGCCACCATATCTGCATCCATTGGCGTGCGGATTCCGCCGGGCCAATCGGGGTTTGCCTCAAGGCGGCCATCATGGAAAAGCACGGTAAATTCAGCCGCACCCAGATTGAACAAAGCGGGCGCGTTGCGCGGGATCCGTTCTTCGGGCCAATTGTCCGGGTCCGCCACACGTTTCGGGCCAAGCCCGATGCCGCCATCCCCGAATGACAGTGAAACGCCATCTGCCGTGCCAAAGGCCGGGTGGTGGCAAGTCGCACATGCAACCTCGCGATTGCCTGACAGGATCGGGTCATAGAAAAGCAACTGGCCCAGACGCGCCTCGGCCAGATTGACGGGGGCAAAGTCGCTGTCATCAACAGGATCAGGAAGGTCTTGCGCCCCA
Organism: uncultured Cognatiyoonia sp.; assembly: GCA_964414165.1. Taxonomy (GTDB): domain Bacteria; phylum Pseudomonadota; class Alphaproteobacteria; order Rhodobacterales; family Rhodobacteraceae; genus Cognatiyoonia. The sequence continues at coordinate 31,735 of CAYPVL010000014.1, forward strand.
AGCGGGGCTGCAATCATGCAGCAAAGCAGGGCCGTTTTGGCCGTAAGGATCGTGTGGTTTGACATGGGGAAAAGACTAGCATGCACAGGCCGGCGAGGCGACGAAAAAGGACGGGATGCGGCAATTGTGCAAGCACGATCGACGTGCGCCCCAATGGTAAGATCGGCGGTCTAGCCGACGCGCCCTTTTACATCCGCAAGCAACGCATCAGCTCCGCGCGCCAACACCGCTGTATCGGTACCACAGGCCACAAATGTGAAATCCTCGTTCAGCAGTCCGGCGGCAAATTCAGCATCCAACACCAGCGTCCCACAAGCCACACCATTGGCGCGCAGCTTCTTCGCCGCTGGCTTCACCAGATCCCAAACATTCGGGTGCATCGGCTGGCCCGTGTGGCCAATATCAGCGGCAATGTCAGCCGGACCAAAGAACACACCTGATACGCCTTCAACAGCCGCAATCTTATCTGCCTGCGCAATCGCCTCGGCGGTTTCAAGCTGAAGGATGACCGTCAGTTCTTCATCTATACGTTCAACATAATCCGCCACGCGCCCAAACTTCGTGGCATGGGTTGATCCGGCATAACCGCGCACGCCATGCGGCGGATAGCGGGTGGCGGCAACGGCCGCGCGGGCCTCTTCCACGTTTTGGATCATCGGGAACATAAGGCCCATCGCGCCGATATCGAGCACGCGCTTGACCATCACCGCGTCATTCCAAGGCACGCGGACGATGGCAGAGGTCTCGCTTGCCTCGAACGCCTTCAATTGGCCCAAAACAGCGCCCAACTCTGCGTGGGTGTGTTCCATATCAATGACAACCCAGTCATAGCCCGCAGGCGAAATGATCGCGGCTGACGATGGGCTGGCCATGCTGACCCAAAGGCCAACCTGTTTGTCCAAAGCGGCCAATGCGTGGGTGAAAGGATTGCGTTGCAGTTTCATGTTCGACCTTTCAGTTCATTCCACGGGGGATATGCAGCGGGCCCACATGACGCGCTTTGTTAAACGCGGCCATGCGCCCCAGCACATCGACCCCAATCTGGCGGTAAAGATCAAGAAGGTCCACCAGCACCCAGTTTTCGCGGATCATCCCGTCTTCCATGCGCCAGAAATCAAGGCTGCGCAGCAGAACCTCTTTATCCGACGGGGCAATCCCCATCCAACCATCGCCCGATAAGGTCAGGCGCATATTCGGCCACCCGGTTTCGCAGACATATTCGCCTTGCGCAAACCACGCTGACATCAAATCACCCATCGCATCAAGCTTGCGATCAGGCATGCCGCTTAGGAATGGGATCTGGTGCCAATTGCGGAACCCCGCAATGCCGCGCCCGGTGCCGATACCTGCAGGCCCGTACCAGTTGAAGCGCGGGTGCCAGTAGTGATCAAGGTTCATCACATTCGGATCAGGATCGCCGGGGTATTTGCACAGATCGGTGAGCATCGCGATGACATGATCCATCGTCGCCTGACCGTTGCCGTCAACGCGCAATCCATCGCAGGTCATCGGCCCCGGTGTGCACAGATACGCACCCAGTTGCGGGGCCATCGGCCACGCGCGGGCTTGCATCATCAGTTCGGGAATGTCCCAGATCGCCTGCATCTCGGTGATCTTGCCGTCCTCAATCCGAAAAAACTCGTGATAGCGCATATGCGCCAGATGCCCGGTGGGCGGGATGCCAAGGAAGGGGGCCGTGAAGGTGCCCATATAGTTGCCCATGCAACCAACCCAATCTTGCCCTTCGGGCGTGGTGCCTGCCAGCACGATCATATCACGGCGTTCAAGATCGGGCATGGCAGAGTAGAGCGGCGCAAGGCAAGTGTCATAGAAATCGGCACCTGCAATTGTCCCAAAGGGATGGCACATCTTGATCTCTGCATCAGGTGCGATCAGCGCCAATGCGTCTTTCACGCCCTGTTCTGTAAAGGTCTGCGTGGCCTTGAAGTAATCAGAGAAGAGGGCCTTCAACGCGGTCGGTGCCATGGTCTGCCTCGGTTCGGTTTTGTCCCTTTCGTTTCTGCACCCCCGCCCGGATGAAGGCAAAGACAAAAGCAGCCGTGAGGATCAAAATGATCGTCGGGGCAGGGGCGCTGCCGATAAAGAAGCTGGCGTAGATCCCCAGCATGGAGGACGCGAAGGTCACACCAACGGCGATCAGCAGCATCCGCTCGAACCGGTTCGTCAGCAGAAACGCAATCGCACCCGGCGCAATCAGCAAGCCAATCGACAGGATGATCCCCACCGCCGACAGCGTCGCTACGATAGTCAGTGAAATCAGCGTCAGCAGCCCGTAATGCAACCACCCCACACGCAGCCCCACCGCTTGGGCCTGCACCGGATCAAAGGCATGCAGCATGAAATCTTGCCGCTTCATAAGGATCACGCACGCCACAAGCAGGCTGATGATCCCTGCCGTCCAAAGATCAACGCGGCCTACCCCCAGCATGTTCCCAAACAGGATATGATCCAGATGGATATCCGAATTGATGGCCGAATACAGCACCATCCCAAACCCAAACATCCCCGAAAACACGATCCCCATCACCGTGTCCTGCTTCACCCGGCTATTGCCTGAAAGAAAGCCGGTGAAGACCGCACAAAACATCCCCGCCACAAAGGCCCCGATGATCAGCGGGATGCCGATGATATAGGCCAGCACGACGCCCGGCAGCACCGCATGGCTGATCGCATCGCCCATGAGGGACCAACCCTTAAGGACCAGATAGCAAGATAGCAAACTGGTCGGCACCGACAGCATCGCCATGATCCAAAAGGCGCGGGTCATGAACGGGAAATCAAACGGCTGGAGGAGGGTTTCGATCATGACCGCAATGCCTCGGCTGCTTTGCGCCGTGCGGCAAGGTAGCCGTGCTTGGGCGCGAACATGAAGACGATGAGGAACAGCAGCGTTTGCAGCGATACGATCAACCCACCGGGGTTCGCGTTAAGAAAGAAGCTGAGGTAGGCTCCCAAGAAATTCGTTCCCGCCCCGATGATCACACTGATCACCAGCAGGCGCGGGAAACGGTCGGTGAGCAAATAAGCCGTTGCGCCGGGCGTGACGACCATCGCGATGACGAGGAACGCACCGACAGTTTGTAGGGCGGCCACGCAAGAGGCCGACAGTAAGGTGAAGAACACGACCTTCAGCACATCCGGCTTCAGCCCGATAGACCGTGCGTGGTTTTCATCAAAGAAGGTGACCAGCAGGTCTTTCCATTTCAACAGCAACACCGCCAATGTCACAAAGCCGATGATGGCCAACTGCCATGTATCGGCGGGCGTGATCGCCAGAATATTGCCTTGGGTAATCGTCTGCACATTCACCGAGGTAGGCGAAAGCGATACCATAAACAGGCCGAGGCCAAAGAATGAGGTGAAGATCAACCCGATGATCGTATCCTCTTTCAGGCCCGACCTTTGGTTCAAAAACAGCATCGTCCCCGCAGCTAAACCCCCGGCGACAAAGGCCCCCAAAGCAAACGGCAGCCCCAGCATATAGGCCCCGGCGACGCCCGGCACGATGGAATGGGACAAAGCGTCACCAATCAGGGACCAGCCTTTCAGCATTAGGTAGGCCGAAAGGAACGCACAGACCGTCCCGACCAAGGCGCTGACCCAGATCGCCTTGACCATGAACTGGTAGGTAAACGGCTCCCACAAGGTTTCGATCATGAAGCCTCGTCTTCGCCGTAGACCACGAAGGGACGTTCATCATCCGTAATCACGCGAATTTTGCGGGCGTCATCATCGTCATGCAGATCATCACCACCCAGAACAAAGTGGCGCAGCACACCGCCAAAGGCGATTTCAAGGTTGGCGTGGGTGAACACCTCTTGCGTGGGGCCAAAGGCCAGAATGGTTTCCTTGACCAGCACCGTGCGGTCGCAAAATTCAGGGACCGATCCAAGGTTATGGGTGGACACAAGGATCACGCGGCCCTCATCGCGCAGATCGCGCAGCAGGGCGATAATCGCATCTTCGGTCTTCACATCGACACCGGTGAAAGGTTCATCCAGCAGGATGACCTGACCTTCCTGCGCGAGGGCGCGGGCCAGAAAGACGCGCTTGCGCTGGCCGCCCGAAAGCTCTCCGATCTGGCGGGTGCGGAAATCGACCATATCGACACGGGCAAGCGCCTCGGTCGCTGCCGCGCGGTCCTTCGCACCGGGACGGCGCAGGAACCCCATATGGCCGTAGCGGCCCATCATTACGACATCCTCGACCAAGACCGGAAAGGACCAATCGACCTCTTCTGATTGGGGGACATAGGCGACAGTGTTCTTATCCAAAGCGGCCTGTACCGGCTGACCCAGCACATCAATCTGGCCTTGGGCAAGCGGCACAAAGCCCATGATCGCCTTGAACAAGGTCGACTTGCCCGCACCATTGACCCCCACAAGGGCGGTGATCGTGCCCTTGGGGATTTCAAAAGACGCATGGTGCAGCGCTGTATGCCCGTTGCGATAGGTAACCGTCACATCGCGGGCAACGATCCCTGTCATCGCGCAAGGCCTGCGACAATGGTTTCTGCGGTGACGCGCAGCAGATCAAGGTAAGTCGGCACAGGGCCATCCGCTGCGGTCAGACTATCGACATAAAGGACGCCGCCATATGCGGCCCCCGTTTCACGGGCGACCTGTTCGGCGGGGGCTTGATCAACGGTGCTTTCGCAGAAGACGGCTGGTATATTATTGCTGCGCACGCCCCGGATCACATCACGCACCTGACGCGGCGTGCCTTGCTGATCGGCATTGATTGGCCAAAGGTAGAGCTCTTGCATACCAAAATCGCGGATCAGATAGCTGAAGGCACCTTCACAAGTGACAAGCCAGCGCTGTTCTTCGGGCAATGCCAGAATGGCGTCGCGCAATGGGGCAATGGTCGCGGTGATCTCGGCCTTGTACGCCTCGGCATTGGCTTCATAAATGGCTGCATTCTCAGGATCATGTTCCACAAAGGCATCACGGATATTATCCACGTAGATCAATGCGTTATCCAGACCCATCCACGCATGGGGGTTGGGCTTTCCATCATATTCGCCCGATGAAATGCTGATGGGATCGATCCCATCCGACACCGTTGCGCTGGGCACGTCTGACAGGTTCGCAAAGAACTGTTCGAACCACAATTCAAGGTTCATCCCGTTCCACAGGATCAGGTCAGCATCCTGCGCATGGACCAGATCGCGCGGGGTGGGCTGATAGCCATGAATTTCGGCACCGGCTTGGGTGATGCTTTCGACGATGGCGGCATCACCAGCGACGTTCTTGGCCATATCAGCAATGACGGTGAAGGTCGTGACAGCTTTGAATTTATCGTCAGCCGCAGCAGGCAAGGCGGCGAAGCTGACCAAGAAGAACAGGATAAAGCGTGTGATCATGGCGTCCTCTCTGATTCCACTTTGAAATGCGTATGAGAATTGTTCTCAAGTGTAAATGCATTTGATAACCATTCTCAAAGACAGTAGGTAGTTGCGAAAGGGGATGGGTCAATGACACTTGGCAGCGATCAAACAGACAAACTTGCCAGCGCCTTGCGCAAAGCAGGGGTGCGGGTAACCAAGCAACGGATCGCGCTTTTGTCTGTATTGGGCGAGGCGGACGATCACCCCGATGCCGAAGAACTGCTGCGCCGGGTCAAGCAGGTCGAACCGGCCACATCTCTTGCGACCGTCTACCGGACGCTCTCTGTGCTTGAGGCGGAGGGCGTCGTGCATCGTCACGCATTTGAGGGGGGCGGGGCGCGGTTTGAAACGGCGGATGCGACGCACCACGATCATATCGTTGATCTGGATACGGGTGATGTGATCGAATTCCACTCGGATGCGATTGAAAAGCTGCAAGAGGCAATCGCGGCTGAGATGGGTTATGAGGTCATCCATCATCGGATGGAGCTTTATTGCCGCAAGCGGGGTTAGGGGGCGCTGCCCCCGGCTGCGCCTCCCCCAGCGTCGCCATTGTCGCTCGGACCAATGGCGCAAAAATGGCGACTTTTATTCAAAAGAAGCAGGGGCGCGTTAACCTTGATTTTCAGTTAATGCTTCAGACGAACCTCGAAGCCCTTGGCTGTCGCGGGCCGTGCCATCATGGCAGCATACCAGCGGGCGACGTTTGGAAACTCTGCTAAATCCACCTTATGTTTCTCGTGCCGCCATGCCCAACCGACAATGGCAAAATCCGCGATTGAAAGATCACCGGCCACAAAGTCCCGCCCCGTAAGCTGCGTATCCAACACCTTGTAAAGACGGCGGGTTTCATCGCCATAGCGCTTAAGGCCATAGGCCTGTGCGCCTGCGTCATCGACCCCAAGGAAATGATGAACCTGACCGGGCATCGGGCCAAAGCCCCCCATCTGCCACATCAGCCATTCCATCACGGCGATGCGGGCAGGGCCACTGGCGGGTAGGAATTGACCGGTTTTTTCGGCCAGATAAATCAGGATCGCGCCGCTTTCAAAAACGCTTTGATCCCCATCGACGATTGCGGGGATGCGGTTGTTCGGACTGATCGCCAGAAAAGCCGGATCGAACTGTGCACCTTGCGTGATATCAATCGGGTGAATGGTGTAGGGCAGGCCCATCTCTTCCAAAGCGACCGTGATCTTGCGCCCGTTCGGGGTGTCCCATGTGTAAAGATCAATCATCTATGATCGCTTCCGTATTCCCAAGGTTCTGGCCTGCGCTAGAAATCGACGGACACACCGGGCAGGCCCAAGCCCTTGATCAAATCCCGCAATTCCTGCCGGGCGGCGACGTTCGAGATATTCATGCCCTTCACGCCAAGATCACGCAGATCAAGCAAAGTCAGGCCGCGCGGGAAAAGTTCGCGGAAAATCACGCGTTCATTAAAGCCGGTGGTTGTGCGAAAACCGATGCGCTTGGACAGTTTGGCCAAAGCGCGTTCCATCTTTTGTTTGTTGACCATGTTCTGGGCACCAAGTCTGTTGCGCACGACAACCCAGTCAATCGGGGCCAAGCCGGCTTTGGCGCGCAACTGGCGCGCATTCCAGACCATTTCGGAATAGACAGAAGGCCCGGTAATGTTCTCGGCATTGGTGTCCACATGGGCCAGCAAATCAAAATCGATAAAGCTGTCGTTCAGCGGTGTGATCAGGGTATCAGCCAGCGAATGGGCGACCTGTGACAGACGGGTATGACTGCCGGGGCAGTCGATCAGGATGAAATCTGCATTCGGCTCAAGCCCGGCGACGGCCATGGACAGACGGTGGTCATAGACATTCTCACCGGGGGCCAGATCGCTTTGGTTGATTTCGGGCAGGTCGTGATAATCCGGGGTTGGGAGGTCCAGCCCTTCGGATTTCAAAAACGCACGGCGGTTCGTGATGTAACGGCCCAGCGTCTTTTGGCGCAGGTCCAGATCAAGGGTGCCCACCTTATGCCCCATGCGGGACAATGCCGTCGCCACATGCATGGCCACAGTCGACTTTCCAGCCCCACCTTTTTCGTTTCCGACAACAATAATATGTGCCACGGCTCGCCCTCACCGGTTATTTTTTCCAACCTTATGGGGAAGCGGGATGTGTGAAAAGTGCAAGTCGGGCGGTTGGTGTCATTTTTGCAGCAGACTTGACACTTCGGCAACAAAGGGCCATCTGCGTGACACGGGCTGCGCATCCTGCCGCGTGAGCAGAGCGAGGGATATCCTTCGCAAGACGCGCCCGAAAATGACAGGTTCCCACAATCACGCAGGGGGTCCGGCGTCCATCCGGGGCGCAGCCACTGCAACTGCGCCGGGATATCCCGGCGTGAACCTTATGTGCGGGAACGCCCGCCAGAAAGATACTTATGGATTTTGATATGCTGGGCCTCGCGCCCCGCCTTGTTGCGAAATTGAAAGAACAAGGCATCACTGACCCAACCCCGATCCAAACCCAAGCGATCCCGCACGCCATGAATGGCCGCGATGTGATGGGTTTGGCCCAAACGGGCACGGGCAAGACAGCGGCCTTCGGGCTGCCGATGATCGACGCGCTGATGAAGGCGGGCGTCAAACCGAATCCGAAAACCGCGCGCGGCCTGATCCTTGCGCCGACGCGCGAACTGGCCAAACAGATCGCCGATAATCTGACGAACTACACCAAAGGCAGCCATCTTAAGGTGGCGCTTGTGGTTGGTGGGGCTGGGATCGTGGCGCAACAGAAACGGCTGGCCAATGGGGTCGACCTGCTGGTCGCCACACCGGGCCGCCTGATCGATCTGCTTGAACGCAAGGCGATCCGGTTGAACGAAACGATCTATCTTGTGCTTGATGAAGCCGACCAGATGCTTGACATGGGGTTCATCCATGCGCTGCGCCAGATTGCACCGCTTTTGGCCAAAGATCGTCAAACGATGATGTTCTCTGCGACGATGCCGAAACTGATGGCGGAACTGGCCAATACCTACCTGAAGGATGCCGTGCGCGTGCAGGTGAACCCACCGGGGCAAGCGGTCAAAAAGATCGACCAGCGGGTGCATTTTGTGGCGCAAGCGGCGAAATCCGATCTGCTTGTCGAATTGCTCGACAAACATCGCGATGAACTTGCGCTGGTCTTTGGACGGACAAAACACGGCTGTGAGAAACTATATAAATTCCTTGAGAAAAAGGGGTTCGCCGCGGCATCCATCCACGGCAATAAATCCCAAGGCCAACGCGAACGCGCGATCCGGGATTTCAAAGCGGGGACGATCCGTGTGTTGGTTGCCACCGATGTCGCCGCGCGCGGCATCGACATCCCCGGTGTGCGGCATGTGTATAACTATGACCTGCCGAACGTGGCTGAAAACTATGTGCACCGGATCGGACGCACTGCGCGTGCCGGGGCCGAAGGCACGGCGCACGCGCTTGTGGCCCCTGACGAGATGATCGAGCTTCAGGATATCGAAAAAGCGATGAAAGCGGAAATCCCTGTGGCCTCTGGTCGTGCATGGGAAATCCAGCCGGGTCAGAAAAAGCGGCCCAATGGCGGCGGTAATCGGGGACGTGGCAAGCCGCGCAATGCAGGCGGTGGCAATAAGCCGGGCCATACAAATGCAAAGCCCAAGTCGGGAAACAGACGGCGGCGCAGTAAAGGGCCGAAAGCGGCTTAATCAAAGTTTTCCAAAATTTTGAACTCAAATCCTTAAGGAGGATTTGGCATCAAACTTTAGTAAAAGTCTGCGACACAAAAAGAAACGCCGCCCCAAATCTGGGACGGCGTTTCTTCGTTTCTGCAAGGTTGGTCTTTAAAAGCCCAGACCTGCGTATTTGTTCTTAAACTTGGACACACGGCCACCGGCGTCCATCAGACGGGTGCCGCCACCAGTCCAGGCAGGGTGCACAGAAGGGTCAACGTCCAATGACATGGTGTCACCTTCTTTGCCCCATGTGGATTTCATCTGCACCACGGTGCCATCGGTCATTTTGACGTCGATGATGTGGTAGTCTGGGTGAATATCAGCTTTCATAACAACACTCCTTACGCGTCTGCGCCCTTGGGCGCTTTGTAGTTGGCAACCTCGGCGATACGTGCGGATTTGCCGCGACGTGAACGGAGGTAGTACAGCTTGGCCCGGCGCACGTCACCGCGACGCTTGATCGTCACGCTGTCGACGGTGGGGCTGTAGGTCTGGAAGACGCGCTCGACGCCTTCGCCGTGCGAAATCTTGCGCACCGTGAAGGCAGAGTTGATGCCGCGGTTGCGCTTGGCAATCACGACGCCTTCGTACGCCTGCAGGCGCTCGCGCGTACCTTCTTTCACCTTGACCTGCACCACCACGGTGTCACCCGGACGAAAATCCGGTACGTCGCGGTTCATGTTCTCTTTGTCCAGCTCGTCGATGATGTTGCTGCCCATGGCCATTTCCTGTTCGCTATGTCTTTGTGGCGGTTTCGCGGTCGCTTGTGTACGCCTCGAGTAACGCCTTCTCTTCGTCGTTCAGTTCCCGCCCCTCCAGCAACTCCGGTCGTCGCTCGAGCGTGCGGCCCAATGCTTGCTGTTTCCGCCAGCGCGCAATGCGCGCATGGTCGCCGGACAGCAGAACCGGCGGCACTCGCTGGCCTTCAAACTCTTCAGGCCGCGTGTAGTGCGGGTGGTCCAGCAGGCCGTCCGAGAACGAATCCTGCTGGGCCGAATCCGGGTGGCCAAGAACGCCCGGCAACAGCCGGACCACCGTGTCCACCACTACGAGCGCGGCCAGCTCGCCGCCGCTCAGTACAAAATCGCCGACCGACCATTCCTCGTCGATCGTGCCGCTCAAAAGGCGTTCGTCCACGCCTTCGTAGCGGCCGGCCACCAGCACCAGCGGGCGGCCATCGCGGACGACCTGCTCGGCCAACCGCTGATCAAACTTCTGCCCCTGCGGGCTCATCAGCACCGTGCGCGCGGTGGGCATCTGCTCTACCAGCCCGCGTACGGTGGCGGCCAGCGGCGCGGCCTTCATGACCATGCCAGGGCCACCGCCAAACGGCCGGTCGTCCACCGTGCGGTGTACGTCCGTGCAGGCCTCGCGCGGGTTGTGCACCGACAGCGTAGCCTTGCCGCCCGCCAGCGCCGTGCCGGTGACGCCCATCCCGGCGGCGGCCAGAGCCGCTTCGGGAAACAGGGTGACCAGCGCAATGCGCATCAGTAGTCGGCGCCCCAGTCCACGACGATTATGCCGTCGCCAAGGCTAACCGAATCGACCACCTGGCCCGGCGCGTACGGAATGAGCCGTTCGCGCTCGCCCTCGGTAATCAGCACGTCGTGCGCGCCGGTCTCCATCAGGCGGACCACCTTGCCAAGCGCCTCGCCGTCGCGGTTGACCACCGAAAGGCCAATCAGGTCTTCCCAGTAGTACTCCCCGTCGGTGAGCTCCGGCAGCTCCGACCGATCCACCGTAATGGCGCGCCCCGTAAGGCCCGCTGCGATGTCCCGGTCGTCCACGCCGTCAAGATGAACGATGAGGCCCTTGCCGTGAGGCCGGCCCTCGGTCACCTTGACCTGCCCGCGATCCTCAACGAACCACGGCGCGTAATCCAGAATGTTCTCAAGGGGCTGCGTGAACGATTGCACGCGCAGCCAACCCTTGATGCCATAGACGCCGGCCAGCCGTCCGACAGTGACGCGACCGGCGCTCATCAGAGCGTGCGCGGTGTGCGCTTACTCTGCGGCGGCTGCCTGGGCGCGCGAGCGCTTCAGCAGCTGGGCCACACGGTCGCTGGCCTGGGCGCCCTGCCCAATCCAGTAATCCGCGCGCTCGGTGTCAATACGCAGGCCTTCGGACGCGCCGCGCGCCAGCGGGTTAAAGAACCCGAGTCGCTCAATGTAGCGGCCGTCGCGACGGTTGCGGCTGTCCGTAACTACCACGTGGTAGAACGGGCGCTTCTTGGCGCCGCCGCGGGACAGTCGAATCGTAACCATGTTCTGTTCCGTCTCGTGTTAAATACGTCTAGTCAAAAATCTTTTGCGCACGTAGCGCAAAACGGCCCGTGCCTGCTGCAGTGCAGGAACGCGGGCCGGTCAATCCCCGAATTGTACGGGTCTAGAAGGAAAAAGCCAGCCTTGGGCGGGCGAAAAGTGGCTACCGCGGCCCCATGCCGGGCGGCAGACGGCCCTGCAGGCCGCGCATCATGCCCTTGATGCCCACCTTGCCCAGCTTTTTCATCTGCTTTTCCATCAATTTATGCTGTTTCATCAGGCGGTTAAGGTCCTGGACGGTCAGTCCGGCGCCCTGCACGATGCGCCGCTTGCGCGAACCGTTGATCAGCTTGGGGAACCGCCGCTCGCGCGGGGTCATGGAATTGATGGGCGCGATCTGGCGCTTGAGCATCTTGTCCGGGGCCTGCTTGGACACCTGTTCGGTCAAGCCACCCATCCCGGGCAGTTTGTCCATCATGGCGGTCATGCCGCCCATGTTGAGCATCTGCTGGTACTGGCTGCGCAGGTCGGCCAGATCAAAGCCCTTGCCCGACTTGAGCTTGCGGGCCAGCTTGTCCGCCTCGTCCTGGTCCACCTGCTCCTGGACCTGTTCGGCCAGCGAGACCACATCGCCCATGCCAAGGATGCGCGACGCCAGGCGCTCCGGGTAAAACGGCTCCAGCGCGTCCACTTTCTCGCCGCTGCCCAGGAATTTGATGGGCTTGCCGGTGACCTCGCGGATGGACAGCGCCGCGCCGCCGCGGGCATCGCCGTCGGTCTTGGTCAGGATAACGCCGGTCAGCGGCAGCGCCTCGCCAAAGGCCCGGGCAGCGGTGACCGCGTCCTGGCCGGCCATGGCGTCCACCACGAACAGCGTTTCCACGGGCGTGATGGCGCTGTGCACGGCCTGCACCTCGTTCATCATGTCGTCGTCCACATGCAGGCGGCCGGCGGTATCCACGATGAGCACGTCCATGCCCTGCTTCTTGGCGTCGTCCAACGCGCGCTTGGCAATGACCGTGGCTTTTTCTTCAGCGGTGCTGCTGTGGAACACGGCGCCCACCTGGGTCGACAGACGTTCGAGCTGCAGGATGGCCGCGGGCCGATACACGTCAGCGCTGACCAGCATGACCCTGCGCTTGTCGCGCTCGACCAGGTGCCTGGCCAGCTTGGCCGCCGTAGTGGTTTTGCCCGCGCCCTGCAGGCCAGCCAGCAGCACGACGGCCGGCGGCTGCGCGCGCAGGTCGAGCTGCTCGTTCTGCTCGCCCATGACGCGCACCAGCTCGTCGTGCACGATCTTGATGAACGCCTGGCCCGGCGTCAGACTCTTGGAGAAGGCCTGGCCCTCAGCCTTCTCGCGCACGCGGCCCACGAAGTCCTTGAC
>CAYPVL010000015.1:0-29396 GCA_964414165.1 uncultured Cognatiyoonia sp.
ACTGGGCGAAGGGTGAGTTCATGGCGGCTGGTAAAGTCCCTGGCGAAGACTTCCTTTGCATGTCCACACCGGGCGAAGGCTTCCTTTACAACGTCGACAGCTTTGCAATGTTCGCTGTAGATGGCGACGACAAGCAGGCCGGTCAGGCACTTCTGGCTGAATTGGTTGTTGGCGAAAGCTTCCAGGAAGTCTTTAACCTGAACAAAGGTTCTATCCCTGTGCGGACTGACGTTGCACTGGATAACTTTGACAGCTGTGCTGTTCTGTCCGCAGACGACATGGCTGCCAGCAACGAAGGTGGCTCACTTCTGCCATCCTACGCACACGGCATGGCACTTCGCGGTGCACAAGCTGGTGCGATCACCGACACTGTAACCGCCCACTTCAACTCGAACATGTCCTCAGCGGATGCTGTTTCGATGTTGGCTGAAGCGATTGCAAATAGCCTGTAAACGACGACTCTCCCTCCCTCCCTGCGTTCTGCGTGGGGGGGGAAATCCCCAAGGAACCTCCAAATGACCAAGTGGCTTGAAGAAAACACGCCTAAATTGGTATTGGCCCCCTCGTTCATTGTTGTCCTGATCTTTGTCTATGGCTTTATCGCCTGGACAGCTTGGGTTTCGCTGACGCGGTCACGGCTTCTACCTCGCTATGAAATCGACGGCTTTATCCAGTATGATCGGCTGTTTGACTCCCCGCGCTGGGATACAGCGTTTACCAACCTGTTCGTGTTCGGCTTCTTGTTCATTGTGATTGCAATGATCCTTGGTCTTCTTCTCGCGATCTTGCTGGACCAAAACATCCGCACCGAAGGTGCGATCCGCACGATCTATCTGTACCCAATGGCGCTTTCGATGATTGTGACCGGTACAGCCTGGAAATGGATTTTGAACCCCGGCCTTGGACTTGAGGCCACCATCCGTGGATGGGGGTATGAAGACTTTACCTTCGACTGGCTCGTGAACCCGGATATGGCGATCTATACGGTTGTCCTTGCAGCGGTCTGGCAAAGCTCTGGCTTTGTGATGGCGTTGTTTCTGGCCGGGCTGCGGTCTGTTGATCAAGAGATCATCAAGGCAGCCCAAGTCGATGGCATCCCCACATGGCGCGTCTATACAGCCATTATCATCCCAGCGATGGCCCCGATTTTTCTGTCTGCATTCATCGTGCTGTCGCACCTTGCGATCAAAAGCTTCGATCTGGTGATTGCGCTGACAGGTGGCGGCCCCGGTTATGCGACCGACCTGCCTGCCACTTACATGTATACAATGGCGTTTTCGCGCGGTGACATTGGCCAAGCGGCAAGTTCTGCGATGATTATGATGATGGTCGTGTTCGCGATTGTCGTGCCTTACCTCTATTCAGAATTGAGGACCAAAGATGACTGATATGTCTTATTCGCCGCCTCAATCGCAGGGCCGTATCGGCAAGATCGTTCTGCGCTGGATTCTTTACGTCATGTTGGGGGTATTCGTCCTTTTCTACCTGATGCCTTTGTTCGTCATGGTGACGACGTCTTTCAAAAGCCTTGAGGAAATCCGCACCGGTGATCTGGTATCCTTGCCGCGCGAGTTGACGTTCGATGCATGGCGCACGGCGTGGTCAGGTGCCTGTACCGGTATCCAGTGCGAAGGCGTGCGCCCTTTCTTCTGGAACTCGGTTCTGATTGCGGTGCCTGCTGTTCTGCTTTCAACGCTGATCGGTGCTTTGAACGGTTATGTTGTCGCGCAATGGCGCTTTAAGGGTGCAAATCTGTTCTTTGCCCTGATGCTGTTTGGGTGCTTCATTCCTTTTCAGGTCGTTCTGCTGCCAATGGCACGCATGTTGGGACTGATGGGGATTGCGGGGACGATCCCGGGCCTGATCTTTGTGCACGTCATCTATGGCCTTGGCTTCACCACATTGTTCTTCCGCAACTACTATGTGTCGATCCCAGCTGAGCTGACAAAAGCAGCCAAAGTCGATGGCGCTGGATTCTTCCGTATCTTCTGGTCGATCTTCCTGCCGCTGTCGCTTCCCATCATTGTTGTGACCGTCATCTGGCAGTTCACCCAAATCTGGAACGACTTCCTGTTTGGTGTGTCCTTTAGTCAGGCAGGCACACAGCCTGTGACCGTCGCCCTCAATAACATCGTCAATTCAACCACTGGCGTCAAAGCATACAACGTGGATATGGCCGCTGCGATTATCGCCGCCTTGCCAACCCTGTTTGTCTATGTCGTCGCTGGTAAATACTTCGTCCGCGGTTTGACCGCAGGCTCCGTGAAAGGCTAATCCTATGGCTCCTATCCTCGAAATCAACAACCTGTTCAAAAGCTATGGGTCCGTTGAAATCCTTAAAGACATCAACGTGGCCATTGAACAGGGTGACTTCCTTGTGCTTGTTGGCCCATCGGGCTGCGGTAAATCCACGCTTCTGAACTGCATCGCAGGGCTAGAGCCGATTACCGGCGGTAAGCTTAGCATCGACGGGCAGGACATGACCCACGTCAATCCCAAGGACCGCGACATCGCGATGGTGTTCCAGTCTTATGCGCTCTACCCGACGATGACCGTCGCCAAGAACATCACCTTCGGTATGAAGGTGCGCGGGATCGAACAATCGGTTCAAGACGAAAAGCTAAAGCACGTGGCGACGCAGTTGCAGATCGAGCCACTTTTGCACCGCAAGCCGGGTCAATTGTCCGGTGGTCAGCGTCAGCGTGTTGCGATGGGTCGTGCGCTTGTGCGTGATCCAAAGCTGTTCCTCTTTGACGAACCGCTGTCTAACCTTGATGCCAAGCTGCGCGTCGAAATGCGGACAGAAATCAAGGCCCTGCACCAGCGCCTTGGCGCATCCATGGTCTATGTGACCCACGACCAGATCGAAGCGATGACACTGGCTACTAAGATTGTTGTGATGAAAGGCGGCGTGATCCAGCAGATCGGCACACCGTCCGAAATCTATAACCATCCTGCGAACCTGTTCGTGGCTGACTTCATGGGCAGCCCGGCGATGAACCTTATCCCTGTAAAGACCAAAGCGAGTGGCAAAGGGGTCGAAGTTGAAATCGCCCGTCCAAATGGTGCGCCGATCACTTTGATCGACACCAAGAACAAGGACCTGCCTGAGAATGTTATCCTTGGCGTGCGCCCGGAGGACATTGCAGACGCCAGCTTGCATTCTGGTGGCGACCGTCAGCTTGCCGATTGCATGATCGACATCGTCGAACCTGCGGGCGCAGACACTTATGCGGTGATGCAGCTTGGTGGCAAACACGTGACTGCGCGTTTGCACGCAGAAACAAGTGCCGTTGCTGGCCAGAACCTGAACCTTGCATTTGATCTTGGTAAAGTGTCCTACTTCGCCCCAGAAAACGGCGAGCGGCTGAACTAGGCGATGCGGCTTGTTGCAGACATCGGCGGTACAAACGCGCGTATCGCCTTGTCGGCAGACGGGGTGATCAACAGCGGTTCCATTCAGCGTTTTTCAAACGACGAATGGGATCGCCTTGACGACGTGCTGCATGCGTATTGCAGCGCACATCCCGAAGCCGCAATCGACGAGATGGTCATCGCCGTTGCGGGGCCTGTGAATGCAGGTTTTGCAAAGCTGACCAATCGAAACTGGGCCATCTCGGCACGAGAGTTGGCAGGCCGTTTTTCCTGCCGCACGGTGACTTTGCTGAATGATCTATCGGCATTGGGGCACGCTGTCCCTGCGTTTGATCGGAATGATGTGGTGCAGATTTGTGGCACCCTGGCCCCGCCGTCTACCAAGCGACGATCTTTGGTGGTGGGGATTGGCACAGGTTTCAATATCAGCCAAGTGATCACCACTGGGGGCACGACCGTCTGCCCTCCGGCCGAGGCTGGGCATATCTCAATGCCAGTTTCCATCGCATCCAAACTTCAAACCTACGGATGTGACCCAACCGCGTTTCCAACGGTTGAAACCTTGTTTTCGGGCCGCGGTTTCACGGCGTTTTGCCGCCAAATGTCAGGCTTGCCTGATGTGACAGGGACGGTCGCGATTGCGGATTATGCTGCGGGCCAGCGCGACACAACGGGTGCCGCGGTCGAGGCTTATGCATCCCTTGTTGGTCTGCTTCTGCGTGAATTGTCGCTTCTTTATATGCCGTCACATGGGATGGTTTTGGCGGGCAGTGTGGCTTGTGCTGTTGCCACCTGTGCACCCAATCCGCTGATTGAAGTGCTGCAAGCGCCTTGTAAATTCCGCATCGAAGAAAGCCCTTTGGTTTCAATTGCCAAAGATGACGGTGCCGCACTTTTCGGATGTGCGACGTTTAAAGCGTAAAGGCGCGCACCCGACTTCTTTCTGGAAGAAATTGCGCCGCCCCTAATCGCCTGATATTCATGGGAGAATTTGCACGACCTGCATAAGCAGCATGCGATGTGCAGGTATGACTGCGCAGCATATTTTTGTTGCGTCAGAGTCACAAGGCTTACTCATTCCTTAGCATCCGTAGAAACAATTGAAGTTTCCCCTATGCATTATGCCGAATTTGTGAACAGTCACGCCCACGCAGCGATGCATGACATATAAGCAGAGGCCCGGCAGGCATGACTTCCAAATATACCCCGACAATCACCCAACTGAAAACTGATGCATTGCGCCTTATTTTGGCAGGCTTTGTCATCATCGCAACCACGATGGGTGGTGCCAGCCAGGCGCAGGCCCAAGACATCGATTGGCTCATTAATATTGACGACAATGGTCAAGATCCTGTCCCTGCCGGGGGGATTATCGACCTTGAGGTCGAAGTCGCAAACAACGGATTTGATCCTGCCCCTGCCACGACGGTTCAATTTGAAGTCCCTGCCATCGCAACGCTTGAGGATATTGTTTACGTAGCCGGTGGCCTTAGCAATTGTTCGCCAGTCCCTGCAACTGCCGGACAGCTTGTTGTTTGTGATGTGCCGCCGCTTGCATCGCTTGGCACGGCTGCGATGACCGTTCAGCTTGGCACGCCGACGTCGGGCTTTTTCAACTTTGTCGTGACAGTCAATGATCCAGACGGC
The DNA here is from genome assembly GCA_964414165.1 of uncultured Cognatiyoonia sp. GTDB lineage: Bacteria > Pseudomonadota > Alphaproteobacteria > Rhodobacterales > Rhodobacteraceae > Cognatiyoonia. Next base: position 5,023 of record CAYPVL010000015.1, read on the forward strand.
GTTGATATTTCAAACACGAACAACGTCGAACCAGAGCCAACGACCATCGGGTCGGGTTCTGATCTGCAGATCGAATTGGTGCCGCTTTTGACCACTGCGCCTGCGGGTTCATTCGTGGATTTTAACTGGGTTGTGACAAATAACGGTCCTGATACGGCAACGTCATATCAGGTCGATTTCCCAATTCCGGCAGGCATGATCAACTTTGCCACCCCATCGGGCTGTACCCGTTCAAGCAATGTTTTCACCTGTGCGACAAGCACATCCTTGGCCGATGGCGCGTCGCGGACTTTCCCGTTCCGTGGGCAAGTGGGTGTCGGCGATGGATCGACTGTTACGGCGCAAGCCAGCGTTACGAATATCATTCCGGGCGATGCTGTGTTGGATAACAACTCGGCCTCGGATGATTTTGATATCACAGCTGGCACAGACCTGACGGTTGATATCTCGCGTGCGCCGGGTGGTACGCTGTTTGTTGGCGTGGATGAAGTGACGTGGACAGTTGCGTCATCTTATAGTGGTGACAGCCCCAACGATATCTCGATCGATATCCCGATTGCGGCGAATTACAACGTAACATCTGTTGGTGGTCCGGGCTGGGCCTGTACGCCAACCCCGCCAATTACGGCCAACACAATCACCTGTACCCGACCCGCTGGCGTTGGGCCGGGACCAAATCAGGACCTGCCGGACATTTCTATTGTCGCAGATATTCTGACACCCGGCACCGTTGTGACAACGGCGACTATCGCTGCTGTCAGCCCCGGTGAGACTGTATTGAGCAACAACACCGACAGCGACAGCGGCATCACGCTGGAAGAGCCGTTTGCCGATCTTACCGTGTTCAAAACTGGCCCAGATCCCGCTTTGGCCGTTGTCGGGCAAGATTATGATTTCGTACTTCGCGCCCAAAACCGCGGGAGCGCGGAATTTGTTGGCACATTGGTTCTGACGGATACGATCCCGGCCGGGATGACGGTTAATTCGGTCAATCAAAATGGGTTCACCTGTACGCCGACAACCGGTAGTGGTTCGTTCGATATCGTGTGTGAACGCGAATTCACAGCCGGATCCCCACTCAACAATGGGGCGTCTGCACCAGCGGTTACGATCAATGTCACCGCCGATATCGCGGACACGCTGACCAACACGGTTACCGTATCAAGTATTAACCCGCTTTTTAGCGATCCTGACCCAAGTAACGATACCGACACCTATGATATCGTTGCAGAAGATCCGGCGGATTCGGCAGACATTTCGGTGATCAAAACGGCGCTTTTGCCGTCGCTTGCGGTGGGCGAGATTCAGACCTTCGATCTTGAAGTCGTGAACTCTGGTCCTGCAATTTCGAACAATGTGGAATTGACCGATGCACTGAGCGGTTTGCAAAACAACAGCGCAGGCCCAACGGGTGCTGGTTATGTCATCGAATCGATCTCAGAAGGGATCGTAGACCCTGCGGATATCAGCTGTAGCGATAGTGCAGGCGGAAGTGGCGTGCGCAATCTGAGCTGTACGATTACCGAACTTCCGATTTGTACCGCAGGGACAAATTGTCCTGTGGTGACTGTGCAGGTCCGTCCGGGCGGCAATGCTGGTTCGCGGACCAATACGGCAATGGCCGAGTCTCTTGCGACGCCGGACCCCAACTTGGGTAACGATACAAACAGCGCTGGTTTCTCGGTCACCCCGCGTGCGGATGTCACTGTCGGCATCAATGACACCCCCGATCCTGTCGCCGCTGGCCAAGAATTGCGCTATGTGGTGGCTGCGCAAAATCTGAACAACGGTCTAAGCCAGGCTGAAAACGTCACAACAACCTTTATCATCCCTGATGGTATGATCTTTGTGAGCGCACCCGGATTGTGCAGCACCACGCCAGCCGCCGGGTCATTGACCGGCCCCGGCAACAATGAAGTGATCTGTAACTTTGGAACCATCAACAATGGGTCACAAAGAACAGGCACGATCATTGTCCGTCCGACATTCGATTTGATCGGCACGACGTTCAATGCATCAGCAAGCGTTACAACGTCGACCACCGAAATAGACCTGACCAACAACGACGATACAGAGCCAACAGCGGTCATCGACGGCGATCTGGATATTCTGGTGAACAAGACGGATACCATCGACCCTGTCGAAATCGGATCGACCACTGAATATGTGATCACTGTCACGAACACAGTGATCGACAGTAATCCTTCCCGCTCTTCAACAGATGAGATGGTGGTGGTCACCGATATGCTGCCAACGTCGTTGCTGTCGTATCAGTCGCACACAGTTTCCGGGGACGGCACATGTAGCACAGTGCCTGCTGTTGGCTCATTTGGGCAGAACCTTGTCTGTAGCTTCCCCTTCATTAATCCGGGTGACACTGAAGAAGTGCGGATTACTGTTCTGGCCGAAGCCAAAGGCAACATCCTGAACAACGTCGAGATTGACTCGCGCGGGATCACAGCCGGGTTTGACCGGATTGCCCCCAACAACCTGACGTCCGAGCGGACGACGATCCGCACGACCACAGATATTGAAATGGTGTCAAAGACACCGGATGCCCCGATTGTGGGGGGCCGTCCTGTTGTCAGTCTTGAAGAAGACTTCAATTGGGAAATTGTGCTGCGCGTCAACAGTGGCGCGGGTCTGTTCGAGGCAGATGACGTCGAAGTCACCGATAGCTTGCCTGCCAATATGCGCATGGTCGGCGCGCCGACTGTCAGTTCAAGCCCTGCGGCTGCCTTTAGTCAGGCGATCTGTACAGGTGGCAACGGGGATACATCGTTCACCTGCGAACTTGGAACTGTGAATGCAGGGGCAGACGTTACCATCACCGTACCGGTCGAGGTGACATCTGTGGCCACTTATCCGCAGACCTTTAATAACACAGCAAGCGTTACAACGTCATCGCGTGACGTTGATCCTGACGACAATTCGGCGACTGGCACGGTTGATGTGACGTCGTCGACCATTGCGGGGCAGGTATTCCGTGATTTTGACGACAATGCACAGTTTGAAGGTGCGAATACCGGTGTTGGGAATGTCTTGATGACATTGAACGGCGTCAGTGATGACGGCGCGACCATCACCGAAACTGTCCGCACAGCGGCTGACGGCACCTATTCATTCCGCTTCCTGCCATCCGGGACATATAGCGTTACGCGCGGTGATCCGGGCGAACCTTACCTTGAAAACGGGACCACCACATCAGATGGTCCTGTGCCGGGGACCGTGGCAAGCGATACGCTGATCAATGCGATCGTGCTGCCTGATGATACGGATTCACCCGAACATGACTTCCCGCTTGTACCTCAAGCGCGCGTCGCGATTGCCAAGGATGTCGATGGATCTCCGACGATCTTGGCGGATGGGTCATTCACCGTTGATTTCGCGCTGGTGGTCGAGAACCTGAGCCTTGAAGATTTTGACGATGTTGACGTGACTGATCAGTTGTCGGGCGGTGCCCCTCTGTTTGGGTCGCTGGTGACACTGGGTGCGCCCTTGACGGATCCGATGGCCTTTGGGACCTACACGGTTATTTCTGCACCAAGCGGAGATTGCGGTGGCTTCAATGCAGGCTTTGACGGGTCTGGCGATACGGTTGCTGCATCTAACTTTACGCTTGGTTCGGGCGATGATTGTACAATCCGCTTTAGCCTGCGGGTGATGCCAACCGATCCAATCCCGGCCTTGTTGCCAAGCGGGGGCCGCTACGAAAATCAGGCCGTCGTCGAAGCGCGCGGCGCACTTTCGGGGCAGACATCCGCAACCAACCCGCAGATGACTGATCTGTCTGACGACGGTGCATCGCCGGATGGCGATAGTGATGGCATGGGCAATGAAGCGGGCGAGAATGATCCAACGCCTGTGGCTCCGGCCTACAACCCATCAATTGATCTGGTCAAAGGGGTAGATCGCTCTGCGCTGTCTGATCCGGTGGTCGAGAATGATGTGCTGACCTACACCTTCGAGGTGCATAACACCGGTAACGTGACGCTGACCAACATTATGATCGAAGATCCGTTGCCCGGTTTGGTCCTTTCAGGCGGCCCAATCACGCTGGCGCCGGATGGCATTGATTTGGTGACATTCACCGGGCGTTTGGAACTGACGCAAGATCAGGTGGATGCCGGGACTGTCGTCAACCAGGCCACTGTGACGGGGACCGATCCATTCGGTGATCCGGTAACGGACCTATCCGGTGTCGTGGTCGGTGATGATAGCCCAACGGTCACACCGCTGGTTGAAGAACCGGGCATCGTGCTGATCAAAATGGCAGACGCTTCAGCGTTCCAATCCCCAACGCTTCCGATGGATGAGATCAGCTATACCTTCACGGTGATCAACTCGGGCAACGTGACGCTGACAAATGTGCGGCTGACGGACGTTTTGCCGGGCATCGTGATCAGTGGTGATCCCATCCCAGTGATGCTGCCGGGTGCGACAGATACCGATACATTCACAGCGACCTATCGCATCTCACAGGATGATATCGTTGCGGGTTTCGTTGAAAATTCGGCTACGATCACCGGGACACCGCCCAGTGGGCCAGATGTGACGGACTTGTCCGGCACAGACGCCAGCAGTGATGATCCGACTGTGGTGCCGATCGTGCAAAGCCCTGCAATTGATCTGGTCAAAACTGTCGATACAGTACCGCTGCTTGATGGTGCGGCTGTGGGCGAAGAAATCACATACAGCTTTGTTGTGACGAACACAGGTAACATGCCTTTGACGGGCATCGTGATCGCCGATGACCTTGTCGGGATCAATCTGACAGGCGGGCCTATCAGCCTGCTGCCGGGTGAATTCGACGATGATAGCTTTAGTGCGACCTACGAAATCCGTCAGGAAGACATTGACGCAGGCGAAGTGATCAACCTTGCAACCGTAACAGGCACCTGGGGTCCAAACCCGGGTGAGGTGGTCACAGACGAAGACAGCGTTACCGCTGGCGTTGGCACAATTGAAGCCATCCCAGAGGTGTTCCCGCCGTTTACCACTGATGGCGGCACGACGACCTGTATTCTGGCCTCTGACCTTCTGAATGATGATCCCGCCACGCTTGATAACGTGACGATCCGTGTGATCCGTGCGGATGAGGGTGTGACACTTGATCCAGACACTTGTCTAATCACGCTTGCACCGGGGTTCCCAGCGGGTGAATACCAAGTCGAATACGAAATCGCGAGTATCGACATCCCAACGCTGACCGACACCACGATTGAAACCGTGGTGCAGGGCCCGCGTCCGGCTATCGAAGTGGTCAAGACGCAGGTCTTTACCGACAATGGCGATGGCCGCGATGATGTGGGCGATCTGGTGACCTACACGATTGATGCAACAAACGTCGGTAACATGGGTCTTTCGGATGTTGTTTTGGTCGATACGCTGACCGATTTGAATGGTGCAGCTTTAACGCTTGATAGCGGGCCAACCTTTGTCAGCGCGACCGAAGGGTCCAGCGTCGGTGCCTTGGAAATTGGTGAAACCGCGACCTATACCGCGACATTCACAATCGATTTGCAGGCCGTGAACGCAGGCGGTGTTGAGAACACTGTGACAGCGACAGCCAATGCCATCTACCTGCCGGGTATTCCCGAAGGGCCGACAAGCGTGGATGATATCTCGGACGATGGCATTGATAGCGATGGCAACATGGCAGACGATCCAACGCAGTTGGTTCTGTCGGCCTCTGTCCCCAGCGATGGGCTGACGCTGAACAAGGTTACGTCAAGCAACATCGTGTTGCGCGGGGCTGTGGTGCCTTACACAATCACGCTTGCCAACGAAAACGACTTCGTCGCTGCGACCTTTGATATGGTTGATCGTTTGCCCGATGGGTTCATCTATGTGCCCGGCAGTGCAACGCTTGATGGCGCACCCTTTGACGTCAGCGTCGATGGTGGCCGCGTGACGTGGGAAGATATCGCTGTGCCCGCTCAAGGCGAGGTTGTGGCGACACTTTCTGCGCGTATCCTGAACGGAACCCGCGCGGGCGAACACACGAACACGGTTCGCGTCTTTGATGCAGACAGCGGTGATCTTATTGTTGGTCCTGCGCGTGCAACGGTGCGTATCCTGCCCGAAGCCGTCTTTGATTGCGGCGAGGTTGTGGGACGCGTGTTCAACGACCTTGACGGCGATGGCTATCAGGATGCCCCCGGTGGCACCGAGGTGCCGTTGTTGCCATCCGGGATCACCGATCAGTCATACGACGGTGGCAAGGCTGGGCCTGTTGCAGAAAAGCCGGGTGTTGAACATGGTATTCCGGGGGCCCGCCTGGCAACCGTGGATGGCCTGATCATCACAACGGATGAGAACGGGTTGTTCAGTGTCCCATGTGCGATGTTGCCCGATGGCGCTGGTTCAAACTTCATCCTGAAACTGGATGATCGCAGCCTGCCAACCGGCTATCGCCTGACAACCGAAAACCCGCGTGTGATGCGTCTGACGCCCGGCATGCTGACCGAGATGAACTTTGGTGCCACATTGGGGCAAGTTGCCCGCGTGGATCTGAATGGATCGGCTTTCTATGCAACGGCGGATGGTGTGGCCATGCAACCGGCCCTGATTTCAGGGATCGAAACACTGTTGAACCAGATCGGTGCTGATCCTGTGACAGTGCGCCTTGGCTTCCACGTTCCTGCGGATGCGGGATCTGATGTGGTCGGGCAGGCCCGCGACCTGATGGACATTGTCCAGGCGCATATTGACCAAAGATGGGATGCGATCGGAGGGCGACCGCTTCGGGTCGAGCAGATCATCATCCGAGCGAAGCATTGAGGGATAGACCAATGAAAACCTTTGAAACCATGACCCCCTCAGTGCGTCGTCGATTGGCGCTGACAACAGCACTTGCCGGTGCCCTGACCCTTGCCACTGTTGGCATGCCCGTGGCGCAGATTGTGTTGGCCCCCGGACCCGGGAACAACACAGAGCGCGCTGATGGCGCAAGCTTTGGCGACACGGGCTTTGCGATCAGTCTGGATAACGCACCGGTTGCGGGTGCGCGTTCACCTGCTAATCCGGGCCGCGATGCCGATCGGGCTTTGAGCCGCGCAGATGTTGATGTGCGCTTTGAAGGGCTTTTGGCCGAGCGCATTCTGAACGTGTCAACGACAGACCTGCGGACAGGATACCGGGCGGGCGAGGTTGTGACCTTTGATGCGGCCATGAACTATCCGGCCTATGTCAGTCGTGCCGAGGTTCTGATCCTTGATCGGGCCGCACGCGGCACCCCTGTGATCCAATCTATTCGTACGGCACCCAACAGCAGTGCGCGCTGGACAATGCCAGCGGATGGGTCCGGCGATTATGCCTATGTTTTGCGGGTGTATGATGCCAACGGACGCTATGATGAAACAGCGCCCCTTGCGCTGACGCGCACAAATACTGCAGGCGACACACTGGCCCCCTTTGCCACACCGGCCGAGGGCGAGGATCGCACAGCGCGTCGTGGCATTCCCGCGACGGGTGGGCTGGTCACGATCAGCGGCAAAGGCGCGACCCCGGGCGGCACGGTTGATGTGATGGGCGAACTGGTCCCTGTCGCATCAGACGGGACTTTCGTGGTTACACGGGTTCTGCCTGCGGGTGATCAGGTCGTGCGCACCACGGTTGGCGGCCAGACCATCGTGCGGGACGTCGAAATCCCGCGTTCAGACTGGTTCTATGTGGGCCTCGCAGACGTCACGCTTGGCTACCGCACCGGTGGCATCAATGACGTCAGCGAAAGCTACACTGACGGGCGGCTTGCTTATTACGTGCGCGGCGTTACCGAAAGCGGCTATTCGGTCGTGTCATCCTTGGATACGCAATATGGCCCGCTTGAAGATATCTTCAGCCGCCTGAATGACAAAGACCCGCGCCGGGTGCTGGATCGTTTGCGTGCAGATGCAGATGATCTTTATCCGACCTATGGTGATGACAGCACATTCTTTGATGACACGCCCACATCGGGCAACATTTATGTGCGTATTGAAGACGAAAACACGCGCCTGACGTGGGGTGATTTCAGCGCCGGGGTCACCGGCGGCGGATTGCTTCAGAACGGGCGTGATCTTTATGGCGCCGAAGTGCGCTACCAATCCGGCAGTGTCACCGCCAGCGGCGAACCTGTGTTCCAAGGAACGGCCTATGCCGCACAGCCCGAAACGCTACCCCAGCGCGATATCCTGCGTGGCACGGGGGGGTCGGTCTATTTCCTGACGCGTCAGGACGTCCTGCTTGGTACGACCAAGCTGACGGTGCAGGTTGTGGACCGCGATACGGGCTTTGTGATCGACAGCCGTGATCTTGTGGACGGGATCGATTACGAAATCGACCACCTTCAGGGCGTCGTTATCCTGACCGGGCCGCTTGGATCATCTGCGGCTGATGGGGGTTTGATCACCAACGGTGGAGGCGAATACGACGTCAGCCTGATTGCGCAATATGAATACACACCTACCAGCACGACTGTGGACAGCACCGTCTTTGGCGGGCGCGCAACCGCGTGGGTCAGCGACACATTGCGCTTTGGTGCCACCGTCATGAGCGAAGACACAGGGCGCGGCGATCAGCGCATGGCCGGTGTCGATCTGCGCTGGCAGCCCGGCGCGCTGAGCTATGCCGAAGTGCAAGTGGCCCGCACCGATGGCCCCGGCTTTGATCGGTCGCTGTCAACGGATGGTGGTCTGACGATCACATCAACCGGCGGCGCAACATCGGATCAAGCCCAAGCACTGCGCTTTGACAGCCGCTTTGACCTGCAGGAAATGGGATTGGCGACACCGGGCTATGTCGGGCTTTACTATGAACGCAAAGACGCGGGTTTCTCGACCCTGCTGCAAGACATTGATCAAGATCAAACCTTGGTCGGGGTCGAAGGCGAGGTTGCGGTCACACAGGCCCTTCGCTTCAGCTTTGATGCCGAACGCTTTGAACGCGACGGCGGTGATGAACGGTCTGAGGCCGAAGTGGCGCTGGCCTATACGATCAGTGACGCATGGCAGGTCGAGGCCGGATTCGCGGCTTTGGACAAGACCACAGTTGGCAACGCCGATGACACGGGCCAGCGGACAGATGCCGCCCTGCGCGTGACCTATACCGCGTCCGAAGACCTGACGCTTTATGCCTTTGGTCAACAAACGCTTAGCGTATCTGGTGGCTTGTCTGAAAATGACCGCTTTGGCCTTGGTGTGGAAACACAGCTGAACGAAAATACGCGGCTGACAGCCGAAGCATCTGACGGGGATGCCGGGGCCGGTGGGGCATTGCGCCTGACGTATGCGCCGACTGCGGACAATGAAGTTTACCTTGGCTACACCCTTGACCCCACACGCAATGGTGCAGGCTCAGAGCTTGTTGATAATGGCACTGTGGTTATGGGCGGGCGCTACCGGGTGTCTGACAGCGTGACGACTTTTGCTGAAACAGTCCTCGATATGCCGGGCAACCAACGCTCACTGACCGAGGCTTATGGCGTCAGCTATCAGGCCAATGATCAGTGGACCATCGTCGGCAGCATGGAGCGGGGGACTGTCACAGACACCTTGGATGGTGATTTTGATCGCCTCGCGCTGTCTTTTGGGTCGGCCTATGTCCGGGACGAAGATCTGTCCTTGCGTGCGCGCATCGAATACCGGGACGAGGATGGCGAGGGCATGACGCGTGACCGCGATACATGGGCCTTTACTGCGGGATATTCAAATCAGGTCGCCGAAGACTGGCGTATGCTGATGAGTGTTGATGCGCTGTATTCCGAAAGTGCTGAAGATGATTTCCGCGATGGCGAATATGTCCGGGCAAACCTTGGCTATGCTTACCGGCCCATCGACAATGAGCGGTTCAACATGCTGCTGGGCTATAGCTACCTGCGTGATCTGCCCGGTGTAGATCAGGTCGGATCGGATGGCACGGATGAACAGCCTTTGCAGATTAGCCACGTCCTGTCGGTTGCAGGGAATTATGATCTGAACGAAGAGTTCACGCTGGGTGCCAAACTTGGCTACCGCTCATCCGAGATTGCAGATCGGGGGACCGATGCGTTCACCGATAACACCGCTGCCCTTTTGGCGCTGCGTCTTGATTGGCATGTTATTCACGAATGGGACGTCATGGGCGAAGGCCGTGTTCTGCATACTGAGGAAACCGGCACGACCGAGACGGGTGCCGTTGTCGGGGTCTATCGCCAGATGAACGAAAACCTAAGCGTTGGGATGGCCTATGAATGGGGCAGCGTGTCTGATGATGCCACAGACATCGAATATGATGGCCAAGGCCTGATGCTGAACATCGTGGGCAAGTTCTAGGCAACACGATCTGAAACTTTCAAGAAAGGGCACTGCATCAGCGGTGCCCTTTTTCGTTTGTTGCATGGGGCACCGATTTCGGTCAGACATGTTTGATCTTTGGACCTGAGTTATGTGGCGCAATTGTCTGATGTCTTCAAATTTTGGCAGGCATGTGGGGCAAGGCCCTAGATGATTGAATGGCGCGATGAAGGTGCGGTTTTGGCGGTGCGCCCGTTTGGGGAAAGCGCGGTCATTTTGGACGTGTTCACCCCCACCATGGGCCGCCATGCAGGCGTGGTACGCGGCGGGGCATCGCGCAAGCAGGCCCCTTTGCTGCAACCGGGCGCGCAGGTCGCGGTCGCGTGGAAAGCACGGCTGGACCAACATCTCGGATCTTTCACGATTGAACCCGTGCGCAGCCGCGCAGCGCAGGCGATGGGGAATCGGCTGGCTTTGGCCGGGCTAAATGCCGTTTGCGGCCTTCTGTCGGTGGTCCTGCCCGAACGCGAGGCGCATCTGCCGCTTTATGAACGGACGGTGCAACTTCTTGACCTGCTGGGGCAATCCGAGGTCTGGCCGCTGGCCTATCTGCGCTGGGAACAGGCGTTGCTGGAAGAAATGGGCTTTGGGATGGATCTGTCTGCCTGCGCTGTGCGTGGTGTGAACGAAGATCTGGCCTTTGTGTCCCCCAAAACGGGGCGTGCCGTCAGCCGGGATGCGGCGGGTGAATGGGCGGATCGCTTGCTACCCTTACCTCCAGTGCTGGCCGGGAAAGGCGATGCGGACGGCCCCGAAATCGTTAAGGCGCTGGGCACAACGGGATTTTTTATCGAAAAGCGCCTGATGCGCGCGCTGGGCGATCGTCCGGTGCCTGCGGCAAGGCAACGCCTGCTGGATGCAATCGCACGTCAGGGCGATTGAAATACCAGCATTTCGCGGGCCTCATTTGACAGGATCAAAACGGGTCCGCTGACTTCGGCGATGGTCATGCGGGCAAGGGTTTCGAAATATTGCGTCTCTAACGCCAGTTCCGGGCAGGCGCGCCGGGTTGCCGCAATCGGACCCAAAGCAAACCATGGATAAGGGGCAGATTGATCGGCGGAATAGCCGTTGCAGGGGGCTTGGCCGCTGATCTGGCCGCTGTCTGCAATGTTCAGGGTGATCGGCACGGTGATGGCCGTTCCGTTCATCTCTTGCAGCACATAATCGTCCCCACCGCCAAAGGCCGAGATGGTTTCATCAGGGCCACAGGCCGCAAGGGCAAGACTAAATAGGATCAGACGCTTCATGCATTCTCGTATTTCACAATCGCATCTGCGGCAGCAAGAAGTGCATCTGCGGTTGGCGTAAACGTGACATCAAGAACGTCGGTTGTGGCGGTGTTATCAAGGCTGAGGTTCAGATCAATGATCGGCAGCAAGGTCTTTGCCTGCGCATCAAAAAGCGACATCAACTTGACCACAAACTTGGGCGCACGGCGCTTTGGCAGTTTGCGGTCTGCGTATTTACTGCGCAGAACATCAATCATCTCTGGGGCCATCATGTAACTGTCGGCAAGAATAAAGCGCTTGCCGATGCTGCCAGGCTTGGACAGCGCGTTGACATGGGCGGCGGACACATCGGCGATATCCACGATGGGCAGGCCAAAGTTCGGGACCATCGGGAATTTGCCGTTCATGAACTGGGCGATCAATTCAAGCGAGGTGCCATAGTTCCCATCCGTTGGCGTGCCGACCACAAGACCGGGGTTGATCGTGGTCAGCTCTATTTCGGGATGGGCGGCAACAAAGTCCCAAGCTGCTTTTTCAGCAAGCGTCTTTGATTTCGCATAGGCACCCATGGTTTTGTGTCCAACAGTGGACCAGTCTTGCGGGGTCAGCACTTGGCCGTCTGCAACGTCCTTATGCATGATTGCGACCATGGATGAGGTCAGCACCACCCGTTTGACGCCTGCGGCCTGCGCAGCCTTTAGCGCGCGTGTCGCCCCGTCAACTGCAGGGCGGATCAGATCGTTTTCGTCCTTTGGTGTATCGCCGGGAAACGGCGAAGCCGTGTGGATCACCGCATCCACCCCGCGCACGGCATCCGACCAGCCGTTGTCTTTGGTCAGATCAAGTTCGCAAAAGCTAAGCTTGGTAAGCTTGTTTGCATCATCCAGGTGCGGAGCGATGGCGGCATTCACCTCTTGCACGCGTTTGGTGCTGCGCATCGATCCGCGCACGTAATAGCCCGCGTTCAAAAGGTCCACGGCGATCCGTTTCGCAATAAAGCCGGTGATCCCGGTCAGCAGTATCGTTTTCATGTCAGGCCCCAATCAGGTGTTGGGTGACATATGGCATGAATTAGCTGTCAAGCAAACGCCGCGCGATGACTTGGGCCTGAATCTCTGCGGCACCTTCAAAAATGTTCAGGATGCGGGCATCGCACAGGATACGGCTGATCTTATATTCCAGTGCAAAACCGTTGCCTCCATGGATTTGAAGGGCGTTGTCCGCACAGGCCCACGCGACGCGGGCGCCCAGCAGTTTGGCCATCCCGGCCTCAAGATCGCAGCGCCGGTCGTTGTCTTTCTCGGTGGCGCTAAAATAGGTCAGTTGCCGCGCGACCATGATTTCCACGGCCATCATGGCAAGCTTGCCCGACACGCGCGGGAATGCGATCAGCGCCTTGCCGAACTGTTTGCGCGTCTGGGCATAGGCCATCCCTTCATCCAGTGCGCTTTGTGCAACGCCCACCGCGCGGGCGGCGGTTTGGATGCGGGCGGATTCGAACGTCTGCATCAACTGCTTGAACCCTCGCCCTTCGACACTGCCCAAAAGGTTCTCGCCCTTCACTTTGAAATCGTCAAAGTTCAGCGTGTATTCCTTCATGCCGCGATAGCCGAGGACTTCGATTTCGCCGCCCGAAATACCCGCATCCTGCCAGGGCGCGTTATCCGTGCCGGGGGTCTTTTCGGCCAGAAACATCGACAGGCCCTTGTAGTTGTCGGTATCCGGCACGGTACGGGCCAGCACGGTCATCACATGGGTGCGCGCCGCATGTGTGATCCATGTCTTGTTACCGTTCAGCACCCAGTCATCGCCGTCTTTGGTCGCTTTCGTGCGCAGCGCACCAAGGTCAGATCCGGTGTTGGGTTCGGTAAAGACAGCCGTGGGCAGCGTTTCGCCAGAGGCAAGTTTGGGAAGCCATTTTTGTTTCTGGTCTTCGGTGCCGCCGCAGATGATCAATTCAGCCGCAATTTCTGATCGGGTACCAAGCGAGCCGACACCGATGTAGCCGCGCGAAAGCTCCTCGGACACAACACACATCGACGCTTTGGATAGGCCGAACCCACCGTATTCTTCGGGGATGGTTAGGCCAAAGACGCCAAGTTCGGCCATATCATCGATGATGTCCATCGGGATCAATTCGTCCTTCAGGTGCCATTCATGCGCGTGGGGTTCGACCTTATCGACGGAAAAGCGGCGGAACTGTTCGCGGATCATTTCGAGTTCATCGTCCAAACCGGATTTGCCGACCGTCAGATCGGCGGATTGTGCCTGCATCAGATCGCACAGCCGCGTGCGCGCGGCTTGGGTGTTGCCAGCTTGGGTCAGCGTCATCACTGCAGGGGCCATCAGATCGCCCATGTCGTCTTGCGATAATCCAAGGTCTTGCAGGCGCACCACCTCGCCTTGGTTCATTTGGATGCCGCCGTAGATCTGCCAAAGGTATTCGCCGAAGGTGATCTGCAGGATCAGCTGCTCAACCTCACCAAATTGGCCGTTCTGGTCCAGCTTGCTGGCCCATTTGTGCATCTGGTTCAGGGCTTCCGCGTAGGTTGCAAGCCACGCAAGCCCATGGGATGCGGTCTGGTGCTGTTCGATCAAAGCGCTGCTCATTCGCCCGTCTTTGCTGACGTTCGCGCGCACGGTGTCTTTCGCTTTTGCAAGCACGGCTTGGACAGGGGGAAGCGCTTGGGACGTGAGGGTCAGAAGGTCTGCAAGCCGGATGTCTGCGTCCATTGTCGTATCCCGTCCGTCATGCGCCATCGGTCGAATCCCTTACACTGTGCAGATGCAGAGATATCCTTTATGCAATTGCAGCGCAATAATAATTCGTTTTGATGTTATATTTTGCACATTTGTGTCGTCATGCATCCACCCGCATAAAGGAGACCCAGCTGTCGCCATAGCGGCGTTGGTCCAGCGTTGTGAAGCCACGCGGCGCGATCTGGGCGGTGTTTTCTTCCCAGACAATCAATGCCTCGGGTGCGATCCAGCCTTGGGATTGCGCCCGCTTAAGGGCCGCTTGTCCCAAGGCTTGCCCATAAGGCGGGTCCAGAAAGATCAGATTACAAGGCGCGCCGGGCGTAAGTTGATCGACGGCTTGGGCCAGAAGCGTGCAATCGGGGCTGCGTTTCAGCTTGGCGATGTTCGCCTTGATCAGCTTCTGTGCCGCCTTGCCGTTATCCACAAACGTCACATGGCCTGCACCGCGCGACAGCGCCTCAAGCCCCAGCGCCCCTGTGCCTGCAAAGAGATCAAGCACCTGTGCACCCCGGATCGGATCGCCAAAACGCCCGCCTTGCAGGACGTTGAACAGGCTTTCGCGCACGCGATCTGTGGTGGGGCGCAGATGCGCGTGCGCATCGCCCTTGCCGACATCCGATAATTGCGTGCCGCGATGGGTGCCAGCGATGATCCTCACGCTTTCAACAGGGCCTTCATGTCGGTGGCCGCATCCGCGATGGTGGCTTTGGCGGGGCTCTTGCCGGCCTCGATCAGCCGCTTGCCGATCATGTAGTTGCGCGGATCGTTCATTGCATCCACCGCGATCAGCGCATCATTCTTGTAGTACCAATGCGATTGCCCGTCGCCCTTGCGCGTAATCACCTCGGTATAGCCCATATTCAGCCCGGCGATCTGCAGTTTGCAATCGTATTGATCGGACCAGAACCAAGGCTTAGGCGCATAAGGGATGTTTTGCCCCAGCATGTTTTGCGCCACGACTTCGGCCTGATCAATCGCGTTGCCGACGCTTTCGATGCGGATGCGCTGGTCCTGATAGGGGCAAGACGCACAATCGCCTGCGGCCCAGATGTGCGGGTCAGATGTGCGCCCGTAAGCGTCCGTCGCAATGCCATTGTCGATAGTGACGCCTGCTGCCTCGGCAAGGATTGTGGCTGGGGTGATCCCCACACCGACCACCGCGAAATCAAGATCAAGCGTGGTGCCATCTGTCAGAACTGCGCCAGTGACCGCTTTATCCCCAACTAATCGTTCAAGTCCGACACCTTCGCGGATATCGACGCCGTGGGCCGTATGCAGTTCGCGAAAATAGGCAGAGGTTTCGGGGGCGGCCACCCGTTGCAGAATACGGTCGGCCATTTCGACCAATGTCACCTTAACGCCGCGCTTTTTGGCGACTGCTGCAGCTTCAAGCCCGATGTAGCCACCGCCGATGATCAAGGCGCGGGCGCCTTTGCGAAAAGCAGGCTCCATCGCGTCGGCATCGGCCAGATCGCGCATGGTAAAGACGTTGTCTAGCGTGCCCCCGATGCTTGCAGGAAAGGTGCGGGGATGTGCGCCGGTGGTGAAAGCCAACTGGTCGTAGGCAAGTACCTTACCGCCCTCAAGCGTGACAGTGCGCGCGCCTGCGTCCACATCCACCGCGCGCACCCCAAGGCGCAGGGTGATGTTCTGGTCGGCATAAAATGCAGCCGGGCGTAAATAAAGCCGCTCTTGCGCCATTTCGCCCAGCAAATAGGCCTTGGACAGGGGCGGGCGTTGGTAGGGGGGCACGGCTTCGCCACCGATCAGGGTGATGTCACCGTCAAAACCTGTGCTGCGCAGTTTTGCGACAAGGGACGATCCCGCTTGCCCTGCGCCAATCACAACAAAGTGCGCCATAAATCCAAGTCCCTGTGGTGCTTTCCAAGGCGCACCCTATATGTCTTGCAGCACAACGCAAATCCGAAAAGGGGACCACACCATGCCGATCTCAAAAGGCGATACGCTGCCCGACGCAACACTGCTTCAAATCGGCGCAGACGGGCCAGAGGCTGTTCAATTGGGCGATAAGTTGAAGGGCCGCAAGGTCGCGATCTTTGGCTTGCCCGGTGCCTACACCGGCGTTTGCACAACCGCCCATATGCCCAGCTTTATCCGCAACAAGGATCAGTTCGCCGCCAAAGGCGTGGACGAGATTATCTGCGTCACCGTGAATGATCCGTTTGTCTGCAAGGCCTGGGCCGAAAGCACAGGCGCGGATGCGGCTGGGATCGCTGTTCTTGGCGATGCGGAAAGCACGTTTACAAAAGCCATCGGCATGGATTTCACAGCACCACCTGCCGGGCTGATTGGCCGCTCTAAGCGCTATGCCATGCTGGTCGACGATGGTATCGTCACCATTCTGAACGAAGAAGGCAGCCCCGGCGAATGCGAGATTTCAGCAGGCGAAACGCTTTTGGGCGCTATGTAGCCAGCGCGTCCATCTTGGCAGCCAGTTTGGCGTCCAAATCACTTAGGCCATCCACATCGTGGGTGGTCAGCGTGACCTCGACCGTTTTGTAGACGTTGAACCATTCGGGATGGTGGTTCAGCTTTTCTGCCCAGATCGCGGCTTGGGTCATAAAGCCGAAGGCTTCGATGAAGTTCTTGAAGACATAGGTCTTCTTAACCGCATCGCGCCCTTCGACAGTTTCCCACCCTGACTCTGCCAGATAATGGCGGCCTGCCTCATTCAATTTGCTCATTGCTGTTCCTCTCGGTTGTCTTTCTTGAAGGGCCCGTAGCTGGTGAGCACTTCGATTTCGTGATCCACCGCATCCTTCTCGGCCTCAAGATAGCGGGCTACCGCATCCCTGAACCCCGCATCCCCAAACCAATGCAGCGAATGCGTGGGCGTGGGCCGATAGCCGCGCGCCAGCTTGTGTTCGCCCTGCGCCCCGGCCTCGACCCGGACCATTTTATTGGCGATGGCGTAATCAATCGCCTGATAATAGCAAAGTTCAAAATGCAGGCAGGGGTGGTGTTCGGTGCAACCCCAATAGCGCCCGTAAAGCGTATCTCGCCCGATCATGCTAAGCGCACCGGCCACGGGCACGCCATCGCGCATGGCAAGGGTCAGCAGGATGTCGTCGCGCAGGGTCTCATGCGCAATGTCAAAAAATTCCCGCGTCAGATAGGGCGTTCCCCATTTGCGGTTGCCGGTGTCTTGGTAGAAGGCCCAGAACGCATCCCAGTGTTCGTGCTGGATCGTATCCGCGGTCAGATTGACGATCTCTCCACCAAAGCCCTGCGCAGTGGCGCGCTCCTTGCGAATATTCTTGCGCTTGCGGCTTGAAAGGCCGCTGAGAAATGCATCGAAATCAGCATAATCATCATTCAGCCAGTGAAACTGTTGGTTCATCCGCCCAAGCAGACCCATTTCCTGACCGGCCAGTGCCTCTGCCTCGGTGCAGAATGTGGCGTGGACGGATGACAATTGATTGTCATTCGCAATTTGGATCGCACCTTGCAGGATCGCGGACATGCCGATCACATCAAAGCCGGGGCGTGTCAGAAAGCGCCGCCCAGTGACGGGGGTGAAAGGCACGGCCAGTTGCAGCTTGGGATAATACTGCCCGCCACCGTTTTCATAAGCATGGGCCCAGTTGTGGTCGAACATATATTCGCCCTGACTGTTGGTTTTACCATAAAGCGGGGCGACGGCGATGACCTGATCGCCTTGCTTGACCGACAGATAATGCGGCTGCCAGCCAGTGCCTTGGCCAACCGACCCGGACGCTTCAAGCGCTTTTAGAAAGCGGTAGGTCGTGAATGGATCAACGGGCCGCCCCTTTTCAGGACAGGCGCAGGCATCCCAATCAGTTTGGGCAATCCCGGCAAGGGACGCATGGGTTGTGACTTCGATCGCCTCTGTCATAGCAAGCAACTTGGCCGCGCTGGCGCGTTGGTCAAGCCATGTAGCCTTCGAATGTGATGTTCGCGACGATTTTGCGCGCCTCAGCTTCCTGTTCTGCGGATTTGATTGTCCATGTCAGGATCGGGTGGCCCTTGGCCTTGATCTGCGCGACGCGGTCGCGGTCAAGATCGGTGCGGTCGTGGCTGATAAAGCAGCAGTCCAGCGTTTCATAATCAGGGATATGGCGCAGATGTTCGCGCACCGATGCGGGCAGGGTGGGCCAATCGTCGGCGGTGTAGTCGCATGTCACCAGCCCGCGTGGCGCATTCGGTAGAACGTCTTTGAAGATGCCAACCGAATGCGGGTTAAAGGACATCACCGCATAATCCCCGGTATAATCTTCAAGCAAGGCGGCTGCGGCACGCTCTAACCTGCCAACATCGGGGCCCATCTGCCCGTCTTGATCCTTTACCTCGATCAGGATCGGCACCCGCCCTGCAATCTGGGCTAACGTGTCGGCCAAAGTCGGCACGCCGTCGCCGTCATGCAGCAGGGTGATCTTTGCCAGTTCTGCGGCCGTTTTCTGCGCAATCGGGCCGCGCGTGCCGGTGAGGCGTTCCAGATCATAATCATGAAACACCATCGGCTGCCCGTCTTTGGACAGTTGCAGATCAAGCTCGATCCCGTAGCCGTGCTCTAGTGCGGCGGCAAAGGCCTTGGGGCTGTTTTCCGCGCGGCCCTGAGATGCGTCATGCAGGCCCCGGTGGGCGATGGGTTTGGTCAGGAAGGATGCGGGAAGGGTCATGTGATTTGAAAGATCGCTTCGATTTCAACAGCCACGCCAAAGGGCAGGCTTGGGGCGCTTACGGCGGCGCGGGCATGTTTGCCGCGTTCCCCCAAAGCGTTTGCAAACAGGTCCGAACAGCCGTTGATCACCGCTGGTTGCTGGGTAAAGTCAGGGGTTGAGTTGACGAAACCAGTGAGTTTGACCACACGCACGAGGCGTTCAATATCGCCACCGCAAGCCGCCTTTAGCTGCGCAAGAAGCGCGATACCGCAGCGCTGGGCCGCATCTGTGCCCTTGTCCAGATCGCAATCGTCACCCAGCTTGCCGGTGATAAACCCGTCATCATTGGCGCTGATCTGACCCGACACATAAACCATGTCGCCCACGACAACATAAGGTACATAGTTCGCCGCAGGGGCGGGGGCGTCGGGCAGGGTGATGCCCAGTTTGGCAAGGTTGGCTTCGATGATGCTCATGTGCGGGGATCCTTTCGCATTTGCACATAGGCTACGCCGCGCTTGCGCCATGCGCAATCAGGACTCGCGGAAGGCCTTTGCAAAATAATCGGTGAGCGGTTTGAGCAGGTAATCCAGCGGGCTGCGATCTGCGGTGCGCGCCAACGCTTCAACCGGCATGCCGGGGATCAGGGTTGTGTCGGCAGGCAGGCGGTCAATCTCGCCCTCCATTAACTGCACCTCGGCCCTGTAATAGGGCACGGGGCTGGCATCATCCTGAAACGCATCCGCGGAAACCACCGTAACCATCCCCGTCAGTTCGGGCGTGCGACGCTGATCCAGCGCAGAGAAACGCACAATCACCTCTTGGCCCACATGGATCTGGTCGATGTCCGTCAGTTGCACTTGGGTTGCGATCACAAGCGGGCGGTCCTGCGGGATCAGGAACATCACCGGGTCGGCTGGGCGGATCACCGAACGGGGCGCAAAGACCTGCATGCCATAGACAATGCCCCCGACAGGCGCGCGAATATCCAGCCGGTCAAGTTGCTGCTTTAACGTGCGCCGGCGTTCTGACAGCTCCAACTCGTTGAACTGAAGGTCACGCAACCGGGTGATCGCCTCTTCCCGGCGGGTGGTGGTCAGGCCAAGAACCTGAATTTCAATCTCGGTCATGCGCTCTTGCGCTTGGGCGGCTTGGGCTGTGAGTTCGCCCACGCTGCCAAGCAGGTTCGCCTCTTCGCGGCGCAGGGACAGCACGCGGCTGGCCTGTGCGAGGCCGCGATCCAGCAGGGTTTGTTGGTCAGCCAATTCTTCGGTGATCAGCGCTTTCTGTTCGCTTAACGCGTCTTGCTGGGCGGCAATCCCGGTCAACTGGCTGGCGATCTGGGCGCGTTGCTGGGTCAGTTGTTCGGTCGCGCGCTGGATGCTTTCCAGGCGGGCGGTAAACAGGCGCGTTTGGCCGTCCATCAGCTTGATGGCATTCTCGCCACCCTCAAGCAGGGTTTCGTCAAAGACAACGCTGTCCAGCCCATCGCGTTCAGCTTCAAGCCGTCCGCGCCGGGCAAGGATTTCGAATAATTGCCCTTCAACCACAGCCAGTTCAGATTGCAGGACAGACGCATCAAGCCTGATCAGCAGATCGCCTTCGGCCACGGTGTCGCCTTCATCGACGATAATCTCTGCCACGACACCGCCGTCGGGATGCTGGATCACTTGGCGGTTGCGGTCCACTTCGATCTGGCCCGAGGCTATGACCGCCCCTTGGATCTGCGCCATGACGGACCATGTGCCAAAACCGCCTACCAGCACCAAAAGGGCCAGCAGGCCAAAGACCGTTGGTCGTGTCGCAGACCATTTGTTCGCTGTTGGATCGCTCATGATACGCCCGCCCCTTTGCCCACTGAATGGGTGATCTGGTCGTGGTTCTTGACCATTTCGCGCAGCACTTCGTCCTTGGGGCCAAAGGCACGCTTTGCCCCGTTTTCGATCACCAGCAACGTATCACATTCCTGAATGGCGGCAGGGCGATGAGCCATGATAAAGACGATCTTGCCTGCGGCCTTGGCCGCCTTGATCGCGTGGTTCAATGCGGTAGACCCGTCATTATCCAAATTCGAATTTGGCTCATCCAAAACAAGGACTACCGGGTCGCCATACATTGCGCGCGCAAGGCCAACACGCTGGATTTGTCCACCCGACAAGCGTCCGCCATTGGCCGATACCCGCGTGTCATACCCATCGGGCAGCTTCAGGATCATTTCATGCGCTGCGGCCTTTTTGGCGGCCTCGACAACGGCGGCATCATCCGGGGTCATCGACATGCGCGCGATATTTTCTTTGATTGTGCCTTCAAACAATTGCACCCGTTGAGGCAGATAGCCAATGTGCTGGCCCAGAACATCGGGATCATATTGATCAAGTGCTGCGCCATCCAGCCGGATTTTGCCACCCGCCGGGCGCCAAAGCCCGGTCAAAGCGCGTGCAAGGGTGGATTTTCCGGCACCTGACGTTCCAATCACGCCCACCGCTTGGCCCGGTTCAACCTGAAAGCTGATCATGCGCAATGATGCCGTCTGTTCGCCCGGTGGGACGACTGTGACCTGATCGGCAAGAAGGCGCGCTTTGGGTTTGGGAAGTTCGGTGCGCGCTTCATCAACCGGGATTGCGCCCAAAAGCACGGCCAGTTTGCCCCAACCTTCGCGCCCTTTCTGGAACACCGCCCATTGGTTCACGATCATCTCGACAGGTGCCAAAGCACGGCCCAAAAGGATTGACCCCGCAATCATCGCGCCGGGCGACAGATCACTGGTCAGCACAAGAAAGGCACCAAGGCCCAGCATGGCCGATTGCAGGAACAGGCGGAATGACTTGGTGCCTGCGGTAAACGTCCCGGAGGAATCCGCGGCACTGATCGTGGCATCCAGCGCTTCACCACGGGCAATCTGCCAGCGATCAAACGCCGCCTCACGCATGCCAAGCGAATGGACCATCTCGCTTTCGGCGCGGATCTGGCTGCCAAGTTGTTCGGATTGAAACGCGGCGGCATTGGCCCGTTCCAGTGGTTTGCGGGTGGTCACTTGGTTGATGATGGCCACAAGGATCAAAATGCCGCCACCGGCAAGCGCAAGGTAGCCCATGAGCGGATCAAAGATGAAAATCCCAAGGAAGAACAGCGGCGCGAAAGGCAGATCATAGAGGGCCATCAAGGCAGGCGACGTAATCAAGCGTTGCACGGATTCCAGGTCGCGCAGGCCTGTTGCGGCCTCACGCGGGGCGCGCGACAGCGTCGTCGCCTTCAGCACCGCGCCAAATACCCGCCGGTCCAAGCGCGCTTGAAACCGCGCGCCAACCCGGCCCATGACCCGGCCACGCACATAATCAAGTACCGCCATACAGCCATAAAGAAAGGCAACCAGCACGGTCAGCGCGACAAGCGTTTCAATACTGCGCGATCCCAGCACCCGATCATAGACGTTCAGCATATAAAGCGGACCCGTCAGCATCAGCATGTTCACAAACAGACTAAAAATGCCGACCATCCAGTAAAGATGGCGACTTTCGCGCCGTGCATCCAAAAGTTCGGTGCGCCCTTTATGGGTCATTTCATCAGCCATGCGCGGTAATCTGCCTTTGTTAATAACCTGAACTTGTGCGTTTTGTCATCAATACCCAAAACATAGCGCAAACATCACCACGAAACGGCCAGCATTGCAATTTCCTGCCGTGGGCGTCACATCAATACCCATCTGCCTGATTGAAAGTACCGCAAGTGTCTTACCGAAGTCTTCTTGTTCTTGGCCTTTTTCTTTGCACCGCCTGCGCGCCCGCGCCCGAAGGCGTGACGGTCCATGACCCATACGAGCCGTTGAACCGTCAGGTCCATGCCTTCAACAAGACCGTGGATAGGAATATCTTTGGCGGGCTTGGTGGCGATGGCCCCGGCATTGATCCTGCGTATACCCAGCCTGTTGTGAATTTTGCCGATAACGTGGGCCTGCCGGGCATGGTTGTGAACGGCGTCCTGCAAGGTGATGTGGGCGGGGCGGGCACCAATATGATGCGCTTTGTTCTAAATACCACCGTCGGCGTCCTTGGCCTGTTTGATCCCGCCGGGGCGATTGGTCTTGGCGAAGAGGAAACGGACTTTGGCGAAACCCTTGCCGTGTGGGGTGCACCTGAAGGGGCTTACCTCGAACTTCCCCTCATTGGTCCGTCCACTGAACGTGCCTTTGCGGGGCGCATCGTGGATATCTTCCTTGATCCGCTGGAATTCGTCGGCACGCCGATCCAGAACGATTATGCAACCATCGGCAAAATTGCCGGGCGCGTGGTGAAACGGGATCAATTCGGGGATACGATTGACTCGGTCCTGCGCGACAGTGCGGATAGTTATGCCCAGCAGCGCCTGATCTATCTGCAAAACCGCCGCTTTGAACTGGGGACAACGCTGGAAAGCGACGCCGTTGACCCTTATGCAGAATTGTTTGGAGAGTAAGCCATGGTTATCACCCGCCGCCTGTTCCTTGGGGCCTCTGCTGCCACGCTTTTACCGCTGCCAGCACAGGCGACGACGACGGCGAGCGCGCAAAGCCTCGTGTCCAACCTTGTGGGCGAGGTGAATGCGGTCATCGCATCCGGCGCGGGCGAGGCCGCGATGATCCAGCGCTTTGCTGCGATCTTTGACAAATATTCCGATGTGCCCACCATCGCGCGCTACTGCCTTGGGGCGGATGCGCGGACGGCGTCCAGCAGCGAGATGTCTGCCTATACAAGCGCGTTCCGCGGCTATATCGCGACCAAATACGGACGCCGGTTCCGGGAATTTGTTGGGGGCGAGATCGTCGTCGTCGGTGCCGCTCCGGTGAAAAGCTGGATCGAGGTGGAAACATCCGTCGTGCTGCGTTCCCGCGCACCGTTCCAAATGGATTGGCACGTCTCGGATCGCTCTGGGCGCGATGCGTTTTTCAACTTTATTATTGAAGGGGTGAATATGTTGCTGACCGAACGGGCCGAAATCGGCGCGATGCTTGACCGTGAAGGGCGCAGCATCGCCGGGTTGATCAACCGGATGAACGCGATATGAGATGGGCTGTGCTTCTGGCGCTGCTGCCCATTACGGCCAGCGCGAACCCCTTTGATGGCGTCTACAAACAAACCGCCAACGCCGAATGCGCGCTTGTGGGCACAGACGGCGGCGCACTCGAGATCAAAGACGGCATCTTCTACGGCGTCGAATCCGAATGCCGCATGACCCGTCCCGTGAACGTGGTGGACATGGAGGCGACGCTCTACACGATGCAATGCACCGGCGAAGGATCGGTCTGGACCGAACGGGCCATGCTGATGAAACCCGCCGAGGACCCGGACGGGCTGATCATGATCTGGGACGGGTACGCGTTTGTGTATGAGGCGTGTGAGTAGGGGCTATGGCCTCGATGCGCATACATTGATCCCTAGACGAGCGCACCA
>CAYPVL010000015.1:29406-42085 GCA_964414165.1 uncultured Cognatiyoonia sp.
TCGATGAAACGCGTGCTGCATACGGACCAACGAAAGCCCTCCCGTGGGGGGAGGTCGGGCTTGGCGCATGCGCGCCGGGATCACGTGGGGACCGCGCGTTCGGTATTGATCTGACGAAAGCTATCGGCAACGGTATTTTTCTTGCGGGCGTAAACGGGCGACCCCCTCAATTCCCCGCCTGATTAAAGATATTCTCCAACACATTCTGAATCTCCGCCGGCGCGACAATCCCCTGATCCGTAATCGTCCCCGCCCCTGACAGCCCCGCAGGCGGTGTTGCAGGCAGTGCGGTGGGCTGCATCCCCACCGTGATCCGCGTCATCGTTTCGCGCCAGATGTCCGCAGGCAGCCCGCCACCCGTCACACCCGTCAGCGGTGAATTGTCATCGTTGCCCATCCAGACCCCGACCACATAATCCCCGGTGAACCCGATGAACCACGCATCGCGGGCCGAATTCGTCGTGCCCGTCTTCGCCGCGATCTGCCAGCCGTCCATGCGGGCGCGTTGGCCGGTGCCTGCGTCAACAACTTGCGTCATCATCCACGTCAACTCACGCGCGGCGGCTTGGCGGATGATCCGCTCACCGATGCCGGTGCCATCGTTTGTCATCAACGGCTCTGTGTCGCCCTTGAAGCGCAGATCAACCAGCCCGTAAGGCGTCACCGAAGACCCCCCGTTCAAGATCCCCGCATAGGCCCCAGTCATCTCAAGCAATGTGCTTTCAGACACACCCAAAGCCAAAGCGGGGCCAGTGGCCAGATCACTCTCAATCCCGAAACCACGGGCCACAGTGCTGACCACCTCGCGACCCACCTCCTCGGACAAAACCACCGCCGGAATATTGCGGCTTTCGGCCAAAGCCTGCGTCAGCGTGATGACACCCTTGAACTGGTTGTCATAATTCCCCGGCTCCCAGGCAGGTTGGCCGGGGATGGTGATCGAAATGGGGCTGTCATCAATCAGGTCATTACCCGAAAAGCCAAGCTCTAACGCGGTCGCAAAGATGAATGGCTTAAAGGCTGATCCGGTCTGGCGATTGGCTTGGGTCGCGCGGTTGAAGAAATCATCGTTGCGCCCGCCGACCATGCCGCGCACGGCACCATCGGCGGACATAACAACAACGGCAGCTTCGGCGGTGGACCCTTCTTTGACTTTATTGTCAAAGATCCAGCGCACTGCGTCCTCGGCAGACTTCTGGATGTCTTGATCCAGCGTGGTGCGGATGAGCACGTCCTCGGTGGTGTCAGTTGCAAAACCCGGCGGGGCCGTGTCGATGACCCATGTGGCAAAATAGGGGGCCGTGGATTGTGCAGCACCTTCGGCCAAAGTGGCGGGGTTGGCGCGGGCGTCATCGGCTTGTGCTTTTGACAGAAAGCCTTGTGCCTCCATTAAGCCAAGCACGATGCGGGCGCGTTCTTGGGCGCGTTCAAGGCTGCTTGTGGGCGCAAAGCGGGATGGGGCGGGCAGGATGCCTGACAGCATCGCGGCCTCGGCCGGGGTCACCTCGGAGGCAGATTTGGCGAAGAACTGATTGGCGGCGGCCTCAAACCCACGGCTGCCCGCGCCCAAATATGCGCGATTGAAGTAAATCGTAAGGATTTCATCCTTGGTATAGGTGACCTCCATCGCCATGGCATAGACGGCCTCTTTGATCTTGCGCCACAGGGTTGTGCGACGGCAATCAGCCTCATAGGCAGATTCGGTGTCCCATGTGCCCGGATCAAACGGAACGCCAAGGCATAAAAGCTTGGCGGTCTGCTGGGTCAGTGTCGACCCACCATTCCCGGACAAGGGGCCGCGCCCTTCACGCAAGTTGATACGCACCGCCGACGCAATGCCGCGTGGATCAATGCCGGGATGCCAATAGAACCGCTTATCCTCGGATGCGACAACGGCGTTCTTGAGGTACGGGCTGACAGAGGTCGCGGTGACCGCCCCGCCAAACACATCGCCGCGCAGGGCAAACACATCGCCCGACCGATCAGACAGCGTGACAGAGCCGCGCACACGGCCATCGACAATGTCACTGACTGCGGGAAGCTGTGAGGCATAATAAAAGACGGCGACGGCCGTGATCAACGCAGTCACAAGGCCGATGCGCCATGTGAAGCGCCAGATCAGACGGACAATCCAGATGATCGGAAACAGAATCCATCCCACTAGCCCGCGCTTTTTCTTGGCAGGGCTGCGTTTTTTGCGCGCTTTCGGCTTTGCCGGGGTGTCTGAATAGCGTTTTTCCGCCACTAAAGGCGCACGCTTTTTGCCGTTTCCGCTCATCTGCCACTCATGTTCTTTTTAATGTTGGGGTCAGCATAAACAGGTCCGACAGGATTGTCGCGGGGGATTGCAGGGCTGTTGTTCCCTTTTGTAATTGATTAAAAATTAGGCGATGCAACTATTTTGTGCAAAAATTGTGCAATTAACCGGGTTAAGCCGCCCTAATACGGCATCACTTTATTGAGAATCTGCGTGACCCTCTGCCTTTTAGGGCAAGTCGACGCACTTCCGCCGTCGCAAGAAAAGTACGAGGGGACGCAAGTGAAACTCATCATTGCAACAATCAAGCCGTTCAAGCTGGAGGAGGTCCGCGAAGCGCTGACCACCATCGGTGTGCGCGGCATGATGGTATCTGAAATCAAAGGATTTGGCGCGCAGTCAGGTCATACCGAAATTTACCGGGGGGCCGAATACGCTGTGAACTTCGTGCCCAAGGTCAAGCTTGAGATCGTCGTGACAGATGCGATGGCCGAACAGGTCGTCAACACAATCGCGACAACCGCCAAGACCGACAAAATCGGCGACGGCAAGATTTTCACGCTGGATGTTGAGGGTGCCGTGCGCGTCCGGACCGGCGAGACGAACGAGGAAGCGCTGTAAGCGCGAGTTAGGGATAACATGATGAAACGACTTAATTCACTTTTACTTGCGGCTGGTATCGCCATGGTGCCGACCTTCGCGCTTGCGCAGGACGCCCCCACCTTCAACGAGGTTGGGCCTTATATTATGACGACACTGCTGTTCCTTGTGGGCGGCTTCCTGGTGTTCTGGATGGCCGCTGGTTTTGCCATGCTTGAGGCGGGTTTGGTCCGCTCCAAGAACGTCACAACCCAGCTGACCAAGAACATCGCACTGTTTTCGCTTGCCGGGATCATGTACTGGTTGGTCGGTTTTAATTTGATGTATCCGGGTGATGGCTGGATCGTTGCCGGTTGGGTGGGCCCCTTCTTTAACATCACATCGCTTGAGCCTGTTGGGCTTGCGGCGGGGGATGCAGCGCTTGATTACGCCTCTGTTGGGTCTGATTTCTTTTTCCAGTTGATGTTTGTAGCAGCGACGGCGTCAATCGTGTCTGGCACAATGGCCGAGCGTATCAAGCTATGGCCATTCCTGATCTTCGTCTTGATCCTGACCGGTATCCTATACCCGATCTCAGGTTCTTGGCAGTGGGGTGGCGGCTGGTTGTCTGAAATGGGCTTTTCTGATTTTGCCGGCTCAACAATCGTCCACTCTGTTGGGGGTTGGGCAGCGCTTGCTGGTGCGATCATCCTTGGACCACGTTTGGGGAAGTATAAAGACGGTCGTGTTAACCCGATGCCGGGCTCTAACCTTGCGTTGGCAACACTTGGGACGTTCATCCTTTGGTTGGGTTGGTTCGGCTTTAATGGCGGTTCGCAACTTGCAGCTGGTACTGTTGGCGATATTACGGATGTGTCTCGCATCTTTGCAAATACCAACATGGCAGCTTCTGCCGGTGCGGTCGCAGCCCTGATCCTGACGCAGCTTATCTACAAGAAGGTCGACTTGACCATGGTGCTGAACGGTGCGCTGGCGGGCCTCGTGTCCATCACCGCAGAGCCACTTGCGCCAAGCCTTTTTGGTTCGCTGTGGATCGGTGCTGTTGGTGGCGTGATCGTTGTCTTTGCGGTGCCGTTCTTGGACAAGCTGAAGATCGATGATGTTGTCGGCGCCATCCCAGTGCACTTGTTTGCTGGTATCTGGGGCACGATTGCTGTTGTCTTCTATAACGGTGATGCGTCCATTGTGACCCAAATCACGGGGATCATCGCTTACGGTGTTTTCACTTTTGTCGCCAGCCTCGTACTTTGGGTCATCCTGAAAGCGACCGTCGGTATCCGGGTATCAGAAGAAGCCGAGATCAACGGCTTGGATACATCTGAATTGGGTATGGAAGCTTATCCAGAGTTCTCCAAAGGCTGATCCTCCCTCAGTCTTCTCCCTCTGGCCCGGGCGCAGCAATGCGCCCGGGCCTTTTTTGTTTTGGGGGGCGTTAAGCGCGCGTTTGCGCGGGGGTGAGGGTGCGGACCCTCCGGGGGGCATATTTTTATTCAAAAGAAGCAATAGGGCTGTGGCGTGGATGTGGTGCACTATTCTTCGAACATGTGAGCATTTAGCGCGCCATTATTGTTTATTCACTCGTTAGGGACGCGTATTCTGCGACCAATTTGCTTGAAACCTCGGCCATTCTCGCGTGGACTGCGAATCTGTCATGTGAAGGGCTGCTCTGATGATCCAAACGCCATATCTTTTGTTCCTTGGGGATGCCCCTGACGCATTGGCCGCCAAAGTGGCGCAAGGCATTAAGGACTGGCGTCCTGACAATGCCGTTGGTCAATTCCGCATGGACGGTTGCGGTGCCGATCTGGGTATCACCGACATGACCCTTGAAGAGGGGATCACCGCCGGGGCCAAAACCCTTGTGATCGGTGTCGCCAACCGGGGTGGCTATATCTCGGATGCATGGAAAGCCGTTCTCGTGAAGGCGCTGAACATGGGCTATGACATCGCCTCTGGCTTGCATAACCTGCTGCGCGATGAGGATGAGTTGGTTGCGGCTGCGCGCGTGAACGGGCAGACCTTGTTTGATGTGCGTATCCCTTCCGTTGCTTATCCGATTGCGAATGGTGTGAAGCGCGCAGGCAAGCGTTGCCTTGCCATCGGCACCGATTGTTCGGTCGGCAAGATGTATACCAGCCTTTGCATCGATGCTGAGATGCAAAAGCGCGGCATGAAATCCACCTTCCGCCCCACTGGGCAAACCGGGATTTTGATCACCGGCGGCGGTGTGCCTTTGGACGCTGTCATCGCGGACTTTATGGCCGGTGCGGTCGAATATCTGACCCCCGACAATGACCCCGACCACTGGGATCACATCGAAGGACAGGGCAGCCTGTTCCACGTGTCCTATTCCGGTGTCACCATGGCCCTGATCCATGGCGGCCAGCCTGATGCCCTGATCCTTGCCCATGAACCCACCCGCACCCACATGCGCGGCTTGCCTGACTATGATCTCCCGTCACTTGAAGCGCTGCGCGATATGGCCTTGCCCATCGCGCGCGTGGCCAATCCGGCTTGTCGGATCGTTGGGATTTCGATCAACACCCAAAAGCTGGGCGAGGATGAAGCCAAGGCCTATGTCGCCGAGGTCGAGGCCCTGATGGGTCTGCCCACAACCGATCCGTTCCGCTTTGGTGCGGCCAAACTGGTTGATGCGCTGGATGCGATCTGATTTGGCTTTGCCGGGGGCAAAACCAATGCCTTTGGCAAGGATATTTTGAAACCAAAGAGGGATGGGCGATGCGCATTGAAGTCACGCGGGATGTGTTTCAGCTGGCACAGGTGTTTACCATAAGCCGTGGATCACGGACCGAGGCGCAGGTGCTGACGGTGGCCGTGTCTGACGGCGGCGTGACGGGCTACGGCGAATGCGTGCCCTATGCGCGCTATGATGAGACGTTGGACAGCGTGACCGCGCAGATTGCGGGCTTTGATGGGGCTTGGGCGGATTTGCCGGATGCGTTGCCAGCGGGGGCGGCGCGTAATGCTTTGGATTGCGCGCTTTGGGACCATGCCGCAAAGGCAGCGGGCAAGCGTGTCTGGGATTTGATCGGTGTGGCAGCACCCAAGCCTGAGACCACGGCCTTTACCCTATCCCTTGATACGCCCAAGAAGATGCAAGCCCAAGCGGCAGCCAATGCCCATCGCCCCTTGCTCAAGATTAAACTGGGCACCCCCGATGATATGGCCCGGCTGGAAGCTGTGCGGCGGGGCGCGGCGACCTCGCGCATTATTGTGGACGCCAATGAAGGCTGGACGGCTGAGGTCTACGCCGATCTGGCCCCGCATCTGATCCGCCTTGGGGTGCAGATGGTTGAACAACCGCTTCCGGCCGGGGCCGACGATATGTTGGGCGAAATTGCCCGGCCCCTGCCTGTTTGCGCTGACGAATCTTGTCATGACTGCGCGAGCCTTCCCGCGCTCAACGGTAAATATGACATGGTGAACATCAAGCTTGATAAAACCGGGGGGCTGACCGAAGCGCTTGCATTGAAAGAAGCAGCGCTGGCCGAGGGCTATAGCATCATGGTCGGCTGCATGGTGGGGTCGTCCCTTGCGATGGCCCCGGCGACGATCCTTGCGCAAGGTGTGGCATTCACAGACCTTGACGGCCCGCTTCTGTTGGCCGAAGACCGCACCGAACCTTTGAAATTTGATGAGGCCGGGGTCCATGCGCCCACGGTCGGATTATGGGGCTGATATGCGCACTGTTTATTTGAACGGGGATTACCTTCCTGAAACCGAAGCCAAAGTGTCGATCTTTGATCGGGGCTTTCTGATGGCGGATGGGGTTTATGAGGTGACAAGCGTACTGGATGGCAAGCTGATCGACTTTGCAGGGCACGCAAAACGGCTTGAGCGGTCTTTGAGCGAACTTGATATGGTCAGCCCGATCAGCATGGACGACCTGCTTGAAGTGCATCGCGAATTAGTGCGCATCAATGCGATCAAAGAGGGGATGATCTACCTTCAGATCACGCGCGGCGCGCCTCAGGATCGTGACTTTGTGTTTCCACCCAAAGACACGCCGCCCACCATCGTTCTCTTCACCCAGAACAAGCCCGGCCTTGCCAACAGCCCTGCGGCGCAAAAAGGCATGAAGGTTATCAGCATTGCAGACGAACGCTGGGGGCGGCGCGATATCAAGACGGTACAACTGCTTTATCCATCCATGGGCAAGATGATGGCCAAGGCTGCAGGTGCCGATGATGCTTGGATGGTTGAAGATGGGGCGGTGACCGAAGGCACATCCAACAACGCCTATATCGTCAAAGGCAATACGATCATCACACGGCACTTGGGCAATGAAATCCTGCATGGGATCACCCGCGCCGCCGTGCTGCGTTTCGCGCGCGAGGCGCAGATGAAGGTGGAAGAGCGCAGCTTTACGATTGCCGAGGCGCAGGAAGCGGATGAAGCGTTCATCACTTCAGCCAGCACCTTCGTCATGCCCGTGGTGGAGATTGACGGGGCAACCCTTGGGGATGGCACGCCTGGGCCGGTGGCGGCGCGGTTGCGCGAAATTTATCTGGATGAAAGCCGCAAAGCGGCCGTGTAAGGTGCCGCGCTAAGCGGCAACCGTCACCTTTGCTGCGGCCATGGCGGCAGGGGTGACGCCCTTCAAATGGAACACTGCGCCGCCATCGATCAGCACAAGCGTATCGGCCCCCTTGTTGGTTGGTGCAAAGGTCAGGGCACCACCTGCTGCAACTTCCAGCGTGTCTTCGGTGACATCAAAATCGGCGATGATCATAACGTCGTCGCCTGCTTCGATGCTTTCGATCACGCGGGCCTCCCCACCATTGCTTTGGGCGGGGCGCAAAACGAACTGGGCGTCGACCGCATCCACATTGGTATAGCCGCGCAGGATCGCAATAACCTGCGGGCCCACTTTGATTTCTGTATCAAGACCTGAAGGCGACAGCTCTGCGCTGGCCATATCATCGATCAGCGTATCTGGCAGTTCGACAATCAGGCTTTTGCCATCTTCATAGTCAAAGATGATCACAGGGTCTTTGGGACGGGGCGAAAGAGGGGTCATGACTGGGTCACTTTCAGTATCAGCACTGTCACCCTGTTCAGTTTTGACAAGGACGTCCTTCTGCGTTGGTTCAAGCGGTTTCTCCACTGTTTTTGCTGCACTATCGTGTGATCCACTAACGGCGATAAGCAAGATTCCAAGGCCCAGTAGAAGGATAAGCGGCACATAGGCAAGTTCAGCAGTCATCCATAAATTCCCCCTAAGTCTAAATGCTTAGGTCTTGGTAACGCACAAGGGCGTAAGGTTAGGATTAATGCAGGCGAACCAAAATGTGTCAACAAGAGGGCGGTTTTAGGCGCAGATTCGGCAGGACTTTGCAGAATAAGGCAAATTTGTTGTTTGGAAAGTCGCGACAATCCGCCAGCAAAGTGCGAATTGTTTCGTTGGCTGATTTTGTCAGGCCAGAATCTTAAACGACTGCATCCGCCATTTGCGCAGGCAGCACGCCTTGCACAAGGAAGATCGGCTGGCCATCAACAACCACGATTGTGCCGGCACCGTCTTGCGCATCCTCAAGCTGGAAATCGCGGCCTTCACCGATCTCAAGCTTGTCCGTTTGCAGATCAAATTCGCTGACAACGATCAAACGGTCGGAATCTTCGATCACGGTCGCATCGGCAGCGGCGTCCTGCGTTGGCCCTTCGTAAAGGGCTGCATCATCGGCAAAACTTCTGGCGACAAAACGC
Organism: uncultured Cognatiyoonia sp.; assembly: GCA_964414165.1. Taxonomy (GTDB): domain Bacteria; phylum Pseudomonadota; class Alphaproteobacteria; order Rhodobacterales; family Rhodobacteraceae; genus Cognatiyoonia. The sequence continues at coordinate 37,991 of CAYPVL010000015.1, forward strand.
AGGTCAAGATCGTCAAGCTCGACAAAGCCCTTAAGAATAACGATTGGCATGCCGCTCACAAGAACAACTGTATCAAGCCCATTCTCGGCAATGGCCGCGTGCCCGGTATAGTGATGCGTCGTCACAGAGAGGGGTAGATCAATCACAAGTTGTTCGTGGGCTGCATAGTTTGTCACACTGACAGGGTGCCCCCCTTTTGTCAGCGTCGACAAAATAAGGTTGCGCCGAGTCGTTGGCGAAAAATTATTATAAAGTTTAACGCGTGAGCGAAACACGGTAGCACCCCATGAAGGCAAAAGGGTAAGCGCCCAATGCCAACAGTCCCAAATAATTCGTTACACAAGTCAGAGGATCAACACAGCAACAGATCGTTCCCCAACGATTCCTTGTGCCTATATTATGCCACATTTCGCCCGTCGCAAGGGGAACTTTCAGTCCAAGCTATGGCTTTCTGACGCATCCGTCAGGTCATATGGCTTGGCTTGGGCCCAAATATGGGCCGGAATCATGTTTTTCATTTTTGCGGGGGCCTCACGTTCAAGGTGCAGGATGCATTCTGCAGCTTTCATTTCGACCCTTGCTTTGGCGAATTCAATGCCGCGTGGGCCGATCCGGGGCATCAGCCAGCCCATAATGCCGCGCATAAAGTTCGGCATCTTGCGCAAAGGCAGCCCGCCTGCTGCAAGGCGCGTGCTGGCGATAAAGCCTTTCACCGCGCTGATCCGGTTCCCCTTTGAACCCGGCGGCGCAAGCGTCACTTCGCCTTTGATCCGCTCTAGCATCTCGGCCCCGCGCGCGTTGCGCACGATCAGCCATTGTTCGCCTTCGCCTGCCATATAGCCAACGGTGATATCGGCCAGCCGGTTTGTGTAGTCCACACAGGTCTTGCAGGTCAGCGGGAAGAAGTCGCGCGGCAGGTCAGACAGTGGCAGCTTCAGAAATGGGATCAGCCGTTTGCTTCCGTCGATAAAGCGCAACTCCACGTGATAATCCGCGCGGAATTCAAGATAGGTCACGGTTTCTGGGGCATCGGTAAGCCGAGCAAGAAAACCATGGAAATTTTCGGTCGTTGTGTTGTCCGAACAGGGGGTGCCGATCACATAGATCCGCTCAAATCCAAGCCGGGCTTCAAGCGCGCGTAACGCATAGATCTGGCAGGGGATGCCAATGACCGCGATGCGCCTGTGCCCGGCCTCCGCTGCCGGTTCAAGAAGCGCAAGCAGCGGGGCATAGCCCATCCGCATCCCGCGCGCGCGGGCCATGTCACCTGCCTTGGTAATCAGGGCCGGCGTAGGTTTCCAGCGGTCATCCGCATCCGGGACCATCGTCAGCACGGCATCCACGGCCCCGTCTTGCAGCAGCTTTTCAGCCAGCCGGGTGGTGAGACCGGTCCATTGCGCGCCTGCGCGTGCCGGGGTCAGGGCTGCGCGATACATCGCTTGGTGCACACCAAAGAACAGCTCATCCCCGCGCTCTGCGGCGCGCCCGTGAGTACGTGCCTCGTTTCCAGCATAGTTGGGTTTGATGAACTGACAGGCTGCCCCGCAGGCGGTCGGGTCCTTCATTCGCGACACCCCGCAATCGGTGCAAAGTGTGCGTGGGGCAGGGGCGGCGAAGTTGGGTGTCATGTTGGATAGAGTAACGGTCCAAGACACCTTGTCTAGGTGGCTGTTTCCAAAAGGAGCGGCTGCGCCGCACGCTATGTTTTGTGCGCGATGTTGCACGCTGCTGCCTGTGTGGAGCAGGCAGGCGGTTCATGTTTTTGAGTATTTTGAACAAAGCGAGATATGGGTTGGTGCGATCAAGCAAGGGACGGTGTTTGGATTGGCACTTGTTTGCGGCTTTTGGGCATGCAACGAGAGGCGAATGGGTTTGAAGGGCGATGGAATGAAAAGCCAGACACAGGTAAGCACATGAAACGCGGGTTGTTTATTCTGATCCTCGCCTATGTGCTGTCGCAGTTCTACCGGGCCTTTTTGCCGGTGCTGACCAATGTCCTGAACGCAGATATCGGCGCAGTTCCAGCGGACCTAAGCTTTGCTGCGGGCGTCTGGTTCATCACTTTTGCTGCGATGCAAATCCCCATCGGGGCCGCCCTTGATAGCATCGGGCCGCGGCGCACAGCATCGGTTTTGTTTGCCGCCGGGGCCGGGGGCGGCGCTTTGGTGTTCTCGCTGGCACAGACGCCTGCGCATATCACCCTTGCCATGGCGCTGATCGGGATTGGCTGCGCGCCGGTGCTGATGGCCAGCTATTTCATCCTTGCGCGCGGCTTTTCGGTGGCGATGTTTGCGACACTTGCAGGGGCGATCATCGGAATCGGATCGCTTGGGAACCTTGCAGGATCGGCCCCGCTGGCCTGGGCCGTGACCAGCTTTGGCTGGCGTGAGACGATGCTGGGGCTGGCGGTTGCGTCTTTGCTTGTGGCCGTGGTGATCTTTGCCCTCGTGCGTGACCCGGAACGGATTGTGGTTGAGAACAAGGGGTCGGTCCTTGATGTGCTGCGCATGCCGCTGCTTTGGCCGATTTTCGTGATGATGCTGGTGAACTATGCACCCGCAGCCAGTATGCGCGGGCTTTGGGCGGGGCCTTATGTGGCGGATGTGTTTGCGGCCAGCACGCAGACCATCGGGCAGGTGACTTTCGTGATGGCCGTGTCGATGATCATCGGCAGCTTTGCTTTCGGGCCGATGGACCGACTGTTCAAGACACGCAAATGGGTGATCTTTGGGGGGCAGGTGCTGGGACTTGGGGCGATGGTCGGGCTATTCCTTTTACCAGACCGGGACTTGATCCTATCAACGGCACTTTTGGCTGTAGTCGGCTTTTCGGGGTCATCCTTCGCGGTGCTTGTGGCCCATGCAAAAGCCTTTGTGCCGCCGCATCTGACCGGGCGGGGGGTGACACTGCTCAACCTGTTTGGGATCGGCGGGGCGGGACTTGCGCAGTTTGTGACAGGGCCGATCCACACCTTTGGGGTCGAAAGCCAGACCCATGACCCCTACGTGCTGATCTTCGGCTTTTTTGCGATCCTCACGACATTGGGACTGATCGCCTATGTTTTCAGTCGGGATCGGACCGACTAGCGCTTCCCTATTCTGCGGCTGCACGGTAAAGGGGCAGCGGTTTAACCAAGGATAGGAACAATGGGTTACAGAATCGTCGTCGTTGGCGCCACAGGCAATGTGGGTCACGAAATGCTCAACATCCTCGCGGAGCGTCAGTTCCCCGTCGATGACATCGCAGTATTGGCCAGCCGGAAATCGCTGGGTACCGAAGTGTCATTCGGCGACAAAACCCTGAAAACCCAAGACCTTGATACGTTCGACTTTACGGGCTGGGATATGTCGCTTTGGGCGGTGGGGTCCGAGGCCACGAAAAAGTACGCGCCTGTAGCGGCCAAGGCCGGGTGCGTTGTGATCGATAACTCATCGCTTTATCGCTATGATTCACAGATCCCTTTGATCGTACCCGAAGTGAACCCGGAAGCGATTCACGACTACAAAAACAAGAACATCATCGCGAACCCGAACTGTTCGACAGCGCAGATGGTTGTGGCGCTGAAGCCGCTGCATGACCGCGCAACAATCAAGCGCGTGGTGGTCAGCACATACCAGTCCGTGTCCGGCGGTGGCAAGGCAGCGATTGATGCGCTTTGGGATGAAACCAAAGCGATCTACAACCCGACAGACAACACAACACAAGACGTGTTCACCAAGCAGATCGCCTTCAACGTGATCCCGCATATCGATGTGTTCATGGAAGACGGGACCACCAAAGAAGAATGGAAGATGGTCGCCGAGACGAAAAAGATCGTCGACAAGAACATCAAGGTCACCGCGACCTGCGTGCGCGTACCTGTGTTCGTGGGCCACTCCGAGGCAGTGAACATCGAATTCGAAGAGTTCCTCGATGAAGACGACGCCCGCGACATCCTGCGCGAAGCGCCCGGCATCATGGTCATCGATAAGCGCGAAGACGGGGGTTATGTAACGCCCATCGAATGCGTCGGCGACTTTGCGACCTTTATTTCGCGCATCCGCCAAGACAGCACGATCGAAAACGGGCTGAACCTGTGGTGCGTCTCCGACAACC
>CAYPVL010000016.1:0-41401 GCA_964414165.1 uncultured Cognatiyoonia sp.
GGTTTGGGCGAGGTTGTCGGTTTCTTTGACCAGCCAGTTGTGTTTGGTGCAGGGGCGGGTGATGCCGACTGTATCGGCTTCTTGGAACGCGTCCGAGCCGATCATGAAGGTCGGCACTTGCCCTGTCAAAACGATGATTGGGATGCTATCCATTAATGCATCCGTCAGGCCGGTCACCGCGTTCGTGGCGCCGGGGCCGGATGTCACCAAAGCAACACCGGGCTTCCCGGTGGACCGGGCATAGCCTTCGGCTGCATGCACAGCGCCCTGTTCATGGCGTACCAGCACGTGCTGAATGTGGTTTTGCTGGAAAATTTCGTCATAGATCGGAAGGACAGCCCCACCGGGATATCCAAACACGACGTCCACGCCCTGATCAATCAGTGCCTGTACGACCATTTTTGCTCCGGTCATTTGTTTCGCCATCTCTTTCGCGTCCTTCGCGTCTTGGTTTTCAGTTGCGCACAAAAAAGCCCCCGAGGATGTCGGAGGCGCATGGGATCATTATGGTGATTACCGTTACCGGCCCATGCGCATATTTCTCACGATTAGTACGACGATATTCATCATCTGGTTCCTTTGTGTGAAGTGAAACTATGCGGGTGCAGCAACAGGGTCAACAGGGGAAATGTAGAAAATGTCGTATTGTCGCGCTTTTTCGCAACTTTCTTTCTGGGGGCGGTGATTTTCAAAAATCGTACTGTGTTTACAGGCGTTTCTTCATGTTTTTGCGGCCGGGCGGGCATGACGATGGCGCAGCTGCATGCGATGCTTCCCAACTGATCACGTGACAAACTGAAACATTGTTACGCCTGTCTCACACCGATTTCAGCCCTGCGTGCCGTTTGTTTCAGCTTCTGTTTCAGATCATTCATCTGCGCGTGAATGCACAGGTTTTCTGCTGACAGGGTGGGGTGTGCAGTGGCAAACAGTATGCAACAGAACACAGAACGAATAGGACCTGACCCATGAAGCACACTGTTTATACAATCCTCGCCGCTGGTGCCATCGGCACCGTTGCATTTGACGCTTTCGGCCAAGGGCTTGCCCCGCTCTTGGGGTATGCAAAGCTGGCCCCCGTCGGGCTTGCCAGTGCGACGATTAAATCGGTCTTTGGCGCATCCCCGTCGGGTCTTGCCTATCTGCTTCACATCTTCACAGGCGTTTTCGCATATACGCTTGGGTACTTCTTGATTGCACGGCCCGTGCAGCAGCGCATCATGCCGAACCTGCACTGGTCGCTAACAGCCGTAGCCTACGGCGTCGCCCTTTGGGTCTTTGCTTTGTATTTCATGGCGCACCTGGTCGCTGGCAATAAGCCGTTCCTTGGCTTTACCGGCATCACTTGGGTCGCACTTTGGGGTCACATTGTCTTTGCGGTTGTCGCAGCATGGGTGATGGAAGCCCAAGGGATCATCAAATCCCGCGACGGGGCATCTAAGATGGCGTATGTCCCGCACGCACACTAACAAGCTCTCCCTCCCAGAGCCCATTGAAGGCCGTCGCATTTCCCTCCCTGTGCGACGGCCTTTGGTTTTTGGGTTAGTCCTTTAATTTGTCCTGCGTGTGCAGTTCAAAGTCTTGCGCATCATGGCGTTCGTGCAATTGTTCGCTTTCCGCACCCCACGCCCGGTTCACCATACGCCCGCGCGCATAGGCGGGGCGGGATGTGATTTCTTCGGTCCAGCGCGCAAGGTTTTTGTAGGACGCCACATCAAGGAAGGTGCCCGCATCTTCATAGATTGCCCCTTGCATCAACGTGCCATACCAAGGGCAGGTGGCGATATCGGCAATGGAATAGTCATCCCCGCCAAGGAACTGTGCTTGGGCTAAGCGGCGGTCAAGCACATCAAGCTGGCGCTTGGTTTCCATTGCAAAGCGGTTGATCGGGTATTCAAACTTTTCGGGCGCATAGGCGTAGAAATGACCAAAGCCACCGCCAAGATAGGGGGCAGAGCCTTGCAGCCAGAACAGCCAATTCATCGTCTCAGTCCGGGCCTTGATATCTTTGGGCAGAAAGGCCCCGAATTTTTCGGCCAGATACAACAGGATATGCCCGGATTCAAAGACGCGCACGCCAGTGTCTTTGTCAAAAAGGGCGGGGATCTTGGAATTGGGGTTGATGTCCACAAAGCCTGACCCGAATTGATCACCCTCTTGGATGTTGATCAGATAGGCGTCGTATTCGGCATTGTACCCGGCCTCCAACAGCTCTTCCAGCATGACTGTCACCTTTACCCCGTTGGGGGTGGCCAGCGAATGAAGCTGCAAAGGGTGCTTGCCCACGGGCAAATCCTTGTCGTGGGTCGGCCCGGCGATGGGGCGGTTGATGCTGGCGAATTTTCCGCCGCTTTCGGCGTCCCATGTCCAGACTTTGGGTGGGGTGTAGGTGGTCATGTGGCTGTTCCTTTCGCGCGTGATCAGCAAGACCTAGCCCTTTGGGGGTAAAGTGACCAGATACGTGGCCTTGTCTTTGGATGTGACGTTTCGTCAAAAAATGAAAGGGGGTGCGGGGTGTTTGCCCCTTGTTTTGCAAGCAATTTCAGGTGCTCTTTACCTTACGTTAATCAAATGGGCGAAATGAGCAGATCAACGCCCTTTTTCCGGTGCATTCGCGGCCTAGACATTGTTTCAGAGACGATCCCTAGCTTGGGTCAACGGTTCTGCATTGTTGACCAATCCCTGTCTCATAAGCGTGTAAAAAGTGTTGTGTTTCAAACGGGTCGGTGCATTTTCACCGGCCCGTTTCTTTACGAACGGCCTGTGCCCTGCAACACCCCATGTTCCAGCGCATAGCGCGTCAGCCCGGCGGTGCTGTTGATCCCCAGCTTGCGACGGATGTTGTTGCGATGGGTTTCAACCGTGCGCACCGAAATCCCCAACTCGTGCGCGACGATTTTGTTGGATTTGCCTTGGGCCAGTTGCAAAAGGATCGTTTGTTCGCGGTTGGTCAGTGGCTCGCGCCCGTCCGTGGTGTTTGGGGCAAGGGATCCTTGCGCGCCCGTGCACAGATATTCGCCGCCTGCCATCACCGTCTGGATCGCTGTATAGATTTCGTCCGTAGGCACGTCTTTCAGAACATAGCCCTTGGCCCCGTGCCGCAGCGCGGTCGCGATATATTCAGAGCTGTCATGCATCGACAGGATCAGCACGCGGGTGTCGGGATGGGTTTCAAGGATCATTTCGGTGGCCAGCAGCCCTGAAAGCCCCGGCATGTTTAAATCCATCAAGATCACATCCGGTGCAAGGGTACCCACCCGGTCCACTGCTGATTGCCCGTCTGTCAGGGTGCCGACGACGGTGATGTCATCATAACTTTCAAGGATCGATTGGATACCTTCGGCGACCATGGGGTGATCATCAACAATGCAAACGCGGATCGTCATGCGGGGATCTTTCGTGTTTCTTCGGGATTAAGCATATGGGTCAGGGGGACTTGGGCGACAATTGTGGTGCCCTCATTGGTGGACATCACGCGTAAATGGCCGCCCAGCTGTTCGATGCGTTCCTGCATATTGCGCAGCCCAAGGCCTTGGGCACGGCCCCTTGCGGCATCCGGCCAGACCATGCCTGTGCCATTATCCGTGACCACAAGTGATGCGCCTTTTCGATTGCCTTTCAGTGACATAGAGATCGACGTTGCACCAGAATGCCGCTCAACATTGGTCAGGGCCTCTTGGGCAATGCGGTAAAGCGCGATGCGGGCTTCGCGATCAAGGCGATTGCGGAAAACGGCGGTTTCAAAGGCGACGTCAATGCCAGTGCGCTTGGCAAAATCCTCGGTCAGGGCCTGCAGCGCGGGGCCAAGCCCAAGATCGTCCAGCACACCGGGGCGCAGGTCGCGGCTGATGCGCCGCACCTCTTGGATGGTTGATCCCAGACTGTCGATGCCTTTCCCAAGGCTTTCGGCGGCTGTAGTGGGGTCAAGCCCAAGACGCCTGCGCGCAAGTTCAAGGGCGTAGCGCACACCCACCAGCATCTGGCTGATCCCATCATGCAATTCGCGCGCCACGCGGCCGCGTTCTTCTTCCTGGGTGTCGATGATGCGCTGGGTGAGCGCCTTCAGTTTGGTGTCTGCCAGACGGCGTTCGCGGATGTTCAGGATTAGCCCAGACAGAAACACGCCCAAAATCGCGATGGTCGCGATGCCAACGATAGAAAGGGCGGTGCGGTCGATCCTGTCTTCGACATCTGCACGGGCCGCAGCAACTGACGCAAGCACGTCGTCGATGAAAATCCCGGTTCCAATGGCCCACTGCCAATCCTGCAAGCCGTTGACATATATAATCATTTGGCCTGTTTCCCCGGTCGAGGGCTTCGGCCATTCGAACGTGTGGTACCCGCCGCCACTGCGCGCGATGCGGATGATTTCGTCCGTAATGGGCACGCCATTCGCGTCTGCCAGCCCGGACCAGTTCTTATTGATCAGATAGGTTTGACGCGGGGCGACAATGTTGGTGCCATTGTAGTCAAAAACAAAGAAATAGCCGTCGGGCCCATATAGCATCGCTGCCAGTTCGCGGCTGACGGCCAGCTTGGCGGCATCGTCATCAGGGGCGGCGCGCCCATAGGTATTCACCACAGCGGTGCGCGCGATTGACAGATAGTTTTTGAGTTCTTCTTTCTTCGCCTCGATCAGTTGGGATTCAAGCGTCGAAATCTCGCGTTCGGCCAATTGACGCGATTGGCTGACCACTACAAGCGTGATCAATGTCACCGCAATCACCAATGGCACCGTCGCCAAAAGGAACAGTTTTTGCCCATAGGTCAGATCGAATAGGCCCCGCAGCCGTGCCAGAAAATGCGCCATTTGTTCCTTATCCCAAAGGTGCTTTGCGTCTTTTAACCCAAAGGGCCAAGAGGGCGCAAACCACGCATGTTTTATAACCTCGCAATAAAATTTCGTCTCTACGCAGTACTACGGAATTGTATTTGCTTCTCGCTTCCTTATGGTCACCATACGAAAAGATCGGCTCGCATGCCGCCTTTGGGCTGTGCGGGTATAGTTAAACTGGGAGGAAACCTATGGATCGTCGTTCATTTCTAAAGAATTCTGCACTTGGCGGAACCGCCGCTGCAGCAGCTACGCTGGCAGCACCTGCCTATGCGCAAGGCAAGCGTACACTGACACTTGTCACCACATGGGGCCGTGGCCTTGCGGGTGTGCATGATGCAGCACAGCGCGCTGCTGATACCATCACCGCCATGTCTGATGGTGCTTTGACAATCGACCTGAAAGCCGCTGGCGAACTTGTTGGCGCGTTTGAAGTCTTTGACGCTGTGACATCTGGTCAGGCGGATATGTACCACGGTGCGGACTACTACTTTGTGGGTCAGCATCCGGGCTATGCCTTCTTCACATCTGTACCCTTCGGCATGACGCCACAGGAAATCAGCAACTGGTACTACCAGGGCGAAGGCCGTGGCTTCCATGATGAGCTGGGCTCGATCTTTGGTCTGAAGTCCTTCTTGGCTGGTAACACAGGCCCACAGGCTGGTGGCTGGTTTGCCAAGGAAATTGCAGGTCCAGAAGATTTCCAAGGCCTCAAGTTCCGTATGCCGGGTCTGGGTGGTGAAGCGCTGGGCAAGATGGGTGCATCTGTTCAGAACCTTCCCGGTGCAGAAGTGTACCAAGCGCTGGCATCCGGTGCCATCGACGGGACCGAGTGGATCGGCCCATGGGCAGATGAAAAGGCTGGTTTCCAGGAAATTACCAAGTTCTACTACACAGCCGGCATGCACGAGCCGGGTGCGGCCTTGTCGCTGGCCACAAACTTGGACGTTTGGGAAAGCCTCACACCTGCGCAGCAGAAGATCATCGAAGTCGCGTCAGGTGAAGCCCACCAGTGGAACCTGTCCCAGTTCATGGACAACAACGGTGCCGCCTTGCAGCGTCTGCAGGCTGGCGGCGTGAAGGTTCTGGAATTCCCTGACACGGTTTGGGATGCAATGGGCTCAGCTGCGATCGAAACAATGGACCAGTATGCAGGTGATGATATCTATGATCGTCTGCGCGCATCCTACAACGCGTCCATGGCAGCCTCTTCCGGCTGGATCCAGCAGTCTGAAGGTGCATACCGCGCCCAGCGTGACCGCGTGATGGGCTAAGGCCCGCATCAAACCTGCATTTTCGGATGCGGGTTTGATCCAAATCAAGGTGTGGGCCAACTGCAGGGTGCAGAAATGGCCCACACTTATCCCAAGCGCCGCCAAGGCCTTGGCTCGTCAAACAGGGGGAGGGACCAATGGGATTGGTCGAAGCATGGGGCGGAAACGCGCTTGGTTGGTTTTTTGCGAACCTGATCGAAGCCTTCTACAACTTTTTCTACGCGCTGTTTCACCCGGGCCTTTGGCTGGACTGGGTCACTTGGGCTGGCACCACCGAGGATAAGGAATCGCTGATGCGGTTCGCCTACTATGGGGCTTCCGTTGAATTTTTCTTTGTTATGCTGGTCTTTGTGTTGATCATCACCGGTATCGGCATCTGGCGAAACAGCTTCATGTGGGGCTGTGTGCGCACGCTTGAAAGCGTGGCCAACGTCGTCGGGCGCACCTTTGCATGGGTCGGCCTTTTGATGGTCCTCCAACAGATCGTGATCATCTTTATGCAGCGCGTCTTTGCGGTGTCTGAATTGTCGATTGGGTTTGGGCTGACCTTCACCAAAGACATCAGTTGGTGGTCCGAGGAGTTGAAGCTTTATAACGCGATCATCGTCTGCTTGTGTGTCACCTATACCTTCGTGCAAGGTGGCCATGTGCGGGTTGATCTGCTTTACAGCCCTGCCAAGTTCCGCACCAAAAAGATCATTGATATGTTCGGATCGCTTTTCTTTATGATCCCGACGGCGATCATCATCTGGCTTTACGGCTGGTTCTTCATGTGGCGCAGCCTGATTGTGCCGCCGCCATCTGCATCAGACGCGCTTGAGCGCCTTTTGACCAAGGCCCGCGCCGTGCGCTGGAACGTCGAGACAATCGCGTTCTCGCCCAATGGGTTTGATGCCTACATCCTGTTCAAGTTCCTGCTGGTGGCCTTCACCGCGTTGGTGCTGTTGCAGGCGATCGCGTTCTTCTTCCGCTCATACCTTGAATTCAAAGAAGGCGAGAGCAGTGAAAACAAATACCTCGACAAGGACCGGCTGGGCGATGAGCAGGCCGAACTTGTTGCGAAAATCCACTAACAGACGGGCGGACAGAGTATGCTTTTCGGACTAGATGGCGTTGAAATCGGCCTGATCATTGTGTTCCTGACGCTGTTTGCGGGGATCTTGTCGGGCTTCCCGGTCGCTTTCGCGATCTCAGGCTCGGCTGTGATTTCATTCACAATCATCGCCCTGCTGGATGGCGGCGGGATGCTGACCCACTTTGCGGTTGACAGCTCGACGGCGGAATTTGCGGCCATTGTCGCCGAAGGGGTCAGGCCGGACAGTATATCCGTCTTTTCGCATCCAGACTTACCCCGCTATGCCACACCACTGTTCCCGCAAGGCTGGGAACACGCGATGGACCGCAATATCGCATTCGTTGTGAATCGCATGAACGAACGCGTGCTGGCCGGTGCATCCATCGAAACATTGCTGGCCGTGTTGATGTTCGTGATGATGGGGATCACCCTTGAAAGATCACGCATCGCAGACGAATTGCTGACCACAATGGCGAAAGTCTTCGGCCCATTGCCCGGCGGTTTGGCCGTGTCCATTGTAATCGTGGGGGCATTTTTGGCCGCCTCAACCGGGATCGTGGGGGCGACTGTTGTGACGATGGGCTTGCTTGCCCTGCCGACCATGTTGAAAAACGGCTATTCGCCGGAACTGTCCACGGGCGTCATCGCGGCGTCGGGTACATTGGGGCAGATCATTCCGCCCTCTATCGTGATCGTACTTTTGGGCACATTGGCCGGGGATTTGTATTCCGCCGCACAGGAAGACCGCGCACGCAATGTGGGCTGTTCAGATGCGCTGACCTATTTGGGCGAACCGGCGGTTGTGTCTGTGGGGACCTTGTTCCAAGCGGCCCTCTTGCCGGGGATCATGCTGGCGTTGCTTTATGCGCTTTATGCTTTTGGCTTTGCGCTTTTGAACCCATCCAAGGCACCTGCCGTGGAAATGGGCGGCGCTGCGGGTGATGAAGTCATTACACGCAGCGATAGCCTGACATGGTTCCTTGCGGTGCCTGTAGGTTTGATCGGGCTGTTTATTGTCTTTGGGCAGGTCAACATCGTCGGCTCGCAGTCGGTGATCGTGGACAGCTACACGGATGCGGGGCAGACCGCGTCGCTGCGCACGAACGTACCAGAGCAATGCGCCGTCGCCATGATCGAATTGCACGGGGAAGAGGCTTGGAACACAGCCCTGTCCGAGCAACAGGCGATCGATGATGCAGGCGGTGTCGAAGCGGCGCGTTTGCTGGGCGATGAAGAACGCGCAGGGCTTGTGGAGCAGGCGATTGCGGATGCCGCCCCGCTTGGCAGGGGGCTGGCATTGGCCGCCTTGCTGATGGGTTTGGTCCTTGGCCTTGCCCGGGGCGTCGCACCATCGCGCAGCCGCAAAGAACTGATGGTGGGCACTATCGGTGTGCTGATGATCCTTCTTGTGGATATCGTGCTGATCACGCCTGTCACTTCGCCGGGCGCAACTGTGCTGCTGATCGCGGTGCCGTTAGTGCTGGCCTTCTACGGGCTGGCGCATGCCGCGCGGCGCATCTTTGGCAATGAAATCCTGCGGGTGGTCTTTCCGCCGCTTGTGCTGATCGTGGCTGTGCTGGGATCGATCCTTGGCGGGATCACGAACCCGACGCCGGCTGCGGCGCTGGGTGCTGGCGGGGCGCTGCTGCTGGCAGCCTACCGCAAACGGCAGGATCAGGGGCTGTCTGGGGCCATGGTGCTTTGGACCACGGGGGCGATCGCGGTGCTGCTGCTGGTCGGTGTGAACTTTGATATGCGTCTTGGGCAAGAGGTGGTGCTGTTTGAAAACTACGTCGCCTATGCGGTCGCCTTCGGGTGCTTCCTTTTTGCGATGGTCGGGCTGCTGTGGTCGTGCTTTGTGCTTGTCTCTGGCGGGGTTTTGGCACCGGTGGTGCGCGAAACAGCCAAGGTCACATCCATGGTCTTCGCGATCCTGATCGGGTCACAACTGCTGAACCTTGTGCTGATCTCCTTCGGCGGAGAGCACTACATCCAGCAATTCCTGCGCAGCTTCAGTAACGAATGGACGGTGTTCCTGATCGTGATGCTGGTGCTGTTTATCCTTGGGTTCGTGCTGGATTTCCTTGAGATCATCTACATCGTGATCCCCATCGTGGGGCCGGTCATCTATGGCGGATCGTTCGATCCCAAATGGGTGACGATCATGATCGCGGTGAACCTGCAAACATCGTTCCTCACACCACCTTTTGGGTTTGCGCTATTCTACCTGCGCGGGGTTGCGCCGAAATCGATCACGACAGGGCAGATCTATCGCGGAGTGCTGCCCTTCATCGGCATCCAGGTTGCCGGGCTTGCGATCCTCGCCTTCTTCCCATGGGTGGTCACGATTGTGCCGAACTTGCTGAACTGATCATTTGGCAAGTCGGCCGGGAGGGGAAAGGCGTGGCTAGAGGGTCGCGCCCTTTCTGATTCCTCAAGCGCTGGGTTGCGCACGGGCAAGGAAGCAGCCACGGGCAGCGCTATGGATGTCGACCCACGCAATCTGGGGCTTTGCGAAGTAGTCAGCCAGCATTCCTGAAAGCGCGTCCCCCGCCACGACATCGGCATCGGCCATCAATCCGGCCTGATCAAAGGCCCGCACAGACAGGGTCCGGCTGGCGAGCATATCGGGGACCGTGTCCGGGGCGGGCGTGGCTTGGGCTGCGACCTTGCTCACATAGATGGCATGGCGCGACGCATAGGGCGACGCGATGTCGAGGTGGGCGTGGTTCAGCAAAATCAATTCAGTCCCGGCAGGCACGTCGGTCAGGCTCACCCGGCATGGATAGCCAGAATCCGAATGGGCCGTGACGCGGATCGCGTTTTGTGCGGTAAGTGCCGCATCATCCAGTGCGAACAATGGCGCGAAGTTTTCGGTGGGTAAGGCTTGGATTTGGAACGTCATGATATGTCTCCTGTTTGCGATGAAACAGAGATAACGTGCGGCCCACGCCCCGTGCGAACCGGATCATGCGCAAATGCGGAAAGCGAAGCTATTCGCCCGCAGGTTCAATCCCCGGCAGGCTGATACGCGAGACTTGTTCGGCAATGGGATCGGTCGAAAGGGGGTGAAGCGCTGAATCATAGCCCTCAGGATCACCCAGTTTCTCCCACGCGCCGCTGCGGTACACCTCAATCCCTTTGAACTTGGCCTTATACCCCATCTTCGGTGAACCGGGGACCCAGTAGCCAAGGTAGACGTATGGCAGGCCCAGTTCTTGGGCAATGGCGATGTGGTCAAGGATCAGGAAGGTGCCGGGCGATGATCTTTCAAGTTCAGGCGCAAAGAAGGAATAGACCATCGACAAGCCATCATCGAGGATATCGGTCAGGCAGGCGGCGACAGGGGTCTTGCGATCCTCTGCCGGGAGGGTGGTGTCGGTGTATTCAATCACGCGGCTGCGGATCGGAGTTTCCTCGATCATGGCCGCGAATTCGAACATATCCATATCGGCCATGCCACCGGTGGCGTGACGCCCGTCCAGATAGCGGCGGAACAATTCATACTGATCCTCGGTGGCCCAAGGCGATGTGGCACGGCGTTTGAGGTGCGCATTGCGCTTGAGCGCGCGGCGCTGGCTTTTGGACGGTTTGAAATCAGCCACGCGAATGCGCGCCGACATACAGGCGGCACATTCCGCACAAGACGGACGATAAAGCACGTTTTGTGAGCGACGAAAGCCCTGCTTTGACAGGCTGTCGTTTAATGCGGTCGCGCTGTCGCCTTGCAGGGCGGTGAACAACTTCCGCTCCATCCGGCCCTCAAGATAAGGGCAGGGCTGGGGGGCCGTCACATAGAACTGCGGCGCGATGGGAAGCGTGTGGCGCATAGGGTTAATGTGCGTTTGATTCGTGCCCCTTGCAACCCCCCGATAACAGTGAGGTGTGGGGAATTTGAATTGGCACCCGCCAATGGGGGGCGTGTCACGCGGCTGGCTTGTTGATCGCGGTGGTATTTAGCGCAAAATCCGTAAGGCCTTGGCCCCGTTCGGTCACGCACATCATGATAGCAGAAGCAAGCTGTGCTGGAAAGATCGCCCATGACAAGCTGTAGCCCAGCGTATGCAGCGCCGCTTCGCCGCTATCAAGGCGGTGGCCTGCGTCATTGCGAAATTCAATCGCCAGCAGGCGCATGCCCCATGTGGATGAACGGCTGGCGATGGTCAGCCAGCGATAGATGAAGCTTATAATCATGACCAGAAACGGCAGGTAAAAGATCGCCGTGAAAGCGGTAAAAGGCACCACGACCACGGTGATAGCCGAGATGATGATCGCATCCACAACCCATGCAAGAAGCCGCTTATAGGGCACGCCTTCATAAAATTCGGCCTGTGTGGCCGGATCAGGCAGGCTGGATGGGGCATATGAAGCGGTCATGGGGATCTCTTTCGGTGTGGCATAAGTTAGGGACGCAGGCGACCTGAAACAAGGGTCGCCTGCGGCAGCCGCGTTTAAGCGGCGTCTTTGTCGTCGCTATTGGCAGCAGTCTTGGCACGTTCGTCCATGAACTGGTCGAACTCTGACTTGTCCTTGGCTTCGCGCAGGCGCTCAAGGAAGGCTTCAAAGTTGTTCTGCTCTTCTTCCAGACGGCGGAGTGTTTCGGATTTATAGGCATCAAAGGCACTGTTGCCAGAGGTCTTCATGGCGTGGCGCGCATAGCGGCCATTTTGGCGGGCCACGGACGAACAGGATTTGTTAAACATGCGTTTGCTCCAGATCATATAGGCAAGAATGGCAAGGCCGACGGGCCACACAAAGATAAACCCAAGCACCATGGCGGCGATCCAGGCGCCTTTGCCACGGGCGTCCAACCAATTCTCGGTGCGGGCAAAGATGCCGGGCTGGGTGGGGCTTTGGTGCATATCGGTTGCAGGGTAGGTGGATGTTGCAGGTTGCATGGGGGTCTGTTCCTCTTGGTTGTTGCGGTTAATGTAAATGCTTTTCACATTACAACAGATGGGAAAGAACTGCCCCTAAGGCAAGTGCTTATGTGAATGTTATTTACATTATTTTTCTAAGCGTCTGATTTTGTGATAAAATCAGCTTCTTGCGCGGCAGATATTTTGATCAGATCAGCAGGCGCAATCTTGAAAATATGGCGTGGCGTGCCCGCAGCGACCCAGATTTCCGCGAATTCTGCCAATCGCGGATCAAGGAATGCGCGGATCGGATTAAGATGTCCAACAGGGGACACACCCCCAATGGCAAAGCCGGTCTGGGCGCGGATCAGCGCCGCATCCGCCTTGCCTAATGGTTCGCCCGCAAGGGCAGAGGCCTTGTCGACATCAACCTGATTGCCGCCCGCCGTAATGAACAAAATCGCGGCACCACTATCCATCCCGGCAAAGATCACCGACTTCCCGATCTGATCCACATGACAGCCCGCCGCGTCCGCTGCGGCTTGGGCGGTTTTGGTATCGGCTCCCATTTCCAAAGGTTCAATATTCAGCCCGGCCTCTGCCAAAGCACGTTTGACCCGTTTCAGGCTCTTGCTCATTGATGTGGTTCCTGCCTAGCTTGCGGGATGAATGATTTTCCCCAAAACATCACAGCGCGCGCAGGATGGGAAGTGGTGGTATGACCTTTGCAAGCCTGATGACGCGCAACCCGGATGCCTTTGATGTGGCGCGCGCGAATGACGTCATGTCGGACCTTCCAGCCTTTGCGCCCGAAGTGGCGGGGCTTTTGCATGGAACTGCTGGATGCAGCCCCTATCTGGCGGGATTGATGCAATCCGAAGCGGACTGGCTGGGGGCTGCGTTTGATGATCCAGAGGCGGCAGTGGTCGCGGTGCTGGACGCTGTGCGCGCCTCGGACACGCGCACAATGGCGCAGGTCATGCGGCAGGCGAAACGGCGGATTGCATTGCTGACGGCGCTTGCTGATCTGGGGGGCGTTTGGCCGCTTGAAAAGGTCACCCAAACCCTGACAGATTTCGCCAATACTTGCGTCGATCATGCGATCAAGTCGCTTGTCGCGGCTGAAATCGCGCGCGGCAAGCTGCCGGGGATGGGGGAGGCGGATGCCGACACCGCTGGTGGAATGGTCGCCCTTGCGATGGGCAAGATGGGCGCGGGAGAGTTGAACTATTCCTCAGATATCGACCTGATTTGCTTGTTTGACGAAACACGCTTTGATCCGGATGATTATCACGACGCCCGCGCGGTTTTTATCAAAATCACCCGGCGGATGACGGCGATTTTGTCAGATACCAAAGGGGGTTACGTCTTTCGCACCGATTTGCGGCTACGCCCGGATGCATCCGTGACACCTGTCTGCCTCGCCATGGAGGCGGCAGAACGGTACTATGAAAGCGTCGGGCGCACATGGGAGCGGGCGGCCTATATCAAAGCCGCCCCAAGCGGTGGCGATGTTGCGGCGGGCGCGCGGTTTCTTGAAACACTACGCCCGTTCGTGTGGCGCAAGCATCTGGATTTCGCCGCCATTGAGGACGCGCATGACATGCGCCTGCGTATCCGCGATCACAAAGGGTTAGGCGGGGCGCTGACGCTTGAAGGCCATAATATGAAGCTGGGGCGCGGCGGCATCCGCGAGATTGAATTTTTCACCCAGACCCGGCAATTGATTGCTGGCGGGCGGGATGCGTCGTTGCGGGTGCGCCAAACGGGTGTTGGGTTGGACCGATTGGCCGCAGCGGGTTGGGTGCCCCAAGACATAGCGACCACGCTTTATGACCACTACGCAGCGCACCGCGAAGTCGAACATCGCTTACAAATGATCAATGACGCACAGACCCATGATCTGCCGCAAGACGCGGATGGTTTCGCGCGGCTTGCGGCCTTTATGGGACGTGATGTCAGCATCTTACGCCGTGATCTTCATGCAAGACTTGAAGAAGTTCACACGCTGACCGAAGGATTCTTTGCGCCTGATGCAGCGCCGCCTGCAGCCCCAGACTGGGGGGATGAGATCACGAAACGCTGGCCGGATTATCCGGCCTTGCGATCAGATCGCGCGAAAGAGATTTTCAAACGTCTGCACCCGGATATTCTGACGCGCCTGCAGGAATCGGCCAAACCGCAAGAGGCGTTGGTGCAGTTTGATGCCTTCCTTGCAGGCCTGCCTGCTGGTGTGCAGCTGTTTTCGCTGTTCGAGGCGAACCCGCAACTTAACCAACTGATCGTTGATATCTGCGCGACCGCCCCGGCGCTTGCGCAACATTTGTCGCGCAATGCAGGGGTTTTTGATGCAGTCATCGGTGGCAGTTTCTTTGGCGACTGGCCGGGGCGGGCAGCACTGACTACTGAACTGTCAGCCGCGCTGGCGGCGGCCCCGGATTATGAGGCGCAGCTTAACACCGCGCGCCGTTGGGCCAAGGAATGGCACTTTCGCATCGGCGTGCATCACTTGCGCGGATTGCTGGACGTGCCCACACTTGCCCGGCAATATGCCGAACTGGCCGAGGCGGTTGTTGCCGGCCTTTGGCCTGTGGTCTGCACAGAATTTGCGCGCAAATTCGGCCCCCTTCCGGGGGCGGGGGCCGTTGTTGTTGCTATGGGTTCGCTTGGTGCGGGGCGTCTGAATGCAACCTCTGATCTTGATTTGATCGTGATTTATGATGCGCAAGGGGTCGAGGCGTCCGATGGTCCGCGATCTTTGCAAACTCGGCCCTACTACGCACGGCTGACACAGGCCTTGGTCACGGCTTTATCTGCCCCCATGGCCGATGGGCGGCTCTATGAGGTGGATATGCGGCTGCGTCCTTCGGGGCGGCAAGGGCCGGTTGCGACAACCTTGCAGTCGTTCCGGGATTACCAGCGGAGTGAGGCCTGGACATGGGAGCATCTGGCCCTGACCCGCGCGCGGGGGATTGCAGGCGCGGATACGCTTGCAACGGATGTTGCGGCGTTCCGCGTGCAGCTGATCAAAGAGAAGTCAACCGGCGCGACCGTCCTTGCAGATGTCGCTGATATGCGCGCGCGGCTTGCAAGTGCGAAACCTGCGCAATCGGTCTGGGACACCAAGGCGGGCCCGGGGCGGTTGCAAGATATCGAACTTTTGGCGCAGACTTCTGCTTTGAAGGCCGGGGCTGATCCAACTGAAATGACAGCACAAATTGCAGCCGGTGTCGCAGATGGCTGGTTGAACGGCGCTGATGCGCAGGCGCTTGTGGATACGGCAGCGCTTTTGTGGCAGGTGCAGGCCGCCGGGCGGTTGCTGACAGGCGGCGTGCTTGACCCGGATGCCATCGGCGAAGGCGGGCGGCGGATGGTGTTGGCGCAGACAGGGTTTAAGACGATGGATGATTTGCAATCAGCACTTGATGCGCAAACTGCGGCTGCGGCGGGTGTTATCGCGCGTAAATTGGCGGGCACACAATGAAAGGCGATGCGCGCGATCCCAAGGGGCTGATCCGCGAGGCCTACCGGATGCAGGGGATCACGGCCTCTGAATGCCGGACGATCTTTTTGGATTGGGCTTTGGGGGTGCCTGCGGGGGTGGATGCGCAGGCCGAAGTCAAAGCGCTGCTTGTGCAATATGCCGATCAACCTGCTGATCACCCGATGACGCAGACGCTGTTGGCGGCACTGCGCGATGCGGGCCCTGCGCGCCGCCGGGGCGGGCGGGCAGGGCGCCTGCGCAATTAGCGCGGCAGGGCGGCTGCGTCTTTTGCAAGCGCTGTAATGCCAGCCCAGTTGCTGTTGGCGATCATGTCTTTTGGCGCAACCCATGATCCACCGACGCACAGCGTGTTGGACAGGGACAAATAGTCATGCACGTTCTTCATGCTGACCCCGCCTGTGGGGCAGAAACTGACCTGCGGGATCGGCGCGCCGATGGCTTTTAGCGCAGGTGCGCCGCCATTGGCTTCGGCCGGAAAGAACTTTTGCACGGTATAGCCGCGCTCAAGCAGGGCCATCGCCTCAGAGGCTGTGGCCGCACCGGGCAGAAGCGGCAAATCATTGGCTTCGCACGCATCCAACAGCAGGTCCGTGGCACCGGGGGACACCCCAAACAGCGCGCCAGCGGCTTTCGCATCTTCCACGTCCTTGGGCGTAAGCAACGTACCGGCCCCAACGACGCCACCGGGCACCGCAGCCATTTCGCGAATTGCATCCAATGCGGCGGGGGTGCGCAGCGTGACCTCAAGTGCAGGAAGCCCGCCTGCGACCAAGGCTTTGGCCAGCCCTGCGGCCTGTGCGGCATCGTCCAGCACAAGGACAGGAACAACGGGTGCCATCAGGCAAAGGGCGCGGTTTTTTTCGGATGCTTGTTCGGGGGTCATGATTTTCTTTCTGTCTTGATTATCCATTTTTCTGCGAAAAACGGGGCGCTGCGCGCGCGCATATTGATATTCAAAAGAAGCGGTTAGACGACAACGCCTGCACCTTCAGCGGCCAATCCGACGTTCTGGCGGAAAACTTCGAACAACTCGCGTCCGACGCCGTTTCCATTGCCGGTTAGATCCGCCTCGGCCAACGGGCGTTCATCAAGGTTCACATCCAGCACGTCGATGGTGCCTTTCACCGCGTCCAGGCGCACGATGTCACCGTCCTGCAGTTTTGCGATCGCGCCGCCATCGGCGGCTTCGGGGCAGACATGGATCGCACTTGGCACTTTGCCCGAAGCCCCAGACATGCGCCCGTCGGTGACAAGCGCGACCTTGAGGCCACGGTCTTGCAAAACGGCCAGCGTGGGCGTCAGCCCGTGCAGTTCCGGCATCCCGTTTGAACGCGGCCCTTGGAAGCGCACGACGATGATGGTGTCACTGGTGAATTCACCGGCTTTGAACGCTTCTTTCACCGCGTCTTGTGTGTGGAACACGCGGGCCGGGGCTTGGACGATATGGCGTTCTTCGGCCACAGCAGAGGTTTTCATCATTCCCAGACCAAGGTTGCCGTGCAGTTGCGTCAGCCCACCGGTGGCGTGGAACGGGTCCGAGGCCGGGCGCAGAATTTTGTCATTTTGGCTTTTGTCCGTGCCGGGGGCATAGACAACACGCCCGTCCTGTAATTTGGGTTCTTTTGTGTAAAGCGATAGCCCATCACCACCCACAGTTTTCACATCTTCATGCAAAAGCCCCGCACCAAGCAGTTCTTTCATCATAAAGCCAAGCCCACCGGCCGCATGGAAGTGGTTCACATCAGCAAGCCCGTTCGGATAGACCTTCGCCATCAGCGGGGTGACGGCCGAAATTTCGGCAAAATCCTCAAGCGTCAAAACCACGCCTGCGGCTTTGGCCATGGCAGGCAGGTGCAGCACAAGATTGGTGGAACCACCCGTGGCCATCAGGCCAACAAGCCCGTTCACAAAGGCCTTTTCGTCAAGGATTTCGCTCACCGGGCGGTAATCATTCCCAAGGGCGGTCATCTGTGCGGCGCGTTCGGTCGCAGCAACTGTCAGCGCTTCGCGCAGCGGCGTGCCGGGGTTGATAAAGGACGTGCCGGGCATGTGCAGACCCATAAATTCCATCAACATCTGGTTGGAGTTGGCTGTGCCATAGAAGGTGCAAGTGCCGGGGCCGTGGTAGCTGGCCATTTCGGCCTTCATTAGCTCTTCGCGGCCAATGTTGCCTTTGGCGAATTCCTGACGGACCTTGGCTTTTTCATCATTGGGCAGGCCGCTGGCCATCGGACCTGCGGGTACAAAGATGCCCGGAATATAGCCGAAGGTGGCGGCTGCAATCACAAGACCCGGCACGATTTTGTCGCACACGCCAAGATACATCGCGGAATCAAAGACGTTATGGGACAGGCCGACGCCTGCGGCCAAAGCGATCACATCGCGCGAAAAGAGCGACAGTTCCATACCTGTCTGCCCTTGGGTGACGCCGTCACACATGGCAGGCACGCCGCCTGCGACCTGCGCGGTTGCACCCACAGCGCGGGCGGCTTCACGGATTTTATTGGGGTAGGTTTCAAACGGCTGGTGGGCCGAAAGCATATCGTTGTAGGCGGTGACGATCCCGATATTGGGGGATTTTTCGGCCACAAGACTATCTTTGTCATCGCCCATCGCCGCATAGGCATGGGCCTGATTGCCACAGGTCAGGTGCGATCTGCGCGGGCCTTCGGCGGCGGCAGCGGCCATACGGTCCAGATAGGTTCCGCGCAGGGTTTCACTGCGGGCGCGAATACGGTCTGTGACTTTGGCGATGGTGGGGTGAAGTGTCATGTGATCCTCGGCGAATGGCGCTTTTGCAGGCGCATAACATGAATAGTTAGCGCTAACAATGCTGCAACGTGGCTAGGTGGGGTCAGAAATCTTAGAATGACCGACTTGCTGACAGCATTAAACACATTTCTGCCTAAATTTTTGATGAATAAAGCTTAATCCGCGCGTAGCGGAAAGTAAATTCAGGGTTGATAGCCCGGAGGGAAGCGATGAGTTATCTCAAATTGAGTGCAGCGATTATCCTCGCTTTATCTGTATCCGCTTGTTCGCGGTTTGATCCGGCCAGCCGGGCTGCGAAAATAGACGCGGATAATTTTGCCCAAAGCGTTCAGACGCTTGAGCGCAATTATGCCGTTGCCGAAATCAACTATATGGTGCCTGAAAACCTGTCTGTCTCTGAAGGCAACGGCTTTTATCCCACCACGGATGTGGTGTGGCGTGGCGATCCGATTGGCAACCGCCCCGCCCAGATTGGTGCGATGTTCCAAGAGGCCATCACGCGCAACGCGCCTGTCTTGCAGGGCGATTTACCCGTCATCGTTGATCTGACCCTGATCCGCTTTCATGGCGTTACCGAACGCACCCGTTTTTCCATTGGCGGCGTTTATGACATCAAATTTGATCTGACCATCCGCGATGCCCTGACCGGCTTTGTGATCGAGCCGACCCGGCGCGTACATGTCGATCTGGCAGCCCCCGGCGGTGTTGGAGCGATCCTTGCCGAACAGCGGGGCCAGACCGAAAAAGTGCGGGTCACCAACTTTCTGGCCATCGTGATGCATGGGGAATTAACGGGTCAAACCGCGCTCTGACCTTTTCAAGGCCTGACTAATCGGGCAAAGGGGCTGTTATGAATACAGCCCCTTTGCCCGTTGTCCGCCTGACCCCCAAAGCCGATGCCCGCGCTGTGCGCCATGGTTTCCCGTGGGTCTATGCAAATGAACTTGTCCTTGATCGGCGTACCAAAGGGCTAGCAGGGGGGAGCCTTGCGCAGCTTGAGGATTCAAATCGCGTCGCGATGGGGGTTGTCGCGGTCAATCCGGCATCAAAGATCATCTGCCGAATGTTGGATCCCAACCCGGAGGCAGAGATTGATGAGGCATGGTTCGCAGCACGCATCGCCAAGGCCCTTGCCCACCGCGACGTGCTTTATGATGCGCCGTTCTATCGCTTGATCCATGCCGAAGCTGACGGCCTGCCGGGTGTGATCGTGGATCGCTTCGGCGATCTGGCTGTCGTGCAGCCCAATGCGGCCTGGGCCGATGTGCTGATTGAGGCGCTTGTCGCGGCTTTGGTTGCGGTGACGGGCGTTGCGACGGTGATCGTCAACGGCACAGGCCGCGCGCGGACACTGGAAGGGCTGGCCGAAAAGACCGAAGTTGCGGTCGGCGTTGCGCCCACGACCCCAATCCCTGTGCCGATGAACGGGGCGACCTATATGGCCGACGTCATGGGCGGGCAGAAGACGGGGCTCTTTTATGATCAGCGCGGCAATCACGCTTTCGCAGTGGGTCTTTGCCGCGACAAACGCGTCTTGGATGTGTTTTCGCATGTAGGCGGCTTTGGCTTGGCAGCTTTGGCGCAGGGGGCTGCGTCCGTGGTGGCTGTGGATGGATCGGCCCCGGCTTTGGAACTGGCGGCGCAGGGGGCTGGCGCAATGAATGTAGCTGACCGCTTTGAAACCCGCAAAGGCGATGCTTTTGATGTGCTCACCGCTTTGGGCGAAGAGGGCGCAACATTTGATGTGGTGATCTGTGACCCGCCGGCCTTTGCGCCTTCGCGCAAGGCGCTGGATGCGGGGCTGCGCGCCTATGAACGCATCGCGCGATTGGCAGCCCCGCTTGTGGCCGAGAATGGCTATCTGTGTCTGTGTTCGTGTAGCCATGCAGCCGATCTGACAAAGTTCCGCAACGCCTCTGCCCGTGGGATTGGGCGCGCAGGGCGGCGGGGGCAATTGATCTACACGGGCTTTGCCGGGCCCGACCATCCGCAGATGCCGCATCTGGTCGAAAGCGGGTATCTGAAATCGGTCTTCTTCCGCCTATGAGGGTGCTTATCGACGCTTGCGTGCTCTATCCCACAGTGATGCGCGAGGTGATCTTGGGCTGTGCCGCACTTGGCCTGTTCGAGGCAAAGTGGTCGGCGCGTATCTTGGAGGAATGGGCGCGGGCGGCGCGTAAGATTGGGCCAGAGGGCGAGACGATCGCGCGCGGTGAGATTGCGCAGGTGTCAGCGAAATTTCCCGGCGCTTTGGTGGCTGAAAATGCGGGCCTTGAGGCGCGTCTTTGGGTGCCTGATAAGAACGATATCCATGTGTTTGCAAGCGCTGTGGCGGGGTCGTGTGATGCGATCCTGACCCTGAATGCCAAGGATTTTCCGCGCAATATTCTGGCCGAAGAGGGGCTGTTGCGCCTTGATCCTGATGGCTTTGCTGTTGGGCTTTTGGCCGAGGCCCCGGATCAAGTCCGGGGCGTGGCCGAGGGGGTGTTGGATGTTGCGCGTCAGATGTCTGGGGAGGATTGGACAATGCGCAAACTGATGAAAAAGGCACGGTTGCCAAGGTTGGGGAAAGCGCTGGAGCCTCGTGCGGGGTGAGGGTGCGTAGGGGGCGTCGCCATTGTCTCTCGGACCAATGGCGCTCCAATGTCGCCCCCGCGCTTCGCGCCCCCCGGGATATTTCAAAACCAAAGAGTTGGTTTGGGTTGGTGCCCTTTGGCGGGCTTAGGTACCCCAGCTTTCGGCGTTGGCTTGGATGGCTGCGATGCGTTGATCTTTCTTGGGGTGGCTCATCAGCCATGCGGGGGCGGATGCGCCATGCGCGCCGGTAAGTTTACCAAGTTTTTCGAAGAGGGAGATTTGAGGTTCTACCCCGAAACCAGCCTTGACCATAAGGGCCGAGGCATAGGCATCGGCCTCAAACTCATCCTTGCGCGAAAGGCGTGCAGCCAGCAGCGACATCAGCATGCCTGCAAGCCACGGCCCGATGAATGGAATGAACCGCCCCAGCACCATGGCCAGCGCTGTGCGCATCGCGTTTTGCCCTGAAAAGTCGATCATCCGGCGCCGTGAATGCCCCAAGGCCACATGCCCCAATTCGTGGGCGATGACGCTGGCCAGCTCTTCGCCTGTGACTTTGCCGTCTTTGTAGCGATCAAAGAATCCGCGCGTGATGAAAATGCGCCCATCAGGGGCGGCCAATCCGTTGACGGGGTCAATTTCATAGATGTTGACCTTGATCTGTTGCAGGTCAAGCGCTTGGGCCAAACGATCGGTGATCGCCAGAAGTGCCGGATCATCCAGCGGAGTGGATTGTTGATCAAGCATCCGCGCCGTGCGCCATGCCGACCAGCGGTACATGACGATGCCGTAAATGAGGGCCAGAATGATGGGGGCGAATTTGATCATATGACTGATATGGGGTGCCTACGCGGCAAAGCAATCCTGTGGCGTGGTGGGACAGGTGTTTTGCGACCGCAGCGATGGAATTGGTCCGTCATGCCGACAGTCCCAGCCGCATTCGGGCAATCTGATGCAGGCCGTCATGGGCCGGAATTGTCAAAGTGCTGCGCAGGTATGCGTCGTCCATCGTCGCATTTGTGTAGCGGTCGAGGTGTTCGGGAATGGTGATGCGTGCGCCTTTCCATGGCGTGTGCTCTACCGGGTCCCAAGCGGCCACGTCGCCTTGCCTGAGCACGCGGGCGTAGGCACCGGGGCGGCTAGAGGCGAGGAATTTGTGGACGCCCTTTGGGTCCCCGGTCCGCTCATTGAATGTCACGCAGGGAATACGTGGGGCGGTGATTTGCAGACGCACCGCACCCACATCAAGAATATCGCCAAGGGCAAGATCGGCCGAGGCAATTCCGTCGATCAACAGGTTCTCTCCGAAATAGCCAGCCGGGGCAGGGTGACCCAATTCGCCCTCCCACCAAAGGCGATCCGCCTCGCCAAAAATATAAACCGCCTGCTCGCGCCCGCCGTGGTGGTCGGTGTCAACAATCGTGTCGCCCTCAAGGCCGTAGATATCAATGCGAACTGCCCCGGTCTGGGGGGCTTTGAAATGACCGGTCAGTCCAGATTTCCCAGCGATGGGCATGGCTTTGCCAGTGCAGATGGCGAGGAGTTTCATGTCAGCTGCTTCATCCCCGCCGTGATCCCCTCAAGCGTCATCGGGACCATGCGGTCGGCCCCAAACACCTCTTGGATCATGCCGATGGATTGGGTGTAGTCCCAGTATTTTTTCGGGACCGGGTTGATCCACAGATGGCTTGGCCATTGGTCGCGCGCGCGGGCCAGCCAGACGTGGCCGGCTTCCTTGTTCCAGTGTTCGTTCGCACCGCCGGGCACGGCGACTTCATAGGGGGACATGGATGCATCGCCCACGAAGATACATTTGTAGTCCGACCCGTAGGTGCGCAGCACGTCCCACGTCGGGGTTTGGGCGTTCCAGCGGCGGGTGTTGTCGCGCCAGACACCTTCGTAAAGGCAGTTGTGAAAGTAGAAATGTTCGAGGTTCTTAAACTCAGTACGGGCGGCGCTGAACAACTCCTCGACCAGTTTGATATGCGGATCCATGGAGCCGCCGACGTCAAAGAACAACAGCACCTTCACAGCATTTCGCCGTTCTGGCCGGGTCTTCACATCGATATAGCCGTTTTCGGCAGTGGCGCGGATCGTTCCATCCAGATCAAGCTCATCATCAGCCCCGCTGCGTGCCCAGCGACGCAAGCGTTTGAGCGCGACCTTGATGTTGCGCGTGCCCAGTTCAACCTGATCATCCAGATTGCGAAATTCCCGTTTGTCCCAGACCTTCACTGCACGCTGATGGCGGCTTTCGTTCTGACCAATGCGCACGCCTTCGGGATTGTAGCCATAGGCCCCAAAAGGCGAGGTGCCCGCCGTACCAATCCACTTGCTGCCGCCCTGATGGCGCTTTTCCTGTTCCTTAAGGCGTTCGCGCAGCTTTTCCATAAGTTTGTCAAAACCGCCTGCGGCTTCAATCTCGGCGCGTTCTTCGGGGGTCAGGTGCTTTTCGGCCATTTTGGTAAGCCAGTCAGCTGGAATATCGACGGCTTCCATCACAGCCTCAGCTGGGATCGCTTCAAGGCCTGAAAAGGTCGCAGCGAAGGCTTGATCAAAGCGGTCAATGTGGCGTTCATCCTTCACCATGATGGTGCGCGCGAGGTAGTAGAAGGCGTCGATGTCATAGGTCGCAAGCCCTGCCTTCATGCCTTCAAGAAAGGACAGAAATTCGCGCAAGCTGACCGGGACTTTGGCCCGGCGCAGATTGTCGAAGAAGGGCAGGAACATGGGGTTTAAACGTGGCTACGTTCGATGAAGACCAATACGAAAAGGCCGATCAGACCGCAGATCATCCCAAGCACTGCAGCCCATTGCAACAGATCAAGGGTTTTGCCACCCTTTACCTTTGCCATGACCGCACCAAGAATGGCACCGATCACCATGCCACCGAGTGGTAAAATCATACCCTAATCCCTTAGAATGGGCGCAAGGCTGCAATCTCGTTCAGCCGCGCCTGCACATTTGTATCAGCGCCAAAGCCGTAGCGTGCCCAACCCAGACTGTCCAGACGGACCTCATCGGCTGCGACAGTATTGCCGATCATATCCAAAGCCTCGGCCTTGAACATCATCAGCGTCGCCAAAAGGGCGGCGTTTTGGTGCTGGCGGGCGATGGGAATTGCGTCCTCGGCCAGTTGAAGCGTGGCTTGGGCGTCGCCTGCGCGCAGGGCGAAGGCAGATTTTTGTACCGCGATATGGGCGACATGGATGCGGGTTGTGGGGGATTGGCGGTAGATTTTATCGGCAGCTTGAAAGGCCGACAAGGCGCTGTCGGCATCATTGCCGACCTGCAGACGGCCATAGGCATAATAGGCGAACCCTTCGCGCGTGCCCGACCAGCCAAGGCGCTGGCCCATCTGAATCGCCTGTTGGGCGGCGGCGCGGCGGCGGGCAGGGACGGCACCGCTGGTCAGGGCCAGTTCCATCGCGTCGATCCATTCGCGGGTGGTGTCATGTTCGGCGCGTTTGGCGTGGCGCTCTCCACCGGGGTTCATGCGGGCAAACACGCGGGGAAGGACGGCTGCAGCCTCTTGCCGGGTCATACCGTTGCGCAGCTCTGGCGCGTAATAGGCGCGCAGCATCAGCATATCAAAGCCGGTCAGAACAGCATGGATATTGTCGTCATTGAAGACCGAGTCGGGCAGGCGATAGAGATCGTTCAGCGGACCCAAAGCCTGCGCCAGTTCTTCATGCAGGCAATCGCGCACCTCTTGGGGGGCCGCATCTGCGGGTACGAACATCACGACCCGATCACGTTTGGTAAGCGTGGTCCAGTCGATCTGGCCGGTGCGGCGCGCGATCAGGAATTCATCCCAACTGCTGATGCGGGGAACAACAAAGCAGGCCGCACGGGGCACAGCACGTTGCAGAACGGCTTGGGGCACAGCCTCGACGACGATCTGGGCACCGTCATTGTCAGACAGGGCGATGTTCAGGCCTGCTTCACGGCGCAGACGGTTCAAAAGCGCATCCAGATCATCCGATAGGCTTTGGGTCGCAGGGCCCGCGATACGGACAGCAATCGGCCCTTCAAAGCGGGTCATCACCGGGATGGCCTTCCCGCTTTCCATCCGAAAGCTGAGATCCAGAAAGTCCTGCACCATATCAGCATTGGCCCGCGACGCTGGGGCGGCAAAGGGGTCAGGGAAAGATTTGGTTGGGGGGAGGTCCGCCTCAAGTGTGACCGCACGCGACGGCGGCGGATCTTGGGGCAATGGCGCACAGGCGGCCATGATCGACAGGGCAACAGCGGCGAGACGGTTCATGCAATGAAACCACTGAGGTAAGGGCAGGCGGGTGCCCGGACTGAAAGAACGCGATGAACGGCCTGTGATTGATACACTGGCGCAAAGGGGCGCACAGACATCAGATACAAATCGACCGGCATGTTTGCCTTGGTCAAGTCAACTCTCCTCAATGTCGTCAGCCAAACCTGCCTGCTGGCCGCGGCTTCTCTTGTTTGGGGGGCAGGCGACACCTGCGCACCAGATTGGAAGCAGGTCGATTAACCCTACCAAGACGTGGTTAATCACGCCTTAAGTTCGGGAAAGAGGTTGATTGGATTGGGGCGTTGCGCAAAAGACTCAAATGGCTTGTGCGTCGCTGGAGGGAAGGCACAAAATATAGATGGGCGTCAGGGGGGCAACAATTTCTATTTTAGAAATTGGACACAAATCCTTTTTGAGGATTTGGGTATAGACTTTCGATGAAACTCTTCCCGTTAGGCCTACCGCTCACCCCGCGCCATAAACGCCAGCCGTTCAAACAAATGCACGTCCTGTTCGTTCTTCAGCAAGGCCCCGTGCAACTTCGGCAAGGCATTCGCGCCGTCCCGCTTCAAATCCTCGGACGACAAATCCTCGGCCAACAACAGCTTGAGCCAGTCAATCACTTCCGAGGTTGAAGGCTTTTTCTTCAGCCCTTGGGTTTCACGAATTTCATAAAATTGGGTCAAGGCCGCAGTCAGCAAAGCATCCTTGATGCCGGGATGATGGACAGCGACGATCTTGCGCAAGGTGTCCATGTCCGGGAACTGGATATAGTGAAAGAAGCAGCGGCGCAGGAAAGCGTCGGGCAGTTCTTTTTCGTTGTTCGAGGTGATGATGACGATGGGGCGATGTTTGGCCGTGACCGTCTTGCCGGTTTCGTAAACATGAAAGGCCATCTTATCAAGCTCTTGCAGCAGGTCATTCGGAAACTCGATATCGGCTTTGTCGACCTCATCAATCAACAGAACAACCTTCTGATCGGCCTCAAAAGCCTGCCACAGCTTGCCCTTTTTGATGTAGTTGGACACGTCATTGACGCGGGGATCGCCAAGCTGGCTGTCGCGCAGGCGGCTGACGGCGTCATATTCATATAAACCCTGCTGGGCCTTTGTCGTGGATTTGACGTGCCACTCGATCATCTCAAGACCCAAAGCCTGTGACACTTGGCGTGCAAGTTCGGTCTTGCCTGTGCCCGGCTCGCCTTTGACAAGCAATGGGCGTTCAAGCGTCACAGCCGCATTCACCGCCATCTTCAAATCATCTGTGGCGACGTAATCGTCGGTCCCGTGGAACTGCATCCTGCCCTCGTGTGTTAACCCTGATCTGCAACCTATGTGGCTTTTCACGCTTCATCAACACACTGTAGACACAGGCAAAAGGGGGGTGACAAGCCCATATAACAAGGGTAAACGGGCGCTAATTGTTGAGGGGTATCCGCGATGTCATCATCTACCGCCAAGCTGGCATCGGGCACATCAGGGGAAAAAGACATGAAAGCTGAAGTTTTCTTGGAAGACGATTACCGTCCCGCTGCGGACGAGCCGTTTATGAACGAACGCCAGACCGAATATTTCCGCCGCAAGTTGATTGACTGGAAAGCCGACATTCTGGGCAACAGCGTTGACACCGTTGCCGGCATGAAAGACCAGACACGCAATATCCCGGATGTCGCCGACCGCGCATCCGAAGAAACGGATCGCGCGCTGGAACTGCGCACACGTGATCGCGAACGCAAGCTGGTGTCCAAAATTGACGCAGCGCTGCGCCGGATTGATGAAGGTGAATACGGCTACTGCGCAATCACGGGCGAGCCGATTTCCCTCAAGCGTTTGGATGCCCGTCCAATTGCGACCATGTCGCTTGAGGCGCAAGAACGTCACGAGCGCGGCGAAAAGGTTCACCGCAAAGACTAAATGCACGATGTCGCCATCATCGGTGGCGGCATTGGCGGCCTGACGGCGGCTTTGGCGTTTCAAACCAAAGGCGCGCAGGTCACCGTCTACGAACAAGCCCCCGTCCTGTCAGAGGTCGGGGCGGGCTTGCAAATAACCCCAAATGGGATGCGGGTGCTAAAGGCCTTGGGGCTTGAAGATGCACTTGTGGCTGAAAGCGTCGCGGCCCAAGCGGTTGTGCCGATGGACGGTTTGATAGGCCGCGCCGTGACCCGTTTTGATCTATCACGCAAAGACCCGCGCTATCGCTTTGTGCACCGCGCCGCTTTGATCCGGGTGCTGGACGAGGCTTGCCAACAGGCAGGGATCGACGTGGTCCTTGGCGCGCGCATTGAAGATGTGGGCAGCGACGGGCGATTTGACGGGCGATTTCATGTGGACGGCGTGCTCAAATCGCCCGATCTGACGGTCGGTGCGGATGGGTTGCATTCGGTCGTGCGGCCATTGCTCAATGGGCCGGGCAAGCCGTTCTTTACGCATCAGGTCGCATGGCGCGCTGTGGTCGAAATGGAAGCCCCGCCCGAAGCACGG
This sequence comes from uncultured Cognatiyoonia sp., assembly GCA_964414165.1. Lineage (GTDB taxonomy): Bacteria > Pseudomonadota > Alphaproteobacteria > Rhodobacterales > Rhodobacteraceae > Cognatiyoonia. The sequence goes on from CAYPVL010000016.1 coordinate 27,650, forward strand.
ATTTGGATGTTGCCGGGTGCGCATGTGGTGACCTACCCGCTAAGCGGTGGGCACTTGAATATTGTGGCTGTGCAGGAACGCGACGCGTGGGCCGAGGAAGGCTGGCATCACGATGATGTGCCCGCCAATCTTACATCAGCTTTCGCGTCCAGCTGTCTGGAATTGCGCGAAATTCTGGGGCTGGTTGAAAATGTGAAACTTTGGGGGCTGTTCCGCCATCCGGTTGCCGACACATGGGGGGACGAAGGGATCGCACTGCTGGGGGATGCGGCGCACCCAACGCTGCCGTTCCTTGCGCAAGGGGCGAACCTCGCGATTGAGGATGCTTATGTACTGGCAGAGTGCTGTGCGGCAGGTGATCTTGCTGCGGGCTTGCAGCGTTATCAATCATTGCGCAAAGCGCGTGTCGGTAAGGCGATTGCAACGGCAAATGCGAATGCCGTGAATTACCATTTGCGCGGGGCGCGGCGGACGGCATCGCACCTTATTTTAAAGGGAATTGGGGCCGTCGCACCTGATGCGTTCATCAACCGCCTGTCATGGCTTTACGATCACGACGTCACGGCGGCCAGTTCGCGCTTGCCTCGCGCGTAGCGCGTTGCAGCACTTTGCGGGTTTCAAAATCGACCCGATAAACATCATCTTCGATACGAAAATAAACCCATCCATCGCGCGGAAAGGGCAGTCCGAAATACTGTGAATTCAGGACCATATTGTATTTGCCCTGCGGCAGAATGGTGCCAATCTCGACCGGTGCCGGGCCAAGCCCGGGGGCCGGAGGTGTGGGGCGCCGCGGTGGCGCATCACAGGTGGCGCCGGCGGCAGCCATGCGGCAGTTCGCTTCGGCGGTGGTCGCAATGAAAAGAAGAAAAAGGCTTAATCGCAACATATTACACGCTGTCCTTCACGCGGCAAGATGGACCCAGACGGGCACGTGATCAGATGGCTTTTCGCGCCCGCGCACGCCCGATTCGATCCAGCAATCCCCAAGCAGATCAGCGCATTGCGGGGTCAGCAGAAAGTGGTCGATGCGAATGCCGTCATTGCGATCCCATGCGCCTGCTTGGTAGTCCCAAAACGAATAGTGATCAGGGCCGTGGGTCGTGGCGCGAAAGGCCTCGGTGAAGCCAAGGTTGGCAATCCGGCGAAACGCCTCGCGGCTTTCCATGCGGAACAGCGCATCTTCGCGCCACGTATCGGGGCGTTTCGCATCCTCGGCCTGCGGAATGATGTTGTAATCGCCTGCCATCAGGGCCGGAACCTCTTGATCCAAAAGGTCTTTTGCGCGGGCGTAAAGCCGCTCCATCCATGCCAGCTTATAGTCGTACTTCGGACCCGGAACGGGGTTTCCATTGGGCAAATACAAGCCACAAACCCGGATCGGCACATCCCCCATCACAGTCGCCTCGATCCAGCGGGCCTGTTCATCGGTGTCATCACCGGGCAAGCCACGGGTCACATCCTCAAGCGGCAGCTTGGACATGATCGCAACCCCGTTGAACCCTTTTTGTCCATGGGTTTCAACGATATAGCCCATGTCTTCAAAGTGCGCGCGCGGGAAATTTTCATCCACGGATTTGATTTCCTGCAACAGCGCCACGTCCGGCGCGCTTTCAGTCAGCCAATCGGTCAACGCACCCATACGGGCCTTGATACCATTAATATTAAATGTCGCGATTTTCATGGCTGTCCCCTCATTCGGTCGCCATTGTCACATCGAAAACGATGTCCCGCAACCGCAAGAACTTGTCGCGTTGGGGTTGTTGATCACAAACCGCGCCCCGATTAGTTCTTCTGAGAAATCAATCACCGCATCCGCAAGGAAGGGCAGTGACACATCGTCGATCACCACTTTTTGCCCAGCCCCTTCAAGGATCATGTCCCCGTCTTTGGGGTCATCAAGGTCGATTTCATACTGAAATCCCGAACAGCCACCCCCTTCGACAGCCACCCGCAAGGCTTTGCCCTGATCGGCGGCCCCGATTTCCGCAAGCCGTTCAAAGGCCCGGTCTGTCACTTTGGGGGGAATGGTCAGCATGATGCACCTATCGGTTGTCGCTGAACTTGATATAAGGACCAAAGGCAAAGACGACAAGGCAGGCACAGGCATGGCAGCCCCATATGCGACCGATCCCGCTGGGTCACGCGGTCGGCTATATCCAGAAGAGGAAAGCGCGCACCGTTCGCTGTTCCAGCGCGACCGCGACCGGATCATCCACGCAAGCGCCTTTCGGCGTCTCAAGCATAAGACCCAAGTGTTTATCGAACATGAAGGCGATTATTTTCGCACACGGCTGACCCATTCGATTGAGGTCGCCCAAGTCGCACGCACCATGGCCGCCAGCCTCAACCTTAACGTCGAATTAACCGAGGCCGTCGCGTTGGCCCATGACCTTGGCCATACGCCCTTTGGGCATACCGGGGAAGAGGCGCTTGATGCCCTCATGCAGCCCTACGGTGGCTTTGATCACAATGCCCAAGCCCTGCGGATCGTCACCGATCTTGAACGCCACTATGCTGAATGGGATGGGTTGAACCTGACCTGGGAAACCCTTGAAGGGATTGCCAAACATAACGGCCCCGTCACAGGCGACATTCCTTGGGTCTTGTCAGAATACAACACCCGCCATGATCTGGAACTGCACACCCACGCCAGTGCCGAGGCGCAGGTCGCCGCACTGTCTGATGATATTGCCTATAATAACCACGACTTACACGACGGTCTTCGCGCGGAACTTTTCAGCACCGATGATCTGGCCGAATTGCCCATTCTTGATGCATGTTTTGCACAAGTCGATAAGAAATACCCCGGGCTGAACTACTACCGCCGCCGACACGAGGCGCTGCGGCGGTTCTTCGGGATATTGGTCGAAGATGTGCTTGCCGTGTCGGCCAAGAATATCGCGGACCTCAATCCACCCTCGGTCATTGATATCCGCAACGCAGGGCGCATGATGATCCAGTTTTCGCCCGGCATGTGGAAAGACCTTAAGGTGATCCGTCAGTTCCTGTTCACCCGCATGTACCGCGCCCCCGTCGTGGTTGAGATGCGTGTGGCCGTGACCCAGATGATCAACGAACTGTTCCCGTTTTTCATGGAGCACCCCGGTGAGTTGCCCAAGCAATGGCGCAAAGATGTGGCTGAGGCCCGCGATACAACCGCTTTGGCCCGTATCGTTTCGGATTATATCGCCGGCATGACCGACCGGTTCGCAATTCAAGAACACAGCCGCCTGATCGGCGGCACCCCCGTCCCAGCAGGAGTTACCGATGGCAACTGAAGTCGTAGATGGCGCAATGGCTCCGGTCGTTGCATTCGCATTGGTGGGCGCGTTGGGCGTCGGCTCGCAGTGGCTGGCGTGGCGCCTGCGTATGCCGGCTATCGTGTTGATGCTGGTGGCGGGCATCCTGATTGGTCCAGTGTTGGGCGTCTTTGATCCCGAACGCGACATCGGCGTGCTGATGGGCCCGATGATCAGTATCGCGGTGGCGATTATTCTGTTTGAGGGGGGGATGACCCTTAACTTTCACAAGCTGCAGGACGCTGTGACGGGCGTCAAACGGCTGGTCTTTATCGGGGCACCGCTTGGCTGGCTGACCTCAGCGCTTGCGCTGCATTACGGGGCCGGGCTGTCGTGGCAGTCCTCGGCCGTGTTTGGCGGGATTATGATTGTGACTGGGCCGACCGTGATCGCGCCGCTGTTGCGCACAGCCAAGCTGCAAAAACGCCCCGCCGCGCTGCTTCAATGGGAGGCCATCGTCAACGACCCCATCGGCGCGTTGGCCGCGGTGCTCGCCTATGAGGTGGTCGTTGTTTTGAATACAACCTCCACAATCGGCGAGGCGGTCTGGGCCATGGTCATCGGTATCACCGTCGCCTCGGTTCTTGGCTGGATCGGTGGCTTCGGGCTGGCCCGTGCGTTCAAGCGTGGGTGGGTGCCCGAATATATGAAGGTTCCGGTGCTATTTGCGGCCCTTCTGGCAGTCTTTGGTGTGTCGGATGCGATCCTGCACGAAAGCGGCCTGCTGGCTGTGACCATCATGGGCATCGTCATCGCGAATGCGAACCTGCCAAGCTATGTGGAATTGCTGCGCTTTAAGGAACATGCGACCGTTTTGCTGGTGTCGGGCGTGTTCATCCTGCTGGCCGCGAACCTTGATTTTGCGGTGCTTGGGCAACTCAACTGGCGCGCGATCCTGTTCATTGCATTGGTGGTGCTTGTGGCGCGGCCTTTGACGGTGTTTTTGTCACTTTTGGGATCTGGGCTGCCGATGCGCGAACAAGTCTTGGTCGCCTTCACCGGCCCGCGCGGCGTTGTGCTGGTCGCGGTTGCGGGTTTATTTGGCGAACGGTTGATGACCTTGGGGCTGCCCGATGCGGGGCTGATCGGCCCGCTTGCCTTCGTGCTGGTGGCCTTCACTGTGGTCCTGCACGGCTTTACGCTTGCGCCCTTCGCCCGCTTCCTTGGGTTGGCAGGAACCGAGAATCCGGGGGTTGTGATCATCGGCGGATCGCCTTGGACAACGGCCTTTGCCGAGGCCTTGCAGCGCGCCGAAGTGCCTGTGCTGATGACTGATCCAAACTACGGCAACCTGCGGGCCGCACGCACCGCAGGGTTAGACACCTTCAGCGGCGATATTCTGTCCGAGGCCGCCGAGCAGCGCCTTGAGCTTATGTCCTACGAAACCTTGGTCGCGGCGACAGACAATGATGCCTACAACACGCTTGTGGCCACAGACCTCGCGCCGGAATTCGGGCGCGGGAATGTGTTTCAGGTGATGCGGGCCAAATCCGAAAACGCCCGCCACCAATTGCCGCGCACATTGGGCGGCGCGCGCTTTGGGCCTGAAGAGACACACGACGGGATGGACCGGCTGGTGCGGGATGGCTGGACCTTCCGGGTATCACGGTTAAGCGAAGAGCACCCGTTTGAGGAATGGCGGACCATGCACCCCGACGCCCATGTGATCGCACGCATTGCGCCCAAGGGTGAGATCAAGCTGATCCGCAAGGATGAGGATGTGAAGGGCGCACCGGATGTGCGGGTGATCGCACTGCGCCCGCCGGGGGATGAAGGGGATGCGCAGCCGCCGGGGGATTAGAGAAGTGGCAATGACTGCTTTGAGGGACAAACCGGACTTGTGCGGCTGCAGCTATTGCTGACGCAGAAAACCCTCGCGACTGCAGCACAGTAAACTCTGCGACTAGGGAGTTTTTCCCTAAGCCGCCATTTATCAGAGCCATTATAGTCCAAAACTATCCGCTGTTTCACCGCACCTGTACTGCGCAAGCTGATCTACGTATTGAGTATGTCCGACTGCATGATTGCCGGACGCCACCAACATTTGATCAATCACAAATGGATTTCACAGATGCCTTCACAGCCTCGGCTGAAAAAATGTTGTCCATCCATCCATCCTTGAAGATCACAGGTTCGGCCTCTTCGATGGCTTTCATACAGCCGTCCGACAGTTTGCCGCCGGGCTGGACACCGAAGGCCACGGCCAAAAGGATCGTCAGGTGGCCAAGCAGGAAGTCCTCTGCCGCCTGATAGGGAATACCCCGGCGCGCGGCCTCATCCGTGGCGTCTTTCAGGACTTTGGCAAAAGTTGCCCCGACTGATTCCGACAACGCCGGTTCCAGAAGAGCCATTTGCTCAACCGTTACACGGTGAGATCGCATGACCGGGCCATAGAAGACCCGAGCGATTTCCTCACATTTTGCATAGTGTTCTTCCGGACCTTGAGCCAGGGCACATACTATGTGTTGCTTTGCCGCGATGCCACCGAAGTAGTCGGTCTTAGCGTCCATTTCAGTTTCGTCGTTAAACAGCGGCGGGTGGCAAGGGTGCGCAACGAAATACGTGATGTCGTCGCGTTCCGGCAAAGTGTCGGCGTGGGGTGCTGCGGCATCCAGCATGATCACGGCGGTGCCTGGCTTCAGATCGTTCACAAAGCCCGCGAGCACCTTACCGATTGCCCGATCCGGCACGGCGAGGATCACGGTGTCCGCGGCACTCAAGGCTTGCCCTTGTTCTACACACGTCAAACCCGTTTCAACCTTGAGCCGGGCCTGACCCTCAGGATTCACCTCGACGGGAAGCAGGTCATAAGGCGCTTCCTTGAGGTTCGTGGCCAGTCGTACGCCCATTTTGCCACCGGCGCCGAAGAGTGCGATGCTTGTCATGCTATTATTCCTTTTCTTTTTGAGGCTTGCATCAAGCATCCCCTGATTTTGCGTGAATGAAGAAGTCGGGGGCACCCATCTGGCCACCCTTCAAAGTGACTTCGAGGCCATCGATCTTTGGCGCGCGAGCGCTGTGGATACGGCAAAGAGGTGCGCCAGGTGCGAGGGGCGCTACTGCCGACAAGGCCTCGACCTGCAACGCCGTCAGCGCGTGGCCCGACGTATCCCCACCGCCAATTGCGGCGCGTGGCAGGCCGGTCGCAAGTCGGATTTCAGCAACCAGATTGCCCAATGCTCGTCCTAAATCCTCATTGGCTTCGGCGTTACTGGTCCCGGCGCGATTTATTGCCTCGGACATGCGTGCGAGGGAAGGATCGTTTGGTCCACGGGCAGAGGTCACCAGAACATCTCGGCCTTCGGACAGAAGCTGCAATGATGTTTGTCGCACGCGATCCGTTTCGGCTTGTAGCGCGTTCGGGTCGACCGCCTGCGCGGCATCAAAGTCGAGTATCTCGAACCCTTTGGCCTGGGCAAAGTCAATCTGCGCTGCGGTCGTCGGCGCGCAGGACCCGGAGACGGCAAAAAGCTGATCAACCGGGGTGAGCCGTGGCGTAGCGTGTTCCTGCGCAAGCTGGCCCGAGGAGCGCCAATGGGCGACAAGCGCGTATTCCACCCCTTGGGACCCAATGGCGAAGGATGTGTCGCCTTCCGCGATCATCCTTCCGGCTTCCTGCAATGTCGCGTCGTCCATCGCATCGAGCGCAATGATCTCAGCACCGCTGGAGATTGCTGTCTTCAACGCCGTATCCGCCTGGCCGGTTGTCATGGTACGGAAATCGACACAACCTATTCGCAAATCGGTCTGGCGGGACAAATGCCGTCCCAGATCGGCTTCATCCATGGGCGTTACGGGATGGCGAGACATGACCGGGTGGCGGTCAAGGCGATGCACTCCATCCCCCGCTGCCGCGAACAAGTTCCCAAAGACCTGATAGCGCCCGATAGCAGGAGCGCCGACCACAAGCGGTATCCAAATGGGGTTAAAGATTTGTTTGCCCAGTTCTGCCGCCACACCAATGGAGCCTGTTTCGGGCGCGCTGTCGAAGGTCGAGCATACCTTGTAGTGCACCAAAGGCGCGCCAAGCTTTTTCAATCCTTCGAACACTGTCGGTAAATGTGCCCGCATCCAGGCTGGGTTTTTAGTACGAGCCACCCCTGCCACCCCGACAGCCTGCAACTCAGGAAAGTGGGCCAAAACGTCCTCGCCCGGCGCCTCCAAGAACAGCATCGTCGGAATACCCGCAAAACTCAGCACCTCCATCACCGCTGAAGAACCGGTGAAGTCATCGCCATAGAATGTGAGCAGCGGGGCGGTCATGATGAGTAGGCCTCCAACGCAGCGGCAAGGGCTGGGTGATCCTTGGCGTAGTCCTGGACATCGATCCCAGACAGGGCCGCGTCATAGGCCTCCCGCATCGCCATCACACCCGCAGCAACGCCATCCGGGTGCGAGACTACGCCGCCACCTGCCGTCACGAGCAAATCGGGCGATCCGGCTGCCGCCAATGTGGCTGGTGCTTGATGCACGGTTTGGCCGGAAGAAAAGACTGGTACAGCCCGCATGGGGTTGGCCTCAAACATAGGATCAGACAAGGACCGTGCCGAAGCGATGACGCTGTCATTGTCTTCGTTGAACTTGTTGTCGATCCCGTTGACGTGCATGTGGTCTGCACCGGCCAAACGCCAAAGCTTGGACCATGCGGGATAGGCCCAACCAAGCACAGGGGACCGCGTGAGCGCGCCCCAGCCACAACGATGCGCGTGGATCGGCAACTCTGTATGACGGCCAAGTGCGATCATGCCGGACATACCGACCCCGGTGACGCTCGCCATGACGCAGGTGCCGCCTTCGGCCAGAACCAGATCGTGACGGCGGCGCATCTCGTCAATTTCGCCGGTCAGGTTAAAGGCCACCATGGTCTTCTTACCTGTTCGGTCCGCAGCCGCGTTCACCGCAGCCATCACGGCATGGACCCGATCATCGAAGGGGCACGCGGGGCCGTCAGCCTGCAATTCGTCATCCTTAATAAAATCGATGCCGCCTTCGCAGAGTTCGGCAGCCAATGCCCCGGTCTCTTCGGCACTTAATCCAACGCTGGGTTTGATGATCGTCCCGATCAACGGTCGGCCTTTGACACCGGCAAGTTTGCGTGTTCCCTCCATCCCGAACTTCGGCCCCGGATAAGCCGCCGCAAAAGCCGATGGCAGACGAACATCCAGCAAGCGGAGGCCGGAGAACGGCTTCAGTTCGAAAAGGTTGCCCGCAATCGTCGCGATCAGGTTCGGTAATGATGGTCCGAGATTGTCTAATGGCCATGAAAGGGTGACGTGTGCCTGCTGGTAGACTTGGCCTTTCACCGGCAATCCAGCCCCGGGCAAAGATGGCGCTGCAACCGTCCCCAACAACTCCAAACGCTCAACCCGTGCTGCAGCGCGCGCCTTCAGTTCAGGGGTCTCTCCTGGAACTGGACGGAACGTGCCAGAAGACTGCTCGCCCGCCATGATTTCTGCGGCTTGCTCCGGGTCGTAGGCTGTTTCAATCAGGTAGTCGGCTTCAATGCGGATGGGATCGGTCATAGGAACAACGTCGTGATTTGCGGCACAAACAAGATCAGCATCAAGACGACAATCTGAATGCCAATGAAGGGCAAGAAGCTTCGGAAAATCTGGGGTAGAGTGATATGCGGTGGGGCGACGGATTTCAGGTAGAACGCAGCACCTCCAAATGGCGGCGACAGGAAACTTACCTGCATATTCACGCAGAACAGAACGCCGAACCAAACCTGCACCGCGAGTTGGCTATCTAGGCCACCAAAGAGGCCAAGCTCATCACGCGGCAGCTTCAGGACAATAGGCAAAAAGACCGGCATGACCAGCAGCACAATGCCCGTCCAGTCCATGAAGGCCCCCATAAATAGAAAGACAAGCATCATGATCAGTAGAACGCTGAGCGTCGAGATGTCCATTCCAACAATGAGATTGGCAACGTATGTCGGACCGCCCGAAAGCGTGTAGGCACCTGCGAGCGCCGTTGCCCCGATGGTGACCCACATGATCGTGCCTGTGGATTTGAACGTGCGCATCGAAGCTTCTTGCAGAATACGCCAAGAAAACTCGCCGCGAATGATGATCAACAGCAAGACGGCAACCGACCCGATTCCGGCAGCCTCTGTAATGCCTGTGACGCCGCCATAAATGGACCCGAGGACGACAAATACAACCAGAAGCGGGGCTACCATGCCCTTGCCGCTATCCCACGCGGCTTTCGCGGTTTTCAGGCCGATGCCGAAGACCAGCAATCCGACCAATCCTGCCGACACCGCGCCTGCTTTCATCAGATAGCTCGCACTCGCATAGTTCGTGTCTTCGTCAACAAGCCCGGCGGCATTGAAGTAGAGCCCCCGTGCAACCATGATCGCAGCGGCCGCAGCGACAATGATCAGGACCAGAGACAGGCCATAAATGCGTTTCTGTGGCCCTGTCAGATCGCCCTCCCGCGGTTCGGGCAATGGGGCGAGATGCGGTTGCAGGTTGGTACGGATCAAGATGTAGGCGATGTAACATCCAGCCAGAATGAAACCCGGCACAAAGGCTGCCTGAAAGAGCGCGTGGATCGAGGTATCGGTGATCAGCCCGTAAAAAATCAGAACGATGGATGGCGGGATCATTGTGCCAAGACTGCCGCTCGCGCAGATCGTGCCGATGGCGAGATTTTGGTCATAGCCCAACCGTAGCATTTGTGGCAGCGCGATCAGGCCCAGCAATACGACTTCGCCGCCGATGATGCCGGACATGGCGGCCATGACTACAGCCATCAAGGCGGTCACCACGGCGATGCCACCACGGGTGCGGCTCATCCATTTCTCAAGCGTGTCATACATGTCCCGCGCAATGCCGGAGCGTTCGAGCAGATTGGCCATAAATATGAAAAGCGGCACGGAAACGAGAACATAGCTTGTGGTGATCCCGTATATCCGTTGCCCGAGAAGGTTCAGCGGGCCAGTTCCGAAATTGCTGAACAGCAGGTCTGGCCCAAATTTCATTACCATGACCACGACGGCCAAAAAGCCAGAGGCAAAGCCCAAAGGCATACCAATCGCCAGAAGGACGAGCATGCCCATCAGGACGACCAGAGATATCGTTCCAATGTCCATTTATTCGGTCCTCTGGCCGGGTTTTGCTTTTTGTTGGCTTACGTCGGGTGTCTGGCCAGAATGGCCCTCTGCGCCACCTGATGGCCGGGCCGCTAGGTGGTCTTCTCCCAAGTCCTCAAGAAGATCCTCAATCCCTTCTACGAACTGCCGCTCACCTTGGTCCTTGTTCCAGTCGTAAATCAGGTTTGAGATTGCCTGCAGCGCAAGCAGCGCCATGGTTACAAGGATCAAAGGTTTGATGGTTGCGGGAATGGGAGGGTTGAATTTGGTGCCAAACCGTTCCCAGGTCATCAGCTTTTCAAGCGCCTCATCGAAGCTGCCCCAGACGAGTGCAAAGGCAAAAACACAGATGCAGATGGTTGAAATCACATCGAAGGTGCGGCGAAGCCAACGTGGAGCCAGATCGTAAAGAATGAAAATGCGAATATGACTACGCTGCTGCATGGAATAGAGGCCAGCGAACATATAAACCGCTCCCGCAACCCAGAGCGATGTTTCGTTGACCCAAAGTGTCGGGCGCTGGAATACGTAACGAAGGACGACTTCAAATAGAATGATTGCCACGATGAAGGCAGGCAGCCACATGGTGACCCGGCTGATGGCCCAAATAAGTTTGTCCAGCGGACCCGTTGTCTCGTGTTCAACCACGGTCATTCCCCCCAATCAGCCAGTTCAAAGCTGAGCGCGCGATGGCTGCATTGGCGACAGGTTGCCGCCAATGCCAATTGCTGTGTCGAAAGCTTGGGCTATTCGACCAAGCCGATCCGGCGCAGGAAAGCTTCGTGGCTCTGAACCAGGTTAGTGGCTTCTGGAGACTTTGCGCCCCATTCCTGCCACGCAGCCTGCGCGGCAGCGCGGAAGGCCGCACGGTCTTCTGCAGACCAGTCATAAGTTGTGACGCCCATCTCTGGCATCTTGGCCAGGGCTTCGCCGTTCAGGACCAGCGTCGAGATCATCAAATCCATCGCGACGTTCTTGTAGGCCACTTCGATGATACGGCGCTGCTGGTCGGTCAGACCTTCCCAAACGTCAGTGCGGCAGGCCAATTGGTCCGATGACATGGAGTGGAACCCAGGGAAAGTGGTGTGCTTGGCCACGTCATAAACACCGATATTCAGGTTCGTCGCCAATGTGGAGGCGTCTGCACCGTCAATGATTCCAGATTCAAGAGCGGTAATGACCTCGGTGAAATCCATCACGATCGGCGAAGCGCCAAGCGATGCAAAGATGTCAGACTCCATGCCGGGAGGAGAGCGGAACTTGAAGTCTTTCAAGTCTGCCACACCACGAAGCGGGCGGGTTGAGTTCAACGATTCCTGCCCGCCGACATGTGCACCAATGAAGGTCATGCCATGGGTTGCATAGAGCTCGTTGATTGCCTCGCGACCACCACCTTGTTCAACCCACGCTTGATACTGTAGCGGCGTATCGTAACCGCCCATCGTATCTGCCACGAATTGAAACGCCGCGTTCTTACCTGTCTGGTAAGAACCGTTCGTCATGTCACAATCAAGGATTCCATTCTTCGCCGCGTCGAAAGTCTCGGCTGATGGAACAACAGACGAAGAATAGAACATCTCGATCTGCAAATCGCCGCCGGACATCATCGCGACGTCTTCAACGAATTTCTGAATTGCAACGCCGTATGGCGAAGACTGGCTTTGGTGGTTTTGAATCCGCAGCGTGGTCTGTGCGGACGCCACGGTGCTCAGCAAGGCAGTTGCTGCTACTCCGGCTAACAGAGTTTTGGTCATGGTCTTGAGCATAATAGTCCTCCCTAGTGCTCTCATGTTCGGGCCCCGTCGGCTTGCTGCCGATCCGCGGTAACGCTGGTTCCGGTTCCCGAGTCGAAACGAGCCTTGATGATGATCCCAAAAGCAAAGCTTCTCAACTGGTATGATCAGTATATCATCATCAATTTATGTCAAGGTGGGGGCTGCTAGAGTTTGAGGTACACTTCGCGCTTGCCGATATCTATTTTAATTCAGAGTCTTAACGGCAAGACAAAGCCATTTCGCACCTGAACAAGCAGCGAATTGGCAAGTATGAAGGGCAAAAGAATTCTGCGGTTTGACCAAGAATCCCTGAAAATCAGGTCTCAGAATTTGTGTAGAGAGGATCAGATCGGTCCAGATGCTCACGCATCAAAGCTGCCGCGGCATCCGCATCGCGGGCCTTCAAATGATCGACCAACTTCGTGTGCTCCAACAGTGTCGTGTCTTCGCGACCAGACCAGTGAAGCAACGGTTTATAGTACTCAAAAAGCCAAGTCAGCATCGGGCGCGTCACCGCTTGTAACAGTGGATTGCGCGAGGCATTGGCGACTGCGGTGTGAAATGCGATGTCGGTTTCGATGAACCCTTTGGGATTGTTGAGTTGGGCTTTTTGTTTTTCGACCAGCTCCCGTAGTTGACGCACGTCGTCATCGTTGCGCTTTTCCGCTGCAATTCGCACGGTGCCCGCCTCAAGGATTTTCCTGACTTGCTTGAGGTGCTCCAGATTGGAAGGCTGAGCTGAAAGAAGCAGTTTTGCGACATCGTCCACCTGGTCTAGTGCAATATTGGCACTTAGCTCGTTCACCCGGCTTCGCTCGCCATGCGAAATCGTGATAACACCCTTATTCTCCAGCGTTTGCAAAGCTTCGCGGACCGCGGGGCGACCGACGGCAAATTTCTCCATCAGCTTTCGCTCAGACGGAATCGTATCGCCCGGCTTAAGTTCTCCGGATACGATCATCTCCCATAGCCGATCAAACACTTGATCAGAGAGCTTCTGGCGCGTGATGGGCTCGACATCAAATTCCGTTTGTTGTGTCCCGTTGCGCGCCATGACTTCGCTGAATTCCTCTGAGTTACATCCGGACGACCCTACATCCACACAACTGGTATGACAAGCTAACCTGAGGGCCTCATGAGGCCTTGCGATTTCCCGACCAACACTGAGGCGCGTTTCTCCAAGACAGTTAAAAACAGCTGCCTTTGTGAACTGTAAATTCGGGAAATCGCCAGCGCGCATGACTGCTTTAACGCGACGAACGGCATGTGCCGTTCGTCGCTTTTCTCAGATGTGGATCCGTTCCGCGATACTCAATGCGTCTTCAAGTTCGACACCGAGGTATCTGACGGTACTGTCAACCTTTGTGTGCCCCAGTAGAAGCTGTACCGCCCTGCGGTTTCCAGTTTTTCTATATATCTCCGCTGCTTTGGTGCGGCGCAGCGAGTGGGTGCCGTATCCGCTTGGCTCCAGCCCAATTGCGATGACCCAATCTCGCACAAGGCGACCATATTGACGTGTTGAGATATGAGGTCGGTCGTGAAACCGACTAGGGAACATGAACTGGCAGGCAATCAT